>JAHISE010000108.1 GCA_018818235.1 Patescibacteria group bacterium
ACTTGTATGTAATGCATGAGCAATAGTATTCGCAATCGTATGATCATGAGTGTCTGCTCTGGGCGTTTGATTATATTGTTCTATATACGAAAACTATCAAAAAAGACATATAAACAACGTATAGATAGTATTATGTATGGGTATCAATTATCAGTAAAATATTACTATGCCCCGCCCTCCCGAAACACTCAATATCCGGCCTCTACCTAAGAACATTCTTTGGATAGGATTCTGGGCACTCGTATTTTTTGTAATTATCAATATCTGTATCAGCCAAAGATACGATGGTAAATATTTTGATAAGATTGGATTCGATCGTTTAACACTAGAGCCCAGTGATAATGCAGTTCTGGGAATATTGGATTCCATGAAGCGTGAAGAAGATAAAAAACATCTGGTTGTTCTTGGAGATAGTGTGTTGTGGGGAGTTGGGGTGAATGAAGTCGAAGAGACTGTTGCCGGAATACTCAGAGAAGAGTTCAAAGAGGATGGTATCAGAGTGGTCAATCTCGCTCAGCCGGGATCTTCGTTTATCGACATGGCGGCATTGGCGCTTAATTCTTATGACGAAGACAATATCTATTTATACTTTTTAAATCCGATCAGATTTGATGATAATATTGCGCTCAGAGACTTTGGGGAAGCGGTCAGATTCGAAAATATTGTTCTGGATACATTTAATGAGGATAGAAGGAAGCTTGAAATATTGTTTGGACAGTTGCCTGATGAAAAATCGAGAGCTGAAAAAGTACTCAAGGAAATTCTATTCAGATTAATCCCGATCTACAGGAACCGTGACCTGATTACTCAGTCAATTATTCGCATGCATCCTGCGATTACAGTTAATACGCTTGTTAATAGAGTGCGGGATATGAGGTTCGGGGAGATTTTTGAAAATATCCCTATGGATTTGGAGAATGACAATAAAGAGATTCCGGAAAGAAAAGATCCGGAGAGTATAGAAAACAATCCGACTCTATCTCATCTTGAATTTGTACTGCCACAGTTACGCGATAAGCCAAATATTTTCTTCGTAATTCAGGATGATAACTGGTTTAGGAGGACATGGGTGCAAAATCAGAATATAAGAAGACTGGAGGGTCTGATTGATTCGGATCGTATGCTTAATTTGTATAAAACTGTAGATTCTTCTCTTTATTATGACCGCACACATCTGAATGAAGGTGGTCAAAGAGAGGTTGCGCAGGCTGTTATTGATTTTTTAAGTAAATTTAATGTCCCTTAACTCTTCATTTTATTTGGCATTCCTTTTATTAAGCGTCCTTGTGTATTGGGGAGCGCCTAAGTACTTGCGATCGATTATCCTGATAGCATTTGGTTTGATATTTGTTGCAATGAGCAGTATCGAACATCTGATTGTTCTACTCGCTTTGAGCATAATTGCATTTATCGCTCTCAAGATCAAAAGAGTGTGGGTGATTGGGATTGTGATATTAGTTTGTGTACTCGCATTCTTTAAATATGCATCAGTAATCGGTTCACTCATAGCATCATCAACAGGAACACCACTTGATTGGAGTGCTGTTGCTCTCCCACTTGGCATTTCTTATCTGACTTTTGAGTTAATCGGTACTTTAGTTGATCGTCCTAATCCCAACTGGAAGGAATTCTTCGCCTTTGCTTGGTTTTTCCCGACCAGAAGTGCAGGTCCTATCAAACGTTACGAACAATTCGCAGAGCAACTCAAAAATTCGAGTATTAAAACAGAATATTTCGCTTACGGTTTTATCCTTATACTCATCGGACTCGCACAAAAGAATATTATTGCAGATCCACTTGCTCATACCACAGGTCTCCTAAGTACTCCGACGGAACTGCGAGGTTCTTTTGATGCAGCTTGGCTACTTTTCTTATATTCAATTAGAATCTATGCGGACTTTGCAGGTATCACAAACATTGCAATGGGCTCGGCACTGCTTTTTGGCATACAAGTTCCCAAAAACTTCTGTTATCCGTACTTGCGGGAAAACATCGCACTCTTCTGGCGCAACTGGCATATGAGTTTGAGCAATTGGGTGCGTGATTACATCTACATTCCACTTGGCGGCAGTCGGGTGGGTCAATTCAGACTACTCATGAACCTGATGATTACTATGTTCATAATAGGTATATGGCATGGCTCCACACTCAACTTTGCAGTCTGGGGAATTTATCACGGAGCAGGACTATGCATACATCGCTTATGGCCAATTAGAATGCCGCGTGTACTCGGAATCTTAATCACATTCATATTTGTTACAATCGGATGGGCTTTCTTTGTCACTGCTTCACTGGGTGACTCGATCTTGATACTGCAAACTCTATTCGGACTTAAATCATGATGAAATTTAGGTCAATCATCTACGGCCTCCTACTTGCGCTCGCAATTGTCGCAGTGATTTTGTGGACGAGGGAGGGTGGGGGAGTGTTTATTTATAATACGTTTTGATCAGATAGATCTGGTTGGCTTCTCAAAAGGATTACAACTCAGAACTCTTTTTATCATAAGCAGAAATCCGATAATTATGCCGCGTTCTTTAATCATCTTTTTCCCATACTCCGAGCAACTCGGCTCATGTCTGCAAAAGCCATGCGGATGCAGATCTTTGAGCGGTCCATGATCAGGGGAAAGAGTATTTTGATAAAACTCTATTAGCTTGATACAAGTGAGCCGGGGCAAGGAGAAAATATTGCGAATGGGAAAGGGGACAGGTAGAATTGATTATACTCTTCTCCTTTATTTTATGTCGTACGATTTGGATCAAATAATTACCGGTTTGCAAGTTGCAATTGCCGTGATGGTTATAGTTCTTCTTTATCATGGAATATTTATAGTTGTGGATCTGCGTAAGGTTATGCGCAGAGTAAATGATGTTACTCAGCAGGTTGAGGATATGGTTATGAAGCCGATTTCCATGGCTGACCATGTACTCAGCTGGGTAGTGGATTATATAGAAGAAGATAAAAAGAAGAAGAAGGGTAAGAGTAAGAAGAAGGCAAAGTAATTAAATGGCTGAATGGCTAAATGGTTCGCCCTTCGACTTCACTCAGGACAAGCAAGTGATCATCTAGCTCTGATACAAGAAATTCCAGCCACAAATCTGCGTAGCCCTTGGGAGCCATTCAACCATTCAACCATTTACAAAATAATCTATGCCATCCAAACCTAAAACCATAGAACAAAAACTTATTGCATCGATAGATCATTTAAATGATTCTGTTCAAAGGCTAACCAAGAAAAGTACTGCTGTGGCGGAGGCCGGAAGGAGTGTCGGAATCTATTTCTTTCGAGGAATAATGTATGGTCTTGGAATCTTGTTTGCAATTGCCATTGTAATTCCACTTACCATATGGGCATTGCAATGGGTTGAATGGGTTCCGTTAATCGGAGACTTTTTAGCTGATATTGCAGCAAGGATGGGGGAGGTGTCTAGATTCTAGTAATCATTGTGTGAGAAAAAGATAGTATGTGAGTTTAACATTAATTAGTTTACTAGTTTCTAGTTACTAGTTGGTTAGTTAAACTATTTACATAACTAGTTAACTTATTAACTAGCTAACTTGTAAACTATACAGCCAAAAACCTCCAGTACTAAAAAAACGACATCTCTCTCAGCAGTTACAGGATCGGCTGCTTATCAATAAACACTCTTATAAACAACCTCTTAACAACATCGTATGATGCTTCTACCAAACTTGATAATAGAGAGTTCAGTCTTCGAATGCGTGCATAGAGCTCGTTCAATTTATGCGCATTGCCGGGTTTGGATATTCGCTTTGCTGCACGATGAACCTGTTTGCTGAGTGTTTTTACTTCTCTTTCAATGTGTTGAGCCAATTGTTTTCTAAGTACTTTTTCATCCGCCAAGTTCGCAATTGCCAAGTCACGTGCTGATTGTCCACCTGCAGATCCATCATCTCTTTTTCCGGTACTTCCTCCTCCGCCACCCATATCACCGGATTTATCTTCACCAACACGCTCACTGATGGAATCTAAAAGACTAATGGTTTCTAAAAGTCCCTCAAGTTTATGGGGTTGTTCGACGATCAATGCTTTGGAGCTCTGCGCTTCCGGATTAGATATGCCTTGTTCCGGTGTGACGTTTGGTGTCATCATGTATATTTTCTCTTATTTAGGGCAAAAAGTCAATATTTGAAGGCTTTTGGCATATTGGCAATTGGCATATTGGCTCGGTTATATGTGTGCTATACTTAATTTTGAGATGCCAGAAGACACCATATTCCATAAAATCGTAAAAAAAGAAATTCCAACCGATATTGTCTACGAGGACGAAGAAGTCTTGGTATTCAAAGATATAAATCCAAAGGCTCCAACTCATCTACTTCTGATTGCGAAAAAGGATGAGGACTTTGTACCATCAATTGCGGATCTTACTGAAGAGACCGAGAGAGTTCCTTTGATGTTAATCAGAAAAGCTCAGAAGTTTGCAGCTGATAATGGGATTGATGGCTATCAGCTCAAGTTTCATGTAGGAAAGGGCGGGGGGCAGGAGGTGTTCTATTTACATCTTCACCTTATGAGTCATCAGCTTTTTATGCAGAAGTGAAGCGTCACTGGTCGCTAGTCTCTGGTCACTGGTCTCAAGTAAATTGACGAGTGACGAGTGACAAGTGACTAGTGACCAGTGATATAACAGTCCTATGAATTGTACCCAGCCTTTTCAGCCTCCTTCTCATTCTTAAAGTAAATCCGATTCTCCTTCTTAATCTTTTTGCCTTGGGCTGAATCTGCGGCGTAGTACTTTTTGCCAGTCTTTGAGGCGATGAATGAACCAATAGAATTCTCTGCCTCTTTTTTCTCCTTTACCTCCTTTTTCTCCTTAGTCACCTCCTTTACCTCTTTTGCCTCCTTTTTTGCATCTTCTTGAGGTTTTTCAGATGCCTCGGCTGCTTTCGCTGCTTCCTCCTCCTCGCGCTCCTTTTTAATTCTCTCCATAGTTTCCTTATCAATAGGCTTAAGTGCTTTAACCGAAAGTCCGATTCGTCTTTCATCCACATCAATATTGATTACTTGTGCATCTATCTTCTGGCCAATCGTCAAAAACTCGGCAGGATCATTAACTTTGTGATGCGCAAGTTCGGTTAAGTGAACCAAGCCGTTGATATCTCGTTCAAGTTTTATAAATGCTCCGTAGTCAGCAAATCGCACGACATTACCGGAAACCTTTTTGCCAACAGGGTAACGTTCTGCAATTTCTTCCCACGGATCTTTGGTCAGTTGTTTGACTGAGAGCGAGAGTTTATCGCCATCCAATCCGATTACTTTTACCTGCATCTTGTCACCTACTTCGGCAAACTCTGAAGGATTTTTTACATGTCCCCATGCAATTTCAGAGATATGTACCAATCCTTCCAGTCCGTCGAATGCAACGAACAATCCAAACTTAACAATACCTGTAACGATGCCATCTTTTATGTCTCCGATCTTGAGTTTTTCCAGTGATTTGGCACGCTCTTCGGACATTGCTTCGCGTTCGGATACAACTATTTTTCCGGACTCCTCGTCCATTGTGATTATTTTTACAGTGAACTTATGACCTACATATTTATTTAGGCGATTGATAATTTCTGATGCGTCCGCATTATTTACTCGCGGATAATGAACAGGCGCAAGTTGGCTAACCGGCAGGAATGTTCTTATGCCATCTATATTAGCCAGCAAGCCCCCCTTATTTGCTTCCTGTGGTACAAAATTCATTGTCGTGGCACTATCGATAAGTTCATGGAAGCTATCCCAAGCTTTCTGTTGGCTGGCCATTCTAAGACTTAACACAATCATCCCCTCATCATTTTCTTCTTCCAACACCATTGTCAAAACATTGTCTCCCACCTTCAAATTACGGAATGTATTAAATGAATCACGCAATTCACGTCCACTTACTATTCCCGTTGTACCTCCTTTTAAATCCATTAACAGTTTATTTTTACCGCGAAAAACCACCACTCCATCTACCAGTTCTCCGGGGTGAACTATGCTTATTGGAGGAGAAGACTTAAGAAGTTCATCCATTACGTTGTTTGCAGCTGCGAATGTTGTTGCCATAAGAAAGAATTGGTGCAAGTGGGAGGAAATAATGGGATATGAGCCTGTTATCCTTGCACGAGCAATATCAGACTCTGTGGTTAAAGATTCGCATGTTGGGATGGGGATGTCAAGGTACTTAGTTGAGTGTTTAGGTGATATTGGACAATGAAATATTGAGGTTCGGAATCCGGAATCCGGAATCCGGCATGCGCATTGTCCGGATTCCGTATTCCGGATTCCTAAAATCTGTTCCTCGAATAAATCCTGAAAGTCAATATATGGCTAGGTCGTAATCTTTTCTTCCAATCAGATTCTGCTACAACGTCAACTTCTCCGTATTCAAATCACCCGTTAGCTTTTGTTCCTGACTGGAGATCGGATTATATAATCTGTAATAAAGCTCAATAAGTTCCTGTGTAGTTAGACGTCTTGAAATTATTCCAACATGGTGAAGGCTTGCCTGAACCAGATTAACCCGGTCCCTGAGCAGTATGCTTCTTTGATGAAATCTTTGATTGCGTTGACTGATCTTTGCAGAACTTTCGTTGGTTTTGAACCAGGTAAAGAACTGTGATAAACTGTTCTGTTGAGCAGGTTGATCATCCTGCGGTACAACCACATAAAAATTCTTTTGCATAATATCCGCCACATCTACCAACTTTTCTACGAATTCGGCATACATATATGATTGTTCCTGCAGCATCTTATTGGTTTGCGCGCTTGCTCTGGTTCGTATTTTCTGGATGTATGGATCCACATTTACCTTTGTGGAGGTCACACAAATCTGAATAGGGAAATTAAGTGAATTCAAAAAGTTTTGATATCTGGCAAATATTCCCTCCTGTTCATCTTCGCTTTTAAGATTAAAATTCAATGGTTCAACTTCCAGTACGGCACGTAGTCCGTCGTTTTTAAGAATAACGGTATCATTGCGTATCTCTGATAAAGGAATATATCTTTGGGTTGTGCTTTTTGTGCTACGTTTGCGTTGTTTAAAGCTGCTGAATATTTTGTCTGTAAAAGACTTCTTTTTAGGTTTATCCTTGCCTTCATTTTCCATGGCTTCATCTGTTTTTAGCTCATCTTCCAATAGCTCAACATCCATGTTTGTTCCCTTCAGATTTTTTTCCGCCGATACAGTTTTTTTAGTTGGCATATTATTGTGCAGGATGGGATATATCACGGACAACTTTATTCAATATTTCTACCTCAACATCAGGTGGATGGACTGTATCTACTTTCTGATGTTGCTCAGAGCTCGACGGAGGATCAACAGAAACTCTTGTTGAATCAACAGGCGGAGCCGGTTCGGTATTTTCCAGTTTTTGCTCCGGAGCGATTTCGGTTACATCTGTTTCGGGCTCTGTCATCGGTTCACTTTTTGCCTCTGAATCCACAACTGCACTAAATTCAGGATTTTCTTTTTTGGAATCTCTCCCCTCATCCAGAACCTCACTTAACATCTGGAACTTATCAAAACCGACATCATGTTGCTTGCGGTGTTTCTCCTGTTTTTGAGTGTTAAAGTAGGTACGTACATT
The DNA here is from genome assembly GCA_018818235.1 of Patescibacteria group bacterium. Classification (GTDB taxonomy): domain Bacteria; phylum Patescibacteriota; class Gracilibacteria; order Peribacterales; family Peribacteraceae; genus UBA2144. The sequence goes on from JAHISE010000108.1 coordinate 7,588, forward strand.
TATGGATACTCCGGTACGAGGACCAAAGCTCCTGACCATTGGTTTTTCTGATTTTTCCATTAACAAGAGAATAAGTCTCAGTAAGCTTAAATTCTGAATCTTTACGAATGCAAATGCTGCTGCAATCAAAAGAGGAGTCCAGGCAATCATCAGGTTAAACATAGAAGTATCGCCTATTTTTTTAAATGCACTCCAAAGCACAAAACTTATTCCTCCACCAAGCATGCAGATCATTACCTGTCTAAGCGTTATCGGCCCGATCAGACGATCTTCGATCTGCACATTTTGCGGTATTTTGACGGGTTCTATGGGCATATGTGTATGTTCAATTAATCTTAATATTATAGCAGAAAAGTGGGTTGTTGGGGGCTCTGAGAGGTTGCATAATCAATAAACTATGTTGTAAGTGAAAAGTTAATAGTGAATAGTTAAAAGTGCTCTAAAGGAGCATTACTGAGGGTATAATCTATTATTGATTTAACTTTCCACTATTAACTTTTCATTTTTCACTTTTATACTCCTTCGCCTAAATAATTCCGATTCTTGAGGATTCATTAATTATTAACAAATCTATTTCTAATGGCTATGGAGTACGAGATTGCATAATAAAAGCACAGTGAATTTTTCGGAATTATTAACTAAAAGCAGTATA
>JAHISE010000109.1 GCA_018818235.1 Patescibacteria group bacterium
GTCAATAATCCGTTAATGAGGTCGAAAAAAGGGGGTTATTAACGGTTTTTTGGGTAATATGCGTAATTATCTTTGTATCCTCTTCTTCCTCCTTTTGGCTACCTTCTTCTTTAGTCTCTCTGCATTGGGATTAAGTTTCTTAATTTTGTCTGATTCATCAAAAAACATCGCATCCACCTCGTTCGAGATTTTGTTGATCTCTGCTATTGGTCTTCCTCGGTAGAGGAGGATGTATTGTGTTCCTTTCTGTATTCCGGAGCGGACGGTGGGGAGGTTGTAGCGGAGGTCTGCGGTGGTGATTGCTATTGTTTTCATAGGGGAATTGTAGGGGATTTGAACTTATAAGTATAGTTATAAGTTCAAATGCAACCGTTGTTGATCCATATGCATTTCTGTTCTTTCTTTTATGCCAAAAACCTCTTCAGGGAATCAAGAAATTCTATAGAATATGTCCGGTGCCAAAACCTGATGAGATTGATTTCGGCTTTGCCCATGATGATAAGAAAATTTGGGATTTAGATATTCCCACAGAAGTAATTTCTATTGATGAGCTTGAACATAATCTTGATATTGCGTATCTCGACATGGAGGGGACTGATGATTGGAATTTAACATTACGGGAATTTATCAATGCACCGGAGAAACAACCGGGACACAATGCTGTAGTTAAGCGGGTTGATATGCAATATCCAATAGAAATTTATTTCTTTAAAGGTTCTTGGAAAATACTTGATGGGGTTCACAGATACTGCAGGGCTGTTTTGGAAGGGATGAAGACAATATCTGTGAGGAAAATTCCTGATAGTATGATTCCTAAGATATGCAAGGATTCGTTGTAAAGAGGATTGGTAAAATTGAAGTTGGGAGTATGGTTGGGATAGAGGAACGCCGAAAACCATTAAATATTAAATAGGAGGCGCGGGATCGTCGAAGTCCGTTGCACTCGTAGGTGGAGGCATTAAAGGGGTGAATGTTCGGAGGTCATCAGTTTCTTTTAATACTAAGTATGAGTTTCTCATTCCACGATTCCTTTCCGCCAAGAGTTGCCCCGATGCGTTTCATAGGTTCTGTTTCATACGATAATTTTTTCAGCTTCTCTCCATTTCTGATTGGTAAAGTGGCAAGAGTTCGATCAATAATGCCAATAAAATCATTGATGTAAGAGAATTGAATTTCATATGCTCTATTCTCGAAAAGATTTCTGTACACGTACATACTTTTATCAAATGGACCATATTTGTTGCGGACATAGGAAAGATTGGATAGCTGGAACCCCAGAGCTTTTGCTGCCTCAAGATCGATGAAATATGGAAGTTTCATGAACTGCATGATGTCCCAGTTCCATTGAAGTTTCAATCCGATGTACGAGTACAGTTCAAAAGTTCTTCGGTCAATCTTCTCCGAAAACAAATAGTCCCTGTCTATCTCCAGTGCCGTTGCCAACTTATCATATAGCTCCTCACCTATTCCATTTTCAGGTGCATATGATGCATTCTCGAGTTCGCTGATAATTCTCTGTGTCGTTCCGGCTTTTTCGGCGAGTTCTTTCTGTGAAAGAGAGAGGTCTTTCCTGCGGCCGTAAATTTTTTCTGCAAGGAGGATCATCCGCTTTTGATGTGTGGATTTAGTGCGGAAACTTTCCTTTTGCATCATTTTCGAGAGCCTAGAGTGGGATGGGGAAGGGTTCATACAGGGAGGAGGAAGAGGGGAAGGTCTTTTTGAGCTGCAGGGCAAGCTCGATTGAATTCTGCAGGTCTCTTTCTATTTGCTTGCCTGACTTGCCTTCATATTGAGCGGGGTTGTTTGATCCGTCCGGTTTAATGATGTAATTGAGAAGAAACATAATTTGTTTTTCTTTATCAGCGAAGTAGTAGATGCGAATCAATTCACCGCGGTGGTACTTCGATCGGATTTCGCACATATCCACTCCCTTGAGTCGGCGTGATGTGGGCTCTTGAGGATGGCCGCCGACACTTGCAACGTGAGCGATGGTGGCAATGATCCTAGCGAGAGTGTCTTCATCATCAACCGCTACCAGTTTTTCTATGAGGTTGGCAAAGGTTTCGGGATGTGCGGAACAAGGCAGAGAATAGACTTTCATAGTATATACCCAATAGGGTATAGAAACAAGATGGATTGTCAAACCAATTCCTTATCCAAATATCACCAATACCAATTCTTAAATAATCTGCAATTGATGCCCCGAAGCGTTCAGATGAGCCAATAAATACAGTTAAACAACTTTGTTCTATTAATGATGTTTTGAACGCGAAGTAGTATCAAGATATATTTTGTCATGTTGGGCGATGGGTAGAGGCCTGATCGCCGAAGTCTGCCGCAGGCGTAGGTGGAGTAATTAATAATGATAACCAGAGAATTTACGAGGGTTCTATGGAGTGCGGCGGTGGAGGTTAATTAGGAGTTGTGGACTTAGCTTATTTCTTTTCTTTGATTCTATTTTTCTTACGTTTAGCCACCTTCTTCTTAATCCTCTCCGCATCAGGATTAAGTTTCTTAATTTTGTCTGATTCATCAAAAAACATCGCATCCACCTCGTTCGAGATTTTGTTGATCTCTGCTATTGGTTTTCCTCGGTAGAGGAGGACGTATTGGGTTCCTTTCTGTATTCCGGAGCGGACGGTGGGGAGGTTGTTTCTTAGGTCTTTGGATGTGATGGCAACAATATCATTCTTCATGCTTGGATTTTAACAAAAATGAAGTTCGAAGTATAGTTCGAAGTTCGGATTGGGCGGAGGTTCAGTATGGATTTAATGCAAATTGATTGATATTTTGCTATTCTTGGATTGAATTCAATATTAAGCCTCTATCAGCTTTTTTGAATAAGATAGAACAATTCCCAATTACGGAGTAAAATCTCTTCCCTGTGGCACTACTCGAATATTGCATTCGGCTTATAATAGACAACATAACTTGGATTTTGATTGTGGCAGTAGTATTGCTATTCATTACTCCATTTCATGTCTGGGTTTTACTACGAAATAACAGGCCAGCCCGTGGAACGGGCTGGAAAATGTGGTTGGCCGATAGGTATATTCAAATATGGCTTAATGCGAAACCACTTGATTCTTCCGATGACGCATATGAATTTTCATCTTCTATAGAATTTGGAGGGTCCATAATGCGGCGTCATATTTCAAGAAAAAGTATTGATTTGATACTTGAAGATTACGGACTGGTTCGCCGTTCCGATGGCATTGTTCGAGCTAGACGAGATATTCATGTTTATCTGCGTAATTGGATGACTTATTTCATATGTAAATGGTTCTTGATTCTTTTTTGGGGAGACACAAGGAAGTGGTATGAAGAGATTGCCTCTCCACCAACACGCATCAATTTGTTTTTTATAAAAGTAAGCAAAGAAGCCTTCCGAAAGATTATTGCAATCTTAATTCCTCTTACGTTACTAATCATATTTACCAAAGCACTTCCATTATTGACGCCAATTATTAAATGGTTTGGGGAATTTGTGGCTGAGAATATTTCAATACAATAGAGAGAATATTCTATTTTGCACTACTTTCTACAATTTTAATCTCCTCTGGAGTGAGGTCATAAAGCTTATATACTATTTTATCGATTTGCATTTCGAATTCCTTCACTTGATCTCGGAGTTTCTTGTTTGCTGAGTAATCTTCAGACTTAGTAACGCTTAGAATTGAATCAGTATATTGAATAATTTTTTTCTCATCCTCTTTCTTTAAAGCATACAACGGGAACTCTTTGATGTCCTTTACAAGAATTTTTGGAAAAGCGCCCTTTGTCGCTTTTGGTGATGAATTGAAATGATAGAAAGTAGCCAGTTTTGAGTTAAGAATAGCCCAAAGCACAAGAAGATCAGCATTAACATCTAGCTTATTGATAATGCTTATAATTTGAGGATCATTAACAAATTCTTCCTCAATATAGGTAGCTATTATTGTTGGATTTGTTATTTCTCTTACAAGCAATCTATTTTGATTAAAAAATTTAGGATCAACATAACATGCTAAATGCTTTCCGTATTTAACATAGTTGCCAGTATTTGAATAAGAGTATTTTGTTAATGATTTTCCAAATATTTCTTCTTTGTAGTCAGAAGATTGTTTTGTCTTAGAATGCCACATTCTATTATCTACAATTCTATTGCCTTCTTCTTCTCCATACGTTTTTATCAAATCAGATCTTCTATATGGTATGTATCCTTGAGACACATCAAATATCTCATCAATTCTATGAGGAGCACTAGCTATTTTATTAACCAGCTCAATTATTGATGAAGGAAGACTAAAAACTAGCCCCCAGTTTGTATTATTTGATCTCAGCACATCTTTATCACAATTGGACGTATTCCTCTGTGAGAGTTCTAAAAATGATTTAGCATTCAACGTTTGCTTATATCCGATATTCTTGGGTGGTTCTGCAGTTTTTTGGAATACAAAAATTGCATTATGAACTGTTGCTGCGTCAAACAGTTTAAAAGACGTACAATCGATAATTGTTGACAAATTCCAATCGTCTAGCAGTTTTAATCTATAATTGGATGCAAATACATTGAATAGAAAGGTATTTGGAACGATATAGGAACTTATGCCCTCAATTCGAAGAAGCTTCAATGCTAATTCAATAAAATAATAATATATTTCAAAATCGGGGACTTTCCCTAAAGATGAAAGTAGCTCATCTCTCTTATCCCCTTTAATTGATACTCCATAAGGAGGATTACCAATCACTATATCAAAGCCGTTATTGATACCAAACATCCACTCAGGATCAAACCAAGCTGAAGACTTATGTGTAAATGGCTCCCAACTAGTTAACTTCTGTGTTAATTCAGCTTTTGCAACACCCATATATCCATGTTCATCTATTAACTGATCAATTAATTGTTTTTGAGCTGTTTCAAACTCGGTCTTTAATCGTTCTTTATCTATACCATCAGCACCAAAATACTGATCACGAATGTACTTTAATTCATCTATACCACTACTATCGTCAAATGCCTGCATTTGCTCTGATTCTTCTATTTTTGGTAAATCAATAAGACTATTAGCAGTTACGAATTTGAAGTCGAGATTCGGAAGCGGCTTAATGCCACGGTTGTTCGCACTATCATCAATACGCTCATCGACAATAAGCGTGAGGAAGCATCGTAACCGTGCAATCTCAGTTGCTATAGGTTGAATATCAATACCAAAGATGCACTCACGAATGATTCCCAGCTTGCGCAAAAAATCCAGTTCTTTATTGGAAAACTTCTTTTCAATATCTCTACGGAATTCCGGATGTGCTCCTTCTAGTTGTTTCTTTAGCCAATACTGTCCATCTGGATCAGCTTGTTGCAGTATAAATACAATCTTCTGAAGTGCGCCAATAGGAAAAGCTCCTGATCCACAGGCAGGATCCAGCAATTTGAGCTTGCTGAGATATTCAACTATTTGCCTCTTCTCATCTTTTGCTAATGGGTATTCATCATCATCACTTAAATCATAACTAATAATTGCACGTAATTTCTCCTCATCTACCTTCGTATGCTCCTGTAAATACAGAAGGATGCTTTCATCAACCATATAATCGACGATCACACGGGGCGTATAGTAACTCCCTGTACTTTTACGTGCTGATTCGCCTGTTTCTGGGTTAATTTCCGCAAGTAGATTTTCGAATATGCGCCCCAGCATTTCTGGGTCAATAGAGAGTTCTTCATCGAAGCTCGTGTTTTCATCAATTGTGAAGTTATACGTTTCCAGAATCTCAAAGAGATCCTTGAGCCATTCATCAGGTACTACAAGTGTATTGTGGTATAGAGATTGTTCACCGTTAGGACGTTTGTAGTAGTCGTCTTCATGTGGCGAAAATAATCCTCCATTGAGATATGGAATTAAAGAATATGGCTCACTGGAAAATTCCTCCCGACGTGATCGTTGCTCTTTATTTAGTACTTCGAAAAAAATTGGCTCAAGAACACTGTGATAGTAGTCTTTATGCCTGGAGACAACTTCAAAAGAAAGAAGGTCTTTCGGCATTAAAGAAATTTCATTTGCACTTTTCTTCTCTCTTAAAAACCAGCAAAATATTATGCGCCCTATCAAGCGAACGCCAAATTCCATATTGATCTGGCTTTCTGGTGATTGAGATGGCAATTTTATTAGTGGCTTATAGGTTTTCTGCTTCTTGCCTTTACCCAAGGTTCCACCAACCAGTTGTGTAAATTTCTCAGAAATCTGTTTGTAGAATTGTTTGTTAACAACTTCTAGAGAGAATCGCTTTTGCAAATCCTCAAAATTTGATACTGCTCCTTGATGAACAAGAAATAGGTGAGGTGTGTTGATTTTAGCATTTGGTCCAAGGAAGAATGAAAAGCGACGAGGATTGCTAAGCTTACGTACAACTTTGCCTTTCTCATTTAGATCAGGGGTTGCGGTCATTAGAGAAAAACGCCAATCATCGCTATTTTTTGACCGATAGATAATCAGTGCACGATAGACTGCACTATTCTTCATTAATTTAAAGCCATCCATCGAGAGCGAAACTCTCGCATCAGCACTGGATGTGTGCGTGAGTTCAAATACAGCCAAATCCATATCTTCAGATTCTCCCAAATAGTGTGCTTCTTCAGTTACTTGTAGCTTATCTGCTTCTGCTTTTCTTATATCCTGCTTAAAACCCGGTACAAATGTATCTAGGAAGCCGAGGCAGGTATCCCGATTGTATGGTTTATCAAGGTTCATATTCGTAATTCTTCACTTAGGACGATAGTTTCATATTCGCCTTCAAGACGAGCAACACGTTCATTAATAGCTGTAATATGATGTTCAGGTACAATTTCTTTTAGCTCATCATACGCCTGCCTTAAATCCTTAAGTTTTAATTTTGCAATCTTCTTTAAATCACCCTCACTAATTCCATCATACTTTTTAATAATCTGTGCCAGATCTCTGCAATAGTCTTTTGATTTAGGAAGTTTCTCTTCAATCATTTTAACAACTGTAAGTGCATCTAGTCTGCGACCACGAATTGTTGGTAACGGATGCTTTTCAAACAATGCATCTCGTACGACTTTGAATACCTCATCATATTGTTTATCTACTTCTTGCCCATCTTCCTCCTTCGAGGCAATAAAATGATGTAGTGCAAGTTCTGCAGCCACAATTGCTGGCTCCAGTTCTTCTTTGAGGGCAAAAACAGCATGTTCGCCCTTTTTGCCAAAGGCAACGATGACATTCTTTTTTTGCTCTGTTCGGATAACACGACTGCGAGGCTTAATTCCCAATGCTTCCTCGAATACATCTTTGTCCTTCTTTGCCTGCTCATAAGCTTCGCGGTGCATAGCATCCCAAGACTCTATTTCATTTGCCTCCTCGGCCTTATCAAATTCATCTTTGAAGAAACTCTGCAGTTCTTCATCATCAGTCAGCGTTCTTGTATCGCTACCAACAACGGCATTTATCAGCCTCATTTTGAGTGTTGAAATTTGCCTTACCCTGATTTCCGATTCTCCAGTATCAGTTGGGAAACAGTTAAATATATGTAGTGAATCAAAAACTTTCTTATTGATACGGTTAATACGGCCAATTCTCTGAATTACTCTTGTTGGGTTATATGGAATATCATAGTTAATGACTATCCCTGCACGATGCAAGTTATATCCTTCACTCAGGGCATCGGTGGCGATTAGAACATCGTAGTCATCTTCCTGTTCATCTTCGATCAATCCTGCATCAAAGTTTGTTCGGAGAATTCTCTTCCTTTCTTTGCTGGCATCGGCTGAGGTGTACTTAAGCACTTTCTGCAATCCTCGTTTAGTGAGCTGATCGTACAGATAGTTCACAGTGTCTGCATATGACGAGAATATAACTATTTTCTTCGCTGGATTTTCTTGCAACAGATTCTCAATTTTTTCTTTTACTTCATCCAACTTAGGGTCAAAATCTTTGTTCTCATTTTCAGATTCACCAAACCAATTGTTATGAATTTCCTCAAGCAACTCTCTGTCGCGTTGAACATCTTCAATAAATTGAGGGTCAATCAGTTCTCGATCGACGGCAATAAGCCCCTTCGTTACCTTGAGTGTTTCAAATTCTTTATCATTTGTTTGAGCTTCAATTTCTTCATGAATGTTGTCATCAGATGTCAGCAATACTGAATCGGGGTCCGGTATCTTACCTTTTTTCATGATTGGTACTTTTTTTGCTTTATGCCACCAATCTTCCACAAGCTTGTGTGAAGCTATTATATTTTCCAGTGTGGAACGGAAGGCATCTTTCGAGCTTTCAAATCGCATAACAAGCAATCGCTTCACAAATTTAGACAAGTTTGTCTGAGCAGTTTGCAAATCAAGGCCGTCGAACTCTTTTTCATAGAGCTTCATAAACTCCTCTCGTTCCTTAATATAAATTGCAGGCTTATAACGAGCTCCTATGAATCCGTCTTCGTCTTCTTCAGAAGTAATTTTTTGCAATGTATTTAAGTACAGGTCTAAAAGATCTCCTAATTCGTATTCCAATAAGTCAGGTCCTTTTACTTCTGCAAAATCAACTTTTTGCCTTTCTAAATCTTCTCTGTATCGGGTAATTTTTTTCAAATCTAATCGTGATCTACGAATGACAATATTTTCAATCAGACGACGTAATTCATGAGATATCTCATCTGCTTCCTTGTCGATTTCTGTCTGATCAATCTTGCCGCTTCTTCTGTCTCGATTCAGTTTTTTGTAGCGATCAATTAATTCTCTGAAACGAAGACTGAGGTTGTCCACTGATCGAATAGTGGACTGACCTGGTATTTGGAATAGCTTTACTAATGCAAATACATCTTTCGGATCATTATTAAATGGTGTGGCTGTTAGCAAAATAATTTTGTTTTCAGCGTGACTATTGCATATATGGTGCAACATTCGATAATCATCCGTATCTTCATTTCTGTATCGGTGTGCTTCGTCGATAATTATGAGAAGTGGCTCATTATTATTCTTATATTTCTTGTACACATCTGCAATGGTTCCCGAGCTATATACTCTTGCGCCTAGCAATTTAAATTCAGATTGGTAGTCCTCCCATTGATCACGCAAATGAGGAGGAGCAATAATAATTGGTTTTATGCCCAAGTTATGTGCTGCAGCAGATGCAATAATACTTTTCCCTAATCCAACCACATCGGCCAGAATCACACCATCATATTTGTTTATCTTATCTATAACAGATTTTATAGCATCAATCTGATATTCCAGATCAATATACTTTTCATTTGTAATTTTACTGGGAGTTTTGATTTTCTGTCCCTGCTCTTTTCCAAAAATTTCATGTAGCACACGGACATATACTGCGTAAGGACTTGGTGTGGAATGAATCCAAAGCTCTCTTTTTAGCTGATCCAATAATTCATCTTTTTGCTCTAAAGTAGCTATATCGATGTTCTCAGCGTTTGTCCAAAGTGAATCGAACTTCTTAACATATGATTGGTAATTATCTTTATCTCTAAATGGCTGATTGAGCTCTCCTTGGTTTAATAAGCCTTGGAATGTAAAATTGCTCGATCCCATAAATACTGTCCCTGGATAATCGCCGTTCTGACAATATTCAGACTTGGTGTGCAAAATATACATTTTTCCATGCTCTTGATTTGCAGTAATTTTAATTTCCAGTGAACCATCGGCAATTTTGCTTTCAAGAATCCTGAACGCATCTTGGTCTTCACTCTCATCAAGTAGCTTGGATTCATTTGAAAGTCTTACAAATCCATCTATATACGTTTGTCTTTTCGCAGTACGAGAAGGAATAGTCTTTCTTGATTGAAATGGATCAAGATCAACATCTTTTCCTTCCAATTTCATTTTGGAAAGCAATTCGGGCACTGCATTAGGATCAATATATTTACCGACAAGCAAACGAATCTTTTTGTCCTTTAAGTGCTCTGCAAGCAATTGCCATCCGGAGAAGTAGAAATATCCAACTTCTATATCGACCTTGTCAGAAGTGGACAGAGCATTAATGAGTGCTTCTTGCATTGTTTGTGATGTATTGTCTATAAGTGGCATAATTGCACGATTGTAATTTGCATATTTGTAGCTATTGTAGCTTTCTAATCTTTATTTGTGTAATATTATTTTATAATTATGTTTGATCTCATTAACCCAGTAGAGCTTGTGAAGCAAGCTATAAAATGGTGCAAAAGACCTAAACTATGCATTAAATTTGAATATTTGCTTGCTACAGGATCAGGCGAAAATAAATATTGTCACTTGCGACACAATACAACTTATAGCAAGGAATCGTGGTTTTTTCGTATTGGAATTAACAACACAGGAAAAGAACGAATAGAAGAATGCGATGTTCGAGTTGAAAAAATCTTAAGTCTGCAAAATAATGAGTCCAATATTATAACTGGCAGTCCGTTCTTCCTTCACTGGTCAAGTGAAAATACAAATAATTCGAGAAGTATATATACAGACAGCGAAGTATTTTGTGATGTAGTACTAACTATAAAAGATAGTGATCGACTATATATTCATCACAAGCAAAAACATTCAGGTGCAGGAATACCAAGTTGGCTAATGCCTGGAAGATATATTTTTAAAATCAAAGTGTTAGGTGCAAACATCCAGCCTGTTGAAAAAGATATACAGATCGAATTTGATGGAAATTGGGATAATCTGAGGATGAAACTGAACTAAATGATATCCTAGTAATTCTTCTATTACATATATGCACCGCACCCGCAACATCTTCTCTCCCACCTCCTCAGAAGCCTACAAGCTATCTCGCTTTGGCTTGCGTATTTTCCTTA
>JAHISE010000110.1 GCA_018818235.1 Patescibacteria group bacterium
AGGTGCTCCGTAAGCTACAAGAAGAAGATGTGGTCTGGCATCATTGATCCTCCTGATAATTTCCGGTGCATCTTCATCCTTTGGAGTTCCTGCATAAGTTCCGGAAATGCGAAGTTTAGGATTTATCGCCTGAAGTTTTTTGGCAGCTTTTTGCGCAACTCCCTCCCCCGCACCCAGAAGAAACACCTGATGATTATTGGAAAGTCTTATGCAAACTTCTGTAACAGTATCCACTCCCGTAACTCTCTGAGGCAATTTCTTTCCCGAGAACTTTGCCATATACAAAAGTCCGATGCTGTCGGGGATATTAAGCGATGTTGAGTTTAAAACTTCTCTGAACTTTTTATTCTTTAGTGCCTCGACCAACATCTCACTATTTGGAGTCATTACATGATGCTTACCTCCCGTATGAAAGAATCTTTGTATCTGTCCACCTTCCAGCATTTCCAATATCAAAGCAACTGCTTGCTTGCGCGTAACGGCATCTATAGGGACGCCGAGTAGGGTGACGGTTTTGCGATCCATGAAGATATTATACGTTAATTTGATTCTTAATGTCTGAACCACAGTGTACCCCCATCCCCCCTGTCCCCCCTTCCCCCTCCACCCCACTAACTTTCAGGGGGAAGGGGGGAACCCCGTTAATATGGAAACAAGCTCAATTCAAGTAAGCCCCTTCCCCCTGTGGGCAAGCCACGTCAGTCGTGACTGACGTGGCAAGCGGAGTGGAGGGACGAATCGTGAGCGATTCGGGCGTTTGGGGATGGGGGTACACTGCGGTTCAGACAACGCAATAATCAATAATCTGCTACCGTACATCCAATGAAAAAGATCCTCCCCCTACTCCTCTCCCTCTACCTCGCCGCCTGCGTTCAAGTACAACAAACACAAGCTCCGCAGGATGTTGAAGTTATCGAGCCTTCGGAGAAACGAACCGAAGAAACCGATAAACTTGAAATTGCAGATTTGATATCCGGAACCGGAGCTCTGGCAGAAAGACTCCTTGCCACAGGGATAATCGACATTGGCAAACGTGATGCGCCTGTAACTGTGCTACTGTTTACCGAACACCACGCACGTTATGCCCGTGAGTTTCAGCTGGAGCAATTCCCAAGACTCCTGAAAGACTTTATTGAACCGGGTCTACTCAGATTTCAGATAGTAATACTGCCACTTAAAAAATATCCGCAATCCGAGCCAGCCGCCAAAGGACTACTGTGCTCAGCCATGCAGGGTAAAGGTATTGCTATGCATCAGTTATTATCGGAGAAACTGGATAAAGAACGACTTGAGCCTGAGCATTATGCACAGGAACTTGAGCTGGATATGGAGGAATTTTCCAAATGTACAGAGGCAGAAGAAACTTCGTTCGTTCTTGCTCAACAAAAAGCATGGGCTCAGAGTTTGGATGTATCACTGGTACCAACTCTATTTATAAATGGAGAGAAGCATGTGGGACTTCCTTACTACGCAGACCTTAAAGGGATGATTAATCAATTGATTGAATGATTTATCTCGATGGATGGAACATACCATTGAGCGCCGCATGTCTGTTAACGCGCTTTTTTGCCTCAGGATCCAGAAGACCGGCTCCCCGAAGAGTAACACCGATTTTGGTAAGACTTTCTTCGATATTGTCTCCGGCAATCCTGATTGCATCTTCGGGTGTTGGCGGTCGTCGTATGTCTCTAAAAAGTTCAAGTTGTATTCCGGGAACTCGAGTACAGGAACTATGACATTCTTCTATCAATGCCCCAAGTGTCATATGCACTGACCTCGCACGATCATCAATGGAAGTTACTTTTACATTATTGGACATATTTGGTGGATTTAATTCAAAACACCACCTAAACGCCCCTCTTCTGTCCTTCAATACAAGTACAAATGCATCATTGGTCGCCGTATTATCTATATAATCACCAATATTGGTTACTATCCCCAAATGAACCATAGTATTCCCACCATATAAACTTGATTTGATTATTTTTGTAATCTGCGGCGGGCTTTTTCTATCTTCAGGACAACAATGTCTAAACTCAATTAGCCTTGACCATTGTGGGGCGCTATCTTCACTTGGAGTTTGTGTGCTAAGTGGCAATCTGTTCATTGGTTGATTACCCTATCCCTTCAAAAAAAAGAATCAAGTATGAGATTGTTGTCATGTCCCCCCTCTCCCATCGGGAAAGGGGGCTAGGGGGAGAGGGAAATCCCAACCAACTTAATCCTCTGCTTCGCCCCAGTAATTATCTCTACATTAGACTTCGGGACCCCAAATTCTTTTGATAAAAATTTTATAAGTTCTGCATTTGCCTTCCCCTTATCAGCCGGAGCTGCAATCGCGATCTTCACAGATTCATCTTCCATAACTTCCAGTACTTTTGATTTTGGGGCATTGGGGACAGCTCGGACGTAGAAAACCACTGCTGAGAGTTTCTTAAGCCCTGCTTTATAATGACTTAGCATGGAGTGAGGATAACGATCAAAACACAAAAGACACAGCCGATTTATTGCATATAAATTATTGTGTACTATCAGATTCCTTTATATTTTCCACATGAGAAGCTTTGTTTGAATATTCAAGTAATTTTTGAATTCTTAAAATAAGTACTGTGAGGTAATGTCTAACAGGAGAACTACCAAGACTATCTACAACCCCACACAGCCGATGAAAGTTGGTACGAATGTCATGCCTTTTTATGTGTATCATGAATAATACATCCATAGATTCCGGCAATCTTTGCTCCAATGCCGCCCACCCAAGCATTGCAACAATCAACTTAAAGTCATCATCATCGTCAAAACGATTCAACCACAATCTTATAGTATCTATGTCCTTCCCCGAAATTATGTGATTCCTTTTAGCTGAAAGAACAACAAGTTCACAGGAATTTTTTCCCGCATGTAAGTTGTCCGAATCCAGAGCGATATCAAATGATGCAGGTTGTTGCATAGCGCAACATTTTACAATGTTATTTTGTATTGTCAATCCTCCACTTATCAATTTCTGCATGATTTCCACTCAGCAATACATCCGGAACCTTTAGTCCTCTGAACTCCTCCGGTCTGGTGTAATGCGGGTATTCCCTCTTACGACCAAGAGCTTTGCTAAAACTTTCTTCCTCCGCTGACTCATCCTTCCCCAGTACTCCCGGAATTTGACGAGCAACGGCATCAACCAAAACCATCGCAGGAATCTCGCCACCCGTTAAAACATAATCACCAATAGAAATCTCCTCATCGATCCAACCCCCATCAATAATACGTTGATCAATTCCTTCGTAATGACCACACAATAGAATGAGCCACTCATGTTTTGCAGCAAGTTGCTCAACCTTTTCCTGTTCCAAACGTTCCCCACGAGGCGATAAATAAATTATATGGGGCTTTAATTTTCCATTTTCCATTTTCCATTTTCCACTTTCCATTTGGCTACCAACAACAGCCTCGATGGCATTAACTCCAACTTCTGCCGTAATCACCATCCCCGCTCCTCCACCATACGGTGAATCATCAACCTGCCTATAATTCCCTGTTCCGAATTCTCTTAAGTTATGAAAATTGAGTTCAAGGTGACCTTCATCTTGGGCACGCTGAAGGATGCTCTCGGTAAGAGGACCTTGGAACATTTCCGGAAAAAGGGTGATTACGTCTATTCGCATTTCATTGTGATTATAGTTAAAAATTCGGGTTTATTCAGTATTTATTGCATCAAATTTCGTCGTTCAGTATAGGATGCATTCGCGCGAATACTTCCTATAGTTTACTTTACATTGGTTTTATAAGTTATACCTTGCGATTGAAATTAAAAAACGTAGTGTATGTATCACATGCAAGCCCCAGTCGACGTCCTAATCCCCACATTCAACCCAAATCCGGATCACCTCCGAGAAGCTCTCAACTCACTTAAAAATCAAACATTTACAAACTGGAGAGCACTCATTCATGACGATGCTTCTGAATCTAATGTCCAAGCAATGGTTGAACCCTATCTTGAGGACAGCAGATTCACTTTTGAGCGCTCAGAGAAACGACTTGGTATAGGAGGAAACTGGAACGCATGTCTGAAAAAAACATCATCCCCCATCGTTGCCTATCTTTTTCAAGATGACGTGTGGTATCCAAACTATTTGGAAACTGCAGTAAAAGCTTTTGAAGCAAATCCAAGTGTAGGATTTGTGTCGTTAAATCATGAGTACAAAATTGAAGGAACTATGCAGTCAGAAATCGGATACATAAGACTTAGAAAAATGAAGGAAGAACAACTGGCATCCGGGATTCATCAAGGTCAATTATTCCTGAAGCAGTGGCTAAAGAAAGGACTATGGCCAAACATGATCGGTGAACCTGATTTCGTTGTAATCAAACGCTCTGTTATGGAGCAAGCAGGACCTTTCCATGAAGGAATGGATCAGCTTTTGGATACCGATTACTGGGCACGCTTACTCACTATCACTGACTTTTATTATGTGAATGAAGATATGGGATCATTCCGAGTTCACGAAGCAGCTGCAAGTGCTCTTAACCAAAGAAGGGGCATAAGCGCAATTGATAGATTCAAGATGCTATCGGAAATTGCAAAAAAATCATCAAGTCCGCTTCCCGGAACTGCAAGAATGGCACAGGTAAAATTATGCGGAAAAGTCGGATTGCATTGTGTCAGGCACCCGATTGGGAGTGCGAAGGCTGTTAGGGGGTTGTTGGGGATATGATTATTGAAACACTGTTGTTTGTTGTATTTGTTGGTTGTAGTGGCCTCATCCCCCCGGCCCCTCGAAGATGCCCCAGAAGGGTATAGAGCTGGAATTATTTATAACTTCACTACTAGCTCCTAATTGAGATGTACTTTCGTTTTTTGTTTGTTGTTGGTTGTAGTGGCCTCATCCCCCCGGCCCCCTTCTCCTTGGTTGATATTGAGCAACAAACATTAATATCTTCATTGCCAGCTCATAGATAAAGGAGA
>JAHISE010000111.1 GCA_018818235.1 Patescibacteria group bacterium
ACAAGGTTACCGGTCATCGTATCTCCACTTTGATTTACATATCTGCTGTCTGCATCACTCTGTTCAATTCCTCCACTATCAGCAGCCCAGCTCAAAGTTCCACTAGAATCAGTTTTGAGTACCCAACCGGAACTAACACCGTCGCTTGGTGGAAATGTATATGTAACTCCATTTAATTTAATTGTGTCCCCGAACGATACTGTGGTTTCAAATGAGACTGTTCCTGAAGATGAAAGTGAGTCTCTTACATGTAGGCTATGACCTGACATAGATCCTCTTACATCCAATGTTGTTGTTGGAACAGCAACTCCGATTCCTAGATAGCCACTGTCATCAAATACAAATTCGGCTACTCCATCATCATCTGGATCTAATGTAATTGCTCCAATTAGTGGATCGAATGAAATCTCTGATTCATCAGAATTATCTCCCATATGAAGAGTTCCACCGGAAAGGTAGATGTCCCTCCATCTTAGAGTATCTGAACCAAGGTCATATGTTTCGGTTGTTTCCGGAAGAATGTGAGCATTTGTTTTTAACGTATTTGCTGCGGAACGATATAATTTGGTATCAAATGTTCCGTCATATCCAAACAATATATGAGGTGCCTGGGTTTGTCCTCGTGCACCGATTACTAACGCCGCACCTGTATTTGATATTGAATCAATAAATGCTCCTGTTCCAATAGTTGGATTAATTTTGACATAAAGTGCTCCTGTTTCGCTTGCTACGGAAGGAGTTACATTTACCATTTTTCCGGACATTGTTCCGTGAACTTCCAGTTCCGATTCAGCCGTGTCGGTTTTATTTGCTTGAGAAGTGATTAGCAGTCCTCCTGTCATTGTATCTCCACTTACATTCACATATCTATTGTCTCCGTCAGTTTGGGAAATACCTCCGGCAGCTGCAGCCCAGCTAAGTGTTCCCGCTCCGTTTGTTGTCAAAACGTGAGTATTGTCTCCGTCTGATTCCGGGAATGTGTATGTGATTCCGTTAAGTGTGACAGTTGAATCAAATGCAGCAGCTCCTTCGATGAACACCGCTCCACTAAGAGTTGTTTCTCCACTTACATGTAATGCAGCTCCGGATAAAGTGCCTTCCGCTGTAATTGAACCTGAAGCTGCAATTGCTCCTGTAGAGAATAAGTTACCTCTTACTAATTGATCTCCTGTAAATTCAAATCGCTCTGAGCTCCTATTATATGTAATACGTTCATCCAATGTGTCACCAAATCTGAGTGAGATATCAGATGCTGTGTCATCGTCATCAATAATCTGGAATGCTTCCGTATTTACAAGAAGAGTTGGTCGCCAGCTACTTGCGGCGGAGGCGAGAGTTGGGACTACGAATAGGAGGACTCCGATGTTTATTAGGAGTAGTGCGATTAGCATTGCTGTTGTTCTTGTGAATGTAAGATTACGTTGCTCGTTGCGCGTTGCGAGTTGTTCGTTTCTCGTTGCTCGCTGCTCGTTTTGATTTCTCTGTCGATTGTCGATTGTTGATTGCCTGCCAACCGTAGCCTCGCCGCAGCGAGCGAAGGTTGGTCGATTGTTAACAGTCGGTTTATCTGAGAGGGAGTTATAATCATCTGGATCAAATCTATTAAACCATCTGTAAAAAGTTGATCGGGCAATTCCAAATCGGCGACAGGTTGCGCTTGCGGACTTGTGTTCTGCGTAATGAATCATCCATTGCAGTCTTTCTATTACCTCCTTATCACACTCTTCCTTGATAGCTTGTTCAAGGAGAGAAAGTAGCTCGTCTCTGGTGGCAGAGTGGTTGGTCATATTTGTTTTTATTTGAGGTGGGCGATACATGTTCCGGCATATGTAGCGCTACAGTGTTTATTTCATAAATCTTATCAGTATACTCTCTTTCGGGCATAATTAAAAGACTCAAGGATAATGGTTGAGACATTGGTCAAGTCGGGTGATGAAACGATATTACCCTCTGATTGGGATGATTGGAGTGCGGGCGAATAACTTAGCAATACCGCTTGTAGTACTCCATATTATTCCTCCTATTGTTCTAATCCCTGCTTTTGATAGGCTATATCCGGTATTAAAGCAAGATTTACATGCGTTATGAAAAACGTCTCTGAGCATCACGATATTTTTGCCTGATTCCTTCAAATCAGAAGCAATTTCATGCCCTGCGTCAAATGTAGGTTGCAGTATGGACATATGTATATTGTACTATAAATAGGGGATAAGGCAAGGTTTAATTATTACTTTGAGTTTAGGCTAAGTCATTTTACATACACGTAGCGGAAGATCGCAATCTTCCGCTACAATTGTGTATGGAGGGATGGTCGAGTGGTTGAAGGCGACGGTCTTGAAAACCGTTAGACCCTTATAGGGTCTCGAGGGTTCGAATCCCTCTCCCTCCGCCAGTGTCCGTTGTCTGAACCATGATTTTCTTGATTATAGGATTAACATGATTTAAGACTGCAAGTTTTATAATGAAATAGAACAGACTTGTTCGTGTAATCAAGGAAATCCTTTAATCCTATAAATCAAGGTTCAGACAGCCAGCCCAATATCAACTTGAATTAGATTACGCAGCCAAACTTAGTTTCTTCTCCACTCGACTCATTCGTTTTGGTAGATTCTCAATTTCTATATCTTGTACGCGATCATCCAGTTCATCTACACCATGGGCAAATATTTTGAATTCATTTCGAAATTCCTTTAAATCTTTTCCGATAGCATCAATTTTATTATCGAGTCTTAATACATGGTGCTGCATATGACTTAACAAAACACGGTTTGTTATATCATTGTCATCCTGTGGTATAGGTGGTGGATTACTCATGGGTGGACAAACGTACATTATACGGTATTCGCAGTCAAGAACTAATTTTCAGACTACTTAAATTTCTTTCTCAAATCATCATTTGAGGGTAGATCTTCTGCAGGACAGGATCGTGAGTTCCAGTAACTTCGTAAAGATTCCAAATATCCTTTTTCTGAGACTAATTTTTCTAAAAAAGGCTCAACCGAATCTTTAAATCTACTTCGGCTGATATTATTAACAAGTTCATACAATGACGAGACAAATGAATCTTCGCCTCCGCGCACTTCGGTTCGTACCTCATCTTCACATGCATCCAGAATGCTATCGCAATCAATCCCGGCAAAAACCTTGAGTTCATCGGCTTTTGCAGAAGGGAGGTAATGATTAAGTCCCAGTCTGCGAAGAGTACATGGCAATGAGAAATCTGAGATTACATCGGCAACTTGTGTGGCCAGGCCTCCGTCGGTGTTGTGATCTTCTACTACTATCAGATGGCCTGTTTCAAGAGCGGCTTGAATTACCATGGAAGCATCCAGTGGTCGAATGCATCCTATGTTGATTACTCTTACGTTGATAGGTGTGGGAAGAGCTTTCGCTGAATCAGCTGCTTTTACAGCATCATGGACCGTGATTCCCGTGGCTAGAATTGTAACGTTATCTGTTGTATCTCCATTCCCCCTTATTAAGTCAGCCCTTCCTTCGAATTGGTAGTTTTCACCATAGATCAAAGTGCCATCGGGGGACTTGAGTTGTTCATGGCTACTTCTAGCAGAGAAAACATAAACACTTTGGTGCCCTTCTGCGATTATTTCAAATGCTTTCTCTGCCATTGCAGCTGCTTGATTACTGTCAGCCGGCATCCAGACTTGTGTGTGGTAGTAAGGGAGATTTAAGTAGTTCTGTTCTTGATGAGTCTCACCATCTTCACCGACTGAGGTTCCGGAGTGTGTACAGTCATTAATTATTCCACATCGTGTGTGTCCGCAATTAATATCAATTAACCTTGCATTTGCTCGTGCTTCGTTTGTTCCAAAAGCTGCAAAAGTGTAAGTGACTGGAAGCAAACCGGTCTGTCTGAGTCCCGCTGCCATCATATACATGTTTGCTTCTGCAACTCCCACATTTATAACTCTATTGGGGAATTCAGCCTCAACTTTGTTAAACCCGCCGGACCCCGCTATGTCTGCATGCAGTACAATAATACGTTCGTCCACCGCCATAAGTGACTTGATGTGAGTGGCTCCGAAGTCTTTTCTGGCTGCACCCTTGTCAGTAGTAATGATCCTTTTGTAAATAGTTTTATTATTGGGATTCGGAATCCGGAATCCGGAATCCGGTTCATTGTCTTGTGACGAGTGACCAGTGACCAGTGACCAGTGACCCTCAGATAAATCAAACTTAATCGGTATATCCGTCTGCACCATCTCACCGGACTCAAATCTTTTTTTCTCTTCTTTATAAAACGGTTCATATTCTTTTACCGCTTCTTCAAGTGGTTGAAGTTGAGCCAGAGCTTTCTCAGCCTCTTCTTCCGAAAGTGGAGAACCGTGGAAGTTCTTTGAACCTGTGTTTGATCCCTCCTCCATAAAATCAATCCCATATCCCATTGTTGTGTAGTAGCAGATGAAAGTAGGTCTGACTTTTGATGAGTTGGTTACTTGCTCAGTGGGTCGCTGGTCACTGGTCGCTGGTCGCTTGTCCAGTGACGAGTGACCAGTGACTAGTGACTGTTTGTTGTTCATTAACTCATCTGCCTTATCCAATGCAGCAACAACTTGCCCCGCATCATTCCCATTCTCAACTTCAATCACATTCCATCCTGCGGCATAAGCTATAGATGCAAAGTCTGCCCATATGGTTTTGGAAGGCATGTCATTTAATTGCATATCATTAAAGTCTCCATGAACGACTAAGTTGTCAGTTTGTAAATGAGCTGCCAGTCTGAATGCTTCCATAACTTGCCCCTCCTGTGCATCTCCATCAGCGAGTAGTACATCCACCATTCCGGGTTTCTTTTGATGCTTAAGTCCGAATGCGACTCCCAATGCGTTGCTAACCCCTTTACCTAAAGGGCCTGTTCCAAATGGCGTATCGCCGACTCCAGCTTCTATATGCCCGGGAAGCCCGTTTGGTGTTCTAAAAGCGTCTATGATTGCCTGAGGGCTCTTCAATAACTCATTGTCATTATCACGTCCAAAACAGTATTGCAGTCCGTAGCTGAGAAGTGAGAGGTGCCCCGCACTCATTCTATAGGGTTGATCGACTTGCGGATTTCTCCTTTTATAAACAAAGTAGCTGAAAGTGAATGCGGAGAGTGGTCCGCCCGGATGTCCGGACTTATGCTTGAGTGGAGCCTGAACTACCAGATGTCTTTGAATTGTGTGAGCAAGATCATAAGCCTTTTGATCATCTTTGCTTAGAGTTACGGCATCATCAGATCCTATCCAGATGTGTTCTCCTTTTGTTGATGATGCAATAACTCTTTGACAAGATTGTGGTGCATCTTTGATTTTAGATTTTTCAGGTCTTTTCATAGTGAAAGGGGATATCAATTATTCAGTTAACAGAATACCACGTTTGGAATTGATTTAAGAGTGAAGAATGACTTAATAATTTGTGTCTATGCAGCTATCAGACCTGTGTGATGCTCAAGCCGTTTAATTCTGCTTCCGTGATTTTTCTGTTTATCTTTCATTACGGATATTTCATCCTTTTTGGTGCCCATAGCATCATGTTTGGTATCTTCAGATATTATATGAAATTGATGCATCGTTTCTTTGTGTTTCTTATCAATATATTGGAATGTTTCATCATGCTTCTTATCAATATATGAAATTACACCTGAAAGCATTTCACCTACTTGATGCAAAATTGACTTTTCAAGGTTTTTTAGATCTTTTTTAGTTGCGAATATCTTTAGATCTTTCTTTCTAGTAATGTCGTTATCGTCTTTGGCCATAGTATAAGTTTGGAAATTAAATAAAACTTTTACATGGCGGGAAACAAACTTTAGCAATTCTTTATAAAAAAGCAAGTGATGTTTATTGACCTTCATTCTGACCATCATTAACCTATCGCAGCTCTCAGATTTATATCTTTCCATTTTTGTATGAAACAAATGACGCATAAGTCAAAAGCACCTGTGTATCTAAACATATCAGCGATTATCCTCCTTTCTCTCGTAATGCTTACGATTGGCTAAGAGGAAACTAACAAAATGCAGCCGTGGATGATATCCGCGGCGTTTTTTGTATTTAAGGCCTGATTACAAGCATGATCTGATCTCCGTTGCGAATATCTTCTTTTATTCCAGTCCAGTCATGAACCGCATTAAGAAGTACCGAATATTCGTACTTATAGCCCTCTCCGCGCCTTGTCCCCGGATCATTGGTTATAAACCTCTTTTTGTCGTATCCCTTTATAACAAGCATATGGTACCAAGGACCTTCTCCTGAGAAGTAAGGATTGTCCAAATCCCGTCCGGCAGCAGGGATTATAATCGGATTTCCTTTAATTAGTTCTTCTTTGATACGATCAATTGTGACCTCCGTGATCAAATTAGTTGTACAATATTTATAATACTTACAGGATATTTCTGCAAGCTGACTAAGTGTAACGTCTTCGGGGTAGCCATTTTCTTTTTCCCATTTAGTGAGTTCGATCAACTCTTCATCTGCCTGCTCCTTTGTCAGATCGGAGCCATCAATAAAATGATGAATCATTATAAGTGACATCTCCTCACATGCTTCCTGATACGGATCATCCCAGTTTGCGAATGGAGCTTGTGGGGAGAAGGGGACTTCGAGCAGTGTTATTGAAGGAAGCCGGGTAGAAGTCTCAATATCAATAGTTGATGCGTTACATCCGGTTAGAAGAAGAGTGCCGATGATAAACATGAAATATCTCATCTTGTGAGCAATCGTACATTCTTCCAATAAAAAGTGAATAAAGAATAGTGAAAAGTTTCTAATATTGATAGAATGCTTATAGTGAAACTATAACTATTCACTTTTAACTATTAACTCTTAATTATGAAGTACTTTATAGACACAGCAAATGTTGGTGAAGTAGAAGAGGTGGCATCTTGGGGGGTGCTGGATGGCGTTACAACCAATCCTTCACTTGTTGCCAAGGAAGGTGGTGATTTCAAAGAGACAGTTCTTAAGATGTGCGAGCTTGTTAATGAAGTATCAGCTCAGGTTACAGCAACTGAATCTGATGAGATGATTAAACAAGCTGAAGAATATTCAGGCTGGCATAAGAATGTTGTTGTAAAAGTACCAATGACTATCGAAGGACTCAAAACTATCAAGTACTGCAAAGAGAAGGGTATCAGAACTAATTGCACTCTCGTCTTCTCTGCTAATCAGGCAGTACTGGCAGCAAAGGCAGGTGCAAGTATGATTAGTCCTTTCATTGGGCGGCTTGATGATGTCGGTCAGGATGGTATGGGGCTTATCGCAGAAATAATGACCATTTGGGATAACTATGATTTTGATACCGAAGTTCTGGTTGCTTCAACCCGTCATCCTCGTCATATAGTGGAAGCTGCAGAGCTTGGTGCTCATATATGTACAATTCCTTTCAAGGTTTTCGAGAAATTGCCTAAGCATCAGTTGACTGATATCGGGTTACGCAAATTCTTAGATGACTGGGATAAAGTAAAGTAGTCGAAAGTCCAAGGTCGAAAGTCGAAAGTCGAAGGTCGAAGGTCGAAGGATGGCTGTTGTGTTATTTATGAATAGGGTGTACAGTCGGTCACTATGTCATTTAAACGATTTGAAGATATTAATGTTTGGTGTGAAGCAAGAGAGCTTAATAAGTTGATTGTAGTTATTTGCAAAAGAACAATTGTAAAAATGGATAAGAATTGGATAGATCAAATCTCACGATCTGTTCTTTCAGTAGTGTCAAATATTGCTGAGGGAAATGATTCACGATCAGATGTGGAGTTTATTCAATTCTTGGGCTATGCAAAGCGTTCTGCAGCTGAATCCAGATCACAAATATATTATGCGTTTGATAGAGGATATATAAGTAAAGTTGAGTTTGATGATATGCTAAAAAGAGCAAATAAAATTTCAAAGCAAATATCAGCATTGATGAATTATCTTCATGGTTGTAGAAAAGGAAAAAGATATGTGAAAGCAAGTACAGAATAACTTTCGACCTTCGACTTTCGACCTCCGACTGATGTATACTTTAAGTATGAATCAACTCGGAGTCATTGGTCTCGGTACTATGGGAGCAGCACTTGCGAGGAATGCAGCACGCAATGGTGCGGAGGTTTCTGTCTACAATAGAACACAAGGGATTACCGATGAGTTTATGAAGGAGTATGGACAGGAAGGTGAGATAAAAGCGTTCAAGTCGTATAAAGATTTAGTACAGAGTTTAGCCCATCCCAGAGCTATATTAATCATGGTTAAGGCAGGGTATCCTGTGGATAAAGTTATTAATGATGTACGTGAATTTTTGGAGCCGGGAGATATAATAATTGATGGTGGTAACAGTTTATATTCAGACTCGGAGAGGAGATTTGAAGAACTTGAAAAGAAGGGACTTAGGTTCATTGGCTTAGGAGTAAGTGGGGGAGAAGAGGGTGCGCTGAATGGACCTAGTATGATGGCAGGCGGAGATAGTGATTCTTACAAGGAATTGGAAGACTTATTAGCTTCAATGGCAGCTGATGATGGAGAAGGTGGTAAGTGCGTGAGTTTTCTTGGTGAAGGTGGAGCAGGACACTTTGTAAAAATGGTACACAATGGAATTGAGTATGGTGTTATGCAGATCATTGCTGAGTGTTATGACGTATTAAAAAGAATTGGCGGATTTACAAATGAACAACTCAGTGAAACTTTTGCAGCTTGGCGAGACAGTGATGAGCTAAATTCATATTTACTGGAGATAACCGCAGATATATTTACAAAGAAAGATCCGGAAGGTTCAGAAGATTTGATTGATGTCATAAAAGATTCAGCCGGACAGAAGGGAACCGGTAAGTGGACAACTCAGGCGGCTCATGATTTTGGAGTTGCAATTCCAACAATTAATGCAGCGGTTGATGCCAGGATTATTTCTGGCAGTGAAGAGGAAAGAGAATCAGGAAATGATTTCCCGGTATCTGTAGACGAACAGGATCCAATCCCTCCTCCAAAGAAACTGAACTCAATATTGCGTAATGCATATGAATTGTCTGTAATACTCACATACCTTCAGGGCTTATCTTTGATCAAAAAAGCAAATGAGGAAAAAGAGTGGGGGATTGATGCATCAGAAGTTGCTCGCATTTGGCAAGGTGGATGCATAATTAGATCTGTTTTGCTTAAGTCTTTGCAGAATTCGTTATCTTCTGACAATGAGGTGGCTAGTGCAGCTAAAGAGGAATTGATTAATAGGTTTTCAGGTGATCCTCAGAAGGACTGGAGAAGGATTGTAACGTATGCATCGAGTAGAGGAATTCCTATACCTGCAATATCAGCATCCCTTAGTTATTGGGATTCGTTGAGATCAGATAGACTTCCACAGAATTTGATACAGGCTCAGCGTGATTTTTTTGGAGCACATGGGTTTGAAAGGGTTGATAAGGAGGGGGAGGGGTTTCATGGGGGATGGTAGGTGATACTAATCCTATTATGTCACTAGTCACTGGTCGCTGGTCACTAGTCAGCCTTGTGATCGTATCTTCCTTTTGCTTTTGTATAGATATCTGATTAAATTTGAAATTTGTGAAGTAATTGTATTAGTCCTATCAGAGAAAACAGAGAATTCTTCTTGAGAAATATAGTTCTTATCGAGTGTATAATATAAATGTGATCTTACTTCAGATGCAGATCTTTTTGCATAACCAAGGAATTTTGCAAATTCAACATCAGATTTAGAGTCATTACCTTCAGCAATATTTGCCATAATGGAATTACTTGCTCTTGTTATTTGATCAATCCAACTCTGATCTCTTTGAATATGAGCACGTTCACATATTTGGTGAATGCGTTTATTCAGCTCTCTCGCTTCCTGCCAGGCTTTTATATCTTCAAATTTAGCAAATGCCATTGGTGTACTAACGTACAGCAATGATTACCGATTTGCAATACTTTACTGAATGTTTACGACCAGTGACTAGCGACTTCAAAGATTATCAATTACTGGTACCCAGTTACACTTAAGATTAAACTATTCAACATGTACGCAAACGTAACCGCTGATGAAGTCCTTAAGCGTTTGGGGAGTTCATTAAATGGCTTGATGACCAATGAAGTCACAAAAAAAAGAAATGAATTTGGATTTAACGAACTTCCACATAAAAAAAGATCATTAATTCTATTATTCCTAAGACAGTTTAACGACATCCTCGTTTACATCCTTATGGGAGCTCTTGCGCTTTCGATTACTATGCCATTTCTGGTAGGTCACGCGCTAACGTTCGAGAGTTTTCTGGATGCAATTGTAATTGGAGCAATCCTTATACTAAATGCCATACTAGGTTTTGTTCAGGAATACAAAGCGGAAGAGGCGATTGCTATGCTTCAGAAACTGTCATCTCCTCATGTGAGAGTTAGGAGGAACGGAGGAGAAAAAATTATTGAATCACGCGAGTTGGTCCCCGGAGATATAGTAATAATAGAAGCTGGTGACATGATTTCAGCTGATGGTAGGATTGTCACTGAGTCTCATCTTAGATGCAATGAATCAAGTCTTACGGGTGAACATGCGGCGGTTTCTAAGAATAAGAAGAGGCTTAGCGGCAAGCTTCCTTTAGCTGAGCAGGAGAATATGGTCTTCAGGGGAACTCTGGTGACTCGCGGATCAGGTGAGTATGTGGTTACTGCTACAGGGCTTCATTCGGAGATTGGCAAAATCGCAAAGCTAGTTTCGGAGACTGAGTTCCCCGAGACTCCACTTCAGAGAAGAATGAAAAAGCTTGGGCAACTTTTGGGAATGGTAGTGGTCGTCCTTTGTTTGTTTGTAGTTGGAGTCGGAGTGATGAAGGGAATGTCGTTCAATGAGATAATGCTCATTGGAGTCAGTCTTGCGGTCTCTGCAGTCCCCGAAGGATTACCGGCAGTGGTCACGGTTTGTTTGGCTCTTGGAGTTCGTAGGATGGTAAAAAAGAACACCCTTGTTCGTCGTTTGGATTCTCTGGAAACTCTTGGTAGTGTAACCGTAATATGCGCAGACAAAACAGGAACTATCACTGAAAATAAAATGAAGGTAAGAGAAGTATGGACCGAAGGCGGAGGAAAGTCCGGTGATGAAGACCTAATGGCTTTGGTATTAAGTTCATGTAACAGGGCAAAGTGGCCAAACCTTGGAGATCCGACTGAAATTGGTTTGCTTGCGTATGCACGCAAGATTGGAGTGGAGCGTCTGCAAATAGATAATGAGGAGGTTCCCTTTACATCAGAAGATAAGTATATGCAAACCAGACACGGGCGAAAATCTTTTCTTAAAGGAGCTCCCGAAGTAATTGTAAAGAAATGTGATGATGTAAACAAAGCTCAGGTTCTTAAAAAGAATGATGAGTTTGCACAAAATGGGCTCAGGGTTTTGGCGGCTGCAATAAAAGAGAATGGAAAGGTCAGATTCTTAGGGTTAGTAGCTTTGGACGATCCTCCACGTGAAGGAGTTAAAGATGCTATTCAGAATGCAAAGAATGCGGGAATCAGGACGATTATGATAACAGGTGATAACATTGTTACTGCCAAAGCAATTGCTGATCAGGTTGGTATAGAAGGGGATGCAATGCTGGGTGACGAAATGGCAACTCTTTCAAAGGCAAAATTAAAGAAGCAATTAATGACCACATCGGTTTTCGCAAGAGTTTCACCGACTCATAAATTACAAATACTGGAGGCATTAAAAAAGCTTGGTGAAATTGTAGCAATGTCCGGTGATGGGGTTAACGATGCACCGGCTCTTAAAGGTTCCCATGTTGGGATTGCAATGGGGCGCAATGGTACGGAAGTTGCACGTGAAGCTGCGAGCATTGTTCTTGCCGATGATCATTATTCAACGATTGTGAATGCGATCAGGGAAGGTAGGCGCATCTACGATAACATTCGCAAGTTTATCCTGTATCTTTTGCGTGCCAATTTTGATGAACTGCTTTTGATAATGACTGTGCTCATAATAGGAATACCTCTGCCATATCTACCAATCCATATTCTATGGATTAACTTGATGACTGATGGATTGCCTGCTCTTGCGTTAGGAATGGAAAAAGCTGAGGCTGACATTATGCGACGTCCGCCGCGAGCTCCCAATGAACATCTGTTGGCAGGGGAGTGGGGGAGGCTGGTTGTTGCTGGACTTTACGCGTTTGCTTTGGCGTTCTTGTACTTCCTATGGCAGCTCAGTTCTGGTGCCCCTCTTATAGAAGCTCGCACGGCAACGTTTACGCTTGCGATTATGTTTGAGCTGTTCCTTGCATTTACAGTTCGCTCACGCCGTCCTATATGGGAGATCGGAGTGTTCTCTAACAAGTGGCTGATCGGTGCGGTCACTATACCGTTTCTGATGCAATTGATACTTCTGTATACACCACTCAATGTCCTGTTCAGATTGGTACCTCTTAATCCTTTCCAATGGATAGAGATCCTTCTGCTTTCATTCTCGGGGTTTGTGGTGTTTGAATTGCTTAAGTTGGTGCCAGAAAAAAGGGCTTAATTAGCTCTGGACTTTAGCATGAGTAGTAAATATATTGTTTTGCTTATGGAAAATCTAAAATCCAATTTACCGGAGGAATGGTATGCTGCTGACATAGAAGAGGATTATTTTGGTCCATATCAATATCAAAGATTTATTGTATCTGTAAAAAAAGAAAGGATATTGGAAATTATAAGAGAGCTTATTGGTGAATTGGGTAATCCTTTGGATGTTGTATTGAATACATTACATAATGCGAGTGAAGTGTCTAGAAAAGATATTGCAGAGAATGTTGATCCCACTGTTTTACATAGTTCATTGTGCGAGGCAGAAGATCTATTAATCAATGATGATTGCTTTGAATTAACTGTAAGATCTTCCGAGCGCGAGCGTCCGGATCAGCATAAGTCTTTGGTTATTCTAGAGGAGTCGGGTAATGAAGTTGGTGATTTGAGTTATGATGGATGGAATAGCGTGGTATTACCACAAAATAAATTGATTCATTGTTACAATGAAGTTGAAGCTTGCAGGATTAGATATCAGAGAGTATTACATTCTTGTGGATTACAACGATTACCAAAAGTAATATGGCCGGAATGTGTAGAGTTATTGATGGAAAGGAGTCAATCTCCTGAGCACAGTGAAATGTATTTACGTTTGTGTGAAGGTATTGGACTGGAGTTGGATAGTGAGTTTTGATACTATTTATTGTGTGGTTGGATAGTACCCCTTCGTCCTTCGCTAACGCTCGGACTACGGGGCACATAGTATCTTCGGACTCAGACTTCGTGCTGCGGATAAATATTGGTTCGTCAACCTTCGCTGCTGGTTGGCCTGCCATCCGAAGCCGAAGCGATCTGCAAGCTCAAAAACAACCAAGTCCAGCAGGCTACGGTTGACATCCTTCGCTTCGCGAAGGATGGCGGAGAGGGAGGGATTCGAACCCTCGGAACGGTTGCCCGATCAACACATTAGCAGTGTGTCCCATTCGACCACTCTGGCACCTCTCCGTGCGTTATTAAGTATATAGGAACATAGGCAATAGAAAACCCAGAAAATTGTCAAAACAGCACATCTTCCCAACCTTCCCAACCTTCCCTACCTAATTAAAACTACATCCAAACAAACATCTCCGACTCCAACCCATATCGTGATACCACCTCAAAGTCTCCATCATTAACATCAAACATTTCTTCAATCATATCCATGATAGGCTTTCGTACAACAATGCATCCCATTGATCCGAATCGTCCGGGACTTTCGAATATACGATCTTCATACTTATACTCATGGATCCCATAAGCTGTGTTAGTCTCACCGTCTTTAAATAACCTGATAAATCTTCCTGAAGGCCCAAAGGTTACTCTGTCTCCTTTTATCTCCTTGCTCATGGCTCTCCAGTCCCATGTGGGAGTAGCAGCGTTATAACAGCGTCCAATATAGCAGACATACTTACGTTGTCCTGTTACCAGAGCAAAACGGTAATATGTACCATCATTATGGACCAGATATCCAAAGTTATCCTTAGTATCTATTAGCATACTATCTCCCTTAGCAGGTTCCCAAGACCTGAATCCCACTCTTTTATACATAGGTGCCGGGCTTGCAGCTGTAGGAGCTGGGGCAATTGCAGTGAGCATCAATGCAATCAAAAAGGCGCCGGTAACAGAGGATAAACGTTTTTTCAAAGTTGTTTATACTACCAATATATAGAAGGAAGTCAATACCCTATAAAGCCCTAATATAAGCCAATAAAAGCGCTATATTGGGCTTATCAGATATGTATAAAAAATGTATACAAATATATGATAAATATAGTCAAAATGAGACTGCTTTCCATAATTTGCGTAAGCCCTTACAATCCAGTTATGCAACATTTATCTGTCTTACATAATGAGGTTTTGGCATTACTTGATCCAAAGGCAGGGGAGTCTGTTTTGGATGTAACTTTGGGTCTTGGCGGACATTCCAAATCATTTCTGGAGAAGATAGGAGATTCAGGTCATTTAACGGGGATCGAAGCTGATGAGAATAATTTGAAATTGGCTCAGGAACGATTAAAGGCATTCGAGAATCAGACTGAATTAGTACACGCTAACTTTAGGGAAATTGAACTAATGAATTTGCCAATAGTAGATATTATTTTTGCTGACTTGGGACTAAGTTCTCCTCACTTAGATGATCCTGATAGGGGATTTACTTTCAGAGAAAATGCTCCGCTTGATATGCGCTTTGACAGATCTAATGGGATTACTGCTGCACAGCTTATCAAATCACTTAAGGAAGAAGAACTTGCAAATATATTTTGGAAATTCGGTGAGTTAAGAACTTCCAGAAGGCTAGCTCGAGCAATAAAAGAAAAAGAACAAGTGAAAACTACCTTAGATCTTAAGGAATGCATAGAAAAGTCAGCGGGATACAAGGCAAGGGACATTCTGCCACAGGTATTTCAGTCTCTTAGAATTGCAGTTAATGATGAACTTGGTTCGCTCGAAGTACTTTTGAATATTGGTCCAAAATTACTTAAAAAAGGAGGAAGAATGGGAATCATAAGCTTTCATTCATTGGAAGATAGAATGGTGAAGAAAGCATTCCGTGAACTTTCTCAACCAATGATTGATGATGTGACAGGAGCAGTGACAGAAGAGGCTCCATTTGAGGTTATTACTAAGAGGCCGGTGTTTCCTTCGGAGGAGGAGGTGGAGGGGAATTCGAGGGCGAGGAGTGCGAAGTTGCGGGTTATACGTAGGGTTGAGCGAGTATGAGGCTTTTGAACCGTTTAGAAATGGAAAATGGATAGTGGAAAATTGGTGTAAGCAATAGATGTTAGCGAACTTTGATGGGTCAGTAGATAATTTACTGCAGAAAATATATAAATGAAACACTAATAACGGTATTTGTAAGTCAAATCCTTATCCGACTCATCCTTGGTTCCTCTCCAACCGACCTCACCCCTAGCCCCTCTCCTCTGAGGAGGAGAGGGGAACTCTGCAAAAAGAGATAACAAACTTTGATTTCTCCAATAACAGAGCTCCCCTCTCCACAGTGGGCTGGGCACGGCAATCATGATTGCCGTGCCTGGCCACGTCAGTCATGACTGACGTGCCAGGCGGAGCGGTGTGGAGAGGGGCAGGGGGTGAGGTCGGATAGAAAGCTAAAAATTTATTCCAGCAAATTATCTCCTGATCCACTTTGATGTCTCTTTAGCACTGTCGCACACGTACGACGTGCTTTACCACGGTCACACATGTGTAACGTGGTTTAGTATTTTCCACTTTCCATTTTCCATTCCTTTTCTTATGCTATAATCCAAAAGTCCGATATGTTTGCTGTTTTCTCCACATCTTCAATAACAAGGCGATTCTCGCTTGGCCGTCTGGTAAATCAAAGCACAATGCTATTGATGGTTTCTATTGGATCAATAATCCTTATTTTGGCTTTACTTATTCTTTTTCATCAAAATGCGAATGCTACAAAGGGGTATATGCTCAGAACACTTGAGCGCGAAAGATCACAATTATTACTGGAAGAAGAAGTGCTAAAAATGCAGGTTGCAAAGGCACAGGCACTGGAAAGACTGGAAAATGAAAATCAGATACAGGCTATGTTGCCTATGAGGGGACCTACATATTCGGAGGGGGATGCGACGGTTGCGGGGAATTAGATGGATTACTGGAGTACTGGAATACTGGGGTGTTGTTTAGCATGTAGAATGTTTGTTGCTTCTTTAGACCAATATTCCAATATTCCAATATTCCTGTGATTTTCACTAATTATTTGCATAACTATAAATACAACCAAAAACATTCACTCTAGCAAGTATAATGCAGGGCACAAATTCTAAAAAAATGCTATAATAAACGGATTTATGAATAAAAAAACACTAATAAAAACAGGTACTATAAGTGTTGCAGCCACTGTGATGCTTGCAGCAGTGGTAACATTTATAACTTCAAAACCCAATGGATTATTGGCACAGGTAAATTGCATAGGAATGCCATACGGTACCGATGGTTGTCCACTTAAGGAAGAGGGTGATGCAGAGGATGTACAAATCGTAACTCCTCCAAATTGCGGGGATGGGGTTTTAAATGCGGATGAGGAATGTGATGCCGGCAGATATAACGGTATGAGCAGATGTTCAAAGATCTGTACGGTTATATATTGCGGGGATAGTATAGTGTCGCCTCATGTAGGTGAAGAGTGTGAGCCTGAAACTCAGGAAGTTTATGCGATTGATCAGACAACCGGTGAGTTGACTGTCGAAATTCAGTATGTACAAAAAACGTGTGGTACAGTTTGTGATGTTCCGGAATGTAATGCACAAGGTGATTGCAGTGGTGGATGTGTGTATAGTTTTCTGAGCGAGTGTATAGGCGATGAAAGTGTTACTTTGGTGGCTCCTGTTTCTGTTCTTAGTCAGGGAGAGGAGGAAGAAGAAGAAGAGGATGAGGATGAAGAGGAACAACATGCCACACCTCCGCCATCTGTTGTCGCAAATCCTGTCTGTGGTAATGGACTGGTGGAAAAGGACGAGGATTGTGATGATGGTAATAGAAATAACTATGATGAATGTCCCAACGATTGTGAGACATCGGTTTGTGGCGATGGAGTTCGTGAAGGAGTGGAACAATGTGACGACGGCAATCACATAAATACAGATGATTGTCCCATAAATTGCCAATTGCCGTATTGCGGAAATGGAATTAGAGAAGGGAGAGAAGAATGTGATGATGGAAATCAAAATAATTTTGATTCGTGTCCCACTGATTGTATTAAGACAGTTTGCGGAGACAGTGAAAGGGAAGGCACCGAAG
Organism: Patescibacteria group bacterium; assembly: GCA_018818235.1. Lineage (GTDB taxonomy): Bacteria > Patescibacteriota > Gracilibacteria > Peribacterales > Peribacteraceae > UBA2144. The sequence continues at coordinate 17,259 of JAHISE010000111.1, forward strand.
AGTGTGATGATGGTAATCGCGTTGATGATGATGGTTGTACAAATTCATGCAAACTTGTTAGATGTGGTGATAGTATTATTCAGCAAGGAGAAGAATGTGATGATGGTAATAAAGTGGATTCAGATGCTTGTTCCAATACATGTCGTCGCGCAACCTGCGGTGACGAGATAATTCAGGATGGTGAAGAATGTGATGATGGCAACGCAATCAATACCGACCAATGTACCAATTCATGCAAAAAATCAATATGTGGTGATGGCATTGTTCAAAAAGGAGAAGAGTGTGATGATGAAAATCGGGATGGTTTTGATGCATGTCCAAATAATTGTCTTCTGCCAAAATGTGGCAATGGAGTAAAAGAAGGTCAGGAAGAATGTGATGATGGGAATAGGAATGATTACGATGATTGTCCTTCAGATTGTCAGTTAACTGTTTGTGGTGATGGAATAAGGGAAGGTAAAGAACAATGTGATGATGGCAATCTTGTAGATGATGATTCTTGTCCGAATTATTGTCGCTTGCCTGTATGTGGAAATGGAAGATTGGAAGGGCAGGAAGAATGTGATGACGGGAATACAAAAAACGGTGATGGATGTGACAGAAAATGTGAGTATGAATCTGTCTGTGGCAATGGAGTTCAGGAAGATGAGGAAGAGTGCGATGGAGAGGATGACTGTAATGATAAATGTCACATGAAAATGGCTGTGTCTTCCACCGATGAAGCAATTATTAGTTCCGTGGGCAATGCATCATATGTGGAATTAGGTGTAATAGCTGCTGCAGGAACTTTATTCTTAGCACTTCTGTTAATCTTCAGAAAAAATATAGTGTCATTGATTATTTCTTTATTTGGGAAGAAAGGGAAAACAGGAGGAAAGCCTTTGTCATTGGATGATATTCCGTTGGATGAATTGGAGATGCCTTGGCATAGTTGGAATAAGTGATGATGTATTCACTAGTATAGTTTTTATTTAATGAACCTGAACTGCTATGTCACTGGTCGCTAGTCCCTAGTCGATTATTGAGTCTGATACCCCTTCGCGTTTAAAATAGTACTAATTCACTCAAGCTTGAGGCCGTTGATTTTTGGCTTATGTAAACGCTACGGGGCACCATCCGTCGCATGTTAAGCTATGGATGGCACGCGAGAGGAGGTAGCAATTTGTTTTATTGATTAGTATCTTTTTAAAAGCAAATTGGTATGAGCATCAGAGTCGAAGACCGGTCTTTCAAATATATAGATTGACCAGCGACCAGCGACAAGTGACCAGTGACTGCATGTAAATATAATAACTTTTCAAAATATTTACTTTATTAATCTAACCAAACCTCCTCACCTGCACACTCGAAACCGTTGCATCTTTTGCTTCTATATCGGAAAGCAGGACCACATCATCGCCTTCCTTAACCAATTCATACTTAATTGCGGTCTTAAAAGCCTCTGTGACAGTACTTTCGGGGTCTGTGAAGGGTATTACATACGGATGTATGCCGTAACACAGTTTAAGTGTTCTTTGTATGGAAGAACTATCGGTGAAAGCAATAATCGGTTTTTTGGGATGAAACTTACTTACTTCTTTTGCAGTTTTTCCGGTTCGTGTAAATACGAAAATGAGAGAGGCTTCTGCTGATTCGGAAAGTGTCACTGCCGCTTCAGCACGTGCTTCGCGTTCATTGTGAACAGGCATTTCGTAGTTTCTTGGGAATCTCGACAAATGGTTTTCGGTATAATTCTGTATACGACTCATTGCCTCTATTGCCTTAAGTGGGAAGTTACCGGCTGCTGTTTCTCCGGAAAGCATGGTCGCGTCCGCGCCCGTCATAACGGCATGTGCGACATCTGTAACTTCTGCTCTGGTTGGCATGGGGTGTTCTATCATGCTTTCCAGCATATGTGTTGCAACAATCACAGGGACACCGCGGTCTCGGCATTGAATTACTATTTCATCTTGCAATGGTGGCAATTCTTCGAATGGCAAATCTGTGCCCAAATCACCTCTGGCTATCATTATCCCATCCGATACCTCTATGATCTCGGATATGTTTTCAACTGCTTGTCTCGTCTCAATCTTAGGAATAATTTGAATGCTACCTCCTTTCTCTTTGATGAAACCTCGGACTTTGTTTACATCATCTGCTGTTCGTACAAATGAAAGTGCCAGAAAATCCACTTCTTCTTCCACGGCAAATGCAATGTCTTCCCAATCTTGATCTGTTACGGAAGGAAGATCAATGTCAGCTCCCGGCAATGTAATGTGCCTTCTGCTTCCAATACTTCCATTACTTTGTGCACGAGCAATGACGGATCCATCTTTGTTGATCTTAACAATATCAAGTATTAGTTCTCCGTTATCAATAATTATTCGATCTGTTTCAGGAACATCCGCATAAAATCTGTCGTAATTAACTTCAATCACACTTCGTTTATCATCATGCATTTCGAATGATGAGAAAATTATTTCTTCTCCCTCTTTGACATTTACAGGGTGTGCGATTACGCCTGTTCTAATTTCTGCTCCCTTTGTATCTATCATAAGGGCAACGCATTTATTATTTGATTTACATATGTTTCTGATTGAGTTTATCTTTTCTCTGCATCCTTCTATGGTGCCGTGGGATCGATTCAGCCTTGCAATGTCCATTCCTCCCATAATCATAGCCTCCAGCGTCTTACGATCGTCAGATGAAGGACCTATTGTGCATATTATCTTTGTTGATCTCATGTGTTGCTAGTTTAGCAGTGAATTTTGTACATATACAGCGAATTAAGACTAATATTATTATAACATTAAATAGAGTAATAGACAACGTTTCAAGCAGGTCAAAAAGGTAAAATTATGCTATAATTTAAGGATTCATGAACAAAAACAACACATTACGTCTTCTCCCGTGGTTGGTAATTATCTTATTTCTCCTTCCACTTGGAATTCCATCCGATCAGAGTGATAGGAGTAAAAACCTGATTCATGTACCCGTTCTTTACGGGTATTCAACATGCGGAAATAATGATGTGGAAACAGGTGAAGGATGTGATGACGGTGATACAAGCAGCGGTGACGGTTGTTCGAGTTCCTGCACAGTGGAAAGTGGATATACATGCAACGGTGACCCAAGTACATGTAGCACAACTTGTGGCGATGGAATTAAAGCAGGGAATGAAGGCTGTGATGATGATGGTACAACCAGCGGCGATGGATGTTCAAGTACGTGCACCGTGGAAAGTGGCTATTCCTGTAGTGGTACTCCAAGTTCATGTAATACTGTTTGTGGAGATAGGATAATTGCGGGCAGCGAAGCTTGTGATGATGGGAATATAAGGAATAATGACGGATGTTCTTCCTCCTGTGCTATTGAAAGCGGATGGGCGTGCTCCGGAACACCAAGTAATTGTTCAGCCTCTTGCGGTGATGAGGAAATTGATGGGAATGAGACGTGTGATGATGGAAATCTAACTTCAGGAGACGGATGTTCCAGTGCATGTGCTACTGAAAATGGTTATACATGTACGGGTGAACCCAGTAGTTGTTCATATTCATGTGGCGATGGAGCAATTGCAAATGTGGTGGAGGAATGTGATGATAGAAATACAACTGCAGGTGATGGATGTTCAGATTCTTGTACTGTGGAAACATATTATGCCTGTACAAGTGAACCAAGTAATTGCATTGCTGATTGTGGTGATAGTGTGATATTTCTTGCTGAGAATTGTGATGACGGGAATGAGAACAATGGTGATGGTTGTTCTTCAAGCTGTCTAAAAGAGGCAGGATGGACATGCTCAGGCACACCAACAAAATGTTTCTCTACTTGCGGTGATAATATTGTTGTTGGAGATGAAGAATGCGAACCGCCGAGTTCGTTATCTTGTTCCAGTAATTGTATGAATCAGTCTATCGGAGGAGGAAGTTCCAGTATTAGTACAGTATCAGGGAGAGCGGAAAATCGCAGAAACGCAGCCAATGAATCCATTAATTCGGATCTATTAATGTTGTCCGATGTTCCGGTTAGAGTTAGGCAACTTACTACATGTGGTGACGGGAAAGTTGATATAGGTGAAGAGTGTGATGATGGTAATGAAATAGATTCTGACGGCTGTTCGTCCTTCTGTTATCGCGAAATCGGCTATTGTGGTGATGAATTAGTTCAAAGGGCTAAAGGAGAGGAATGTGAGCCTGAGAAAGAATTTAAAGACGGCAAGTGGATTTTTGTAAATGCACCAAAGTGTTCGGATATTCCAGATGCAACATTTTGTAGTGCACCAACTTCAAAAGAGAAGGGATGTACTCTGGAGCCATTACCTCCGTGTAGTACTTCTAATCTATCAGAAGGAATGCAATTTCAGAAGATAAGATATTGCGGTGATGGTAGAAAAGATGAAGTAGAACAATGTGATTTTGGAAGCGCATGTCATGGTGGGCAATATCATGGAATAGTTTTAAATGACAGAAGAGATGTTTTGTCATGCAATAATAATGGCGGTGAAAGCCATCCAAGATCCGGTGACGGATGTAGCAACAAATGTCAGTTGGAATATTGCGGAGATGGCATTGTTCAATTACGAGAACAGTGTGACAATGGCAAAGTTTGTTCTGATGACAAAAAGACCCCATGTAAAACAGATTTGGAATGTGGCAATAAAGGCGCATGTGCTTACAACGAAGCAATTAATCCTTCATGTAATAAATCTTGTCAGATATGCAATGGGTTATACATCTCAACACTAAAATTAGATAAAATGGATGTTGGAGAGCATATTGTAAAAGTAATGGTCGAAAATGCATGTGGCGTTTCTACGGTTAATGAGACCCGTTTTTTGCTTGTTGACACTATTTCCAGAACTCCACCGAGTATTCCGGCTCATAAGATTGATTTAAAAAAGAATGTTTATAAAAAAGGAGATGCAAATAAAGAGCCGCCGAATACTTCTGTGGTTACAGATAAAAGCCGCTATTTTAAAGGAATGGATAAGGGGGTACTTGTAAGTGTTATTGTGACAGACTCATTTGGTTTATTAATGCACGGATTATCGTCTGATTCATTTACTTTGGTGGTTGATGGTAGAATAATTAATGGTGCACTGTTTATTGAGGATGTATCACAAAATTGCGTTTTAAGTTCAGCCGATGTTCCTGTGCACACTTGTGACAGTAAAGAGATATCATATGTGTCTGAACCCGGCAATGTGTTGCTCGGTAGTCTGTTACAAAATGTTCAGGATAACAAGGTTTCGTTAGGAATTGGTATGGGCATAATTGCGGCAATGTTTTTTGTTTTATTGAATGCTAATGGAAATAAACGTTTCACCAATACCGTCAAATGAACAAGCTTTATGTTGCTGTCGGCTCGTTGGTCATTACAACAATAGTAATGTCACATAATTCATATGACAGTTTAACTGCTGCTCTATTGGGTGCTGGTACGACTATAAATCCATATCGCATAGAAAATTGTATGGATTTGCAGTCAATGAGACAGGATCCAAAAGCACATTATCTGTTAACAAAAGATATTGAATGCAATGAATCAGTAAGATGGAACACTTCATCTTGTTTAGATAATAAGACAGCAGAAACCTGTTCAATGCAGAAGGATAAATGTTTTTGGAACAAGAAATATACTTGTAAGGGAGAGATGTACGATGGATGTGCCTATGGCAAATTTGATTGTTTGGAATGGTGTGATGGTTCGGATTGGATAGGTGAAGATACATGTGAAGATATGTATGGATTTGTTCCGATTGGAACGAAGGATAATCCATTTTCCGGGTCTTTAGATGGCAGTGGATATACTATTTCTAATTTAGATTCCTATTGGCCGGATACAAATAACGTAGGTCTTTTTGGCGTTGTGAATGGTGGAACAATCAAGAATTTACGATATATTCGTTCAAAAATTAGTGGTCAGTCTTATGTGGGAGGAATGGTAGGTTTGTTTAAGGGGGGGATCATAGAAAATGTAATATCAGAATTTGGTGTTATTGAGGGTGACAACAGGGTTGGAGGTTTAATCGGTGGAGTTGTTTTGGAAGGTATTTCCGCTGATGTTTCGAAAATTGCATCATATAATTGTACGGTTGATGGCAGAACTTTTGTAGGAGGTCTGGTTGGAGAAAATCGTGATGGGATAATCTCGGAAAGTGCCACCAGTGAATGTAATGTTTCAGGATCATATGATGTTGGAGGTTTGATAGGTGTAAATGTTGGTGGCGAAATTAACAATACATATTCAAATGCAAAAATTGGAACAGGAACAAGAGTAGGAGGTTCTTTGGGTGTAAATGCCGGAAATGGCGAAGTGATTAATGCTGTTTCATTTGGACCTGTAAATTGCGAATTCTGTGATTTCAATAAGACCGGTGGACTGATTGCTTATAATGAATCAGGCTCCATTGTCAAATCTTCTTATTACAATGGTGATGATAACAATAAAAATGATAGTGGCTATGGTGAAGCAAAAACTTTGAATGAACTGAGCGAATCAGGCACGTATGTTGCTTGGGATTGGGATAGCGTTTGGGGAAAAGACGAAGGGGGAAATCCATTTCTTGTAGGTTTGTCTAGGTCTTCAACAGCTTTATCAGATATTGACTCAGAACATGCATCAGCGGAATCGGAAGAGAATATAAATATTGGTGAAACAATCATCGGTATGGTATATAAAATTGTTAATAACAAGAGTGAGCCTGTAAAAGATGTGACGATTGCAATCAGTGTGAATGGAGAGCCAATTAAAGTACGAGGCGAAAGTGATGAGGAAGGGAAATTTAGTATAGAGGGAGTTAATTCATCTTCGGGTGATTTGGTAACTGTATTCATTGAGCGTGATAACAATCAGGCAGCTACAATTGCGAAGAAAACAGATGAAAATCTTCCTTCAATTGATCTTTATTACAATCAGCTAAGGATTAATGGCTCACAACCACAAATGATATTTTCGAATGAAATTAGCAGGCTTGAATATACTGGGGAATACGTTCATCCTGATTTAGAATCATTATTTATATCAAAAGATAAGGAAATATTAGTAAGAGAAGGAAAAACACTATATGTAGAATCTGGTGCTACGTTTAGGCTTACAAATAATCTTGAGGTTGGGAATTTGGAGCTCGAAGGTATGATATTGCAAAAAGGTTATGACTTAACTGTGATTGATAAATTTATACAAAAAGGAGGTATATATGATGCCGGAGCAGGAATAACTTTAGTTAAAGGTGACTTTGTAATGGATGGAGGTGATTTTAATGGTGACAAGGGATTGGTTGAATTCGCAGGTGATTTGGTTGGCATGTTCAGATTGAATGGTGGAAAATTTGTATCACCATCTATGTTGATTGTCAGTACGGATTGGATTCAGAATGGTGGAGAATTTATACACAATGAATCAACGGTTGTGTTTGCCGGCACATCTCATAATATTGATGTAAATGAAAGTGAGACATTCTTCAACGTTGTTATAGACAAAAAGGATAACTCCGGACTTCGAATTATTAAGGATGATAAAATTAAAGTGTTAAATGATCTTACTTTAATTGATGGCATATTAGAGGGCGGAAAGATCGAGGCCGAAGGTGCTGTGGTTCATAAATCTTTCTTTGACGGAGGTGACACAATTATGGAAATTAAGGGCGATAGGAATAGAAGTGTTGTGTTTTCTGTTGGTGGCAGATTGCCGCAAGTAATATTTAATGCAAAGAGTGCAACTGCAAGGGTGGAAGTTATGCATACTGATGATGATGATAATGAAGAAGATGATGTACTAATATTCGACAAGCCATTTAATTTGATAAACGGAAATATTAATATTAACGAAGGAGATGTTTGGTTTAACTCTGATGTTGATATGGAAGGTGGATACATTAAGATGCAGGGTGGTTCGATTGTTTCGGCTGCGCCATTTAGATTTTATGATGGAAAAATAACAGCTAATTACGGTGCGATTACTTTTAACTCTCCGTTATTGCTAAGCGGTGGGGAAATACTATTGTTAGATGCTGAGTTAAGTGTAAATAATGATACATTAATCAAGAATGGCAAATTCCGGGGAGGCAATGGAAATGTTGCATTTAATGGTAATTTGATAATGACAGGTGGAACGTTGATAGCCCCATCCGGACTAATGACTGTAAGGGGAAACATGAGTCTATTGAAGGACAAAGCGTCATTTGATAATAATGGAGGAACTGTTTCGTTTGAAGGTATGACAAGGACAATTGATATGGATGGTGCTAAGTTTGGAAATCTTATAATAAGGAAAAATCCTGATGAATATCTGCTTCTTGAATCCGGAACTACGATTATTGCTGAAGGGAATGTTGATATTGAAAGGGGGGCATTACGCGATGAATCAATTGATGTTTATGGAAATATGAATATGGGACCTGCGGCAGGGACAGGCTCAACATCATTTGAATTTAAAGGCACCAGACCACAGACAATATCTTTGGAACATCCAACAAGATTCAGAGGTAATATTACAGTCAATAAAACAGGTGATAAATATTTACGATTGGAATCCGATATAAATATGACAAGAAAGACTCAGAGTATAAAAGTTAAATCCGGTGGATTGGATTTGAATATGCATGACATAGAATTTGTACCAAAAGCCGGATTAATTGTGTATAAAAATGGAATACTGTTGTTTCGCGGACGGGAGAAACATCCGGTACCAACACTATATAAAGAATCCACTGTTCATTATATATTGGAGAGGGGTCCCGAAGTATTGGATGATGTGAATTATTACAATTTGATATTGGATTCAACCAGACCACTTACGTTCAAACCTTCTGATAAAGGATTAACTGTGTTTCGTGATTTAACACTCAGAGGTGGAACATTGGAGGCAGATAAGAATCAAACTATAAATATAGAAGGATCATGGCTAAAAAGAGGTGGTAATTTTACTCCCGGGAATGGAACTGTAATATTTAGTGGCGAGGCCAATGTAATGGAAGGAGAGAATATGTTCTTCAATCTTACAAAACAGAAGGGAAATAGTGTTTTGGTTATGGAAGCTGGTGCCAAACAAAGAGTGAGTGGTACTCTTATATTGGAGGGGAGTGGATGTGATCTCTTGCAGATTCGACCTATCCAACGCGGAGAAACAATGAAACTTGAAGTATTTGGAAGCAAAAATATATCATCGGCAGACATTCGAGGTGTTATTTATGAAGGAAAAGTTGATCTTGAATGCAGTAATGAATGTATTGATCATGGAAACAATGAAAATATTGAATTCACATCACAGCAATGCAGTATAAATAGCAGTTATTGCGGCGATAACAAGGTTGATAATGATGAAAAATGTGATGATGGTAATAATGTTTCAGGCGATGGATGCAGTGGTTTATGCATTGTTGAAGAAGGTTTTGGATGCAAAGGAGACCCCAGTGTTTGTTCAGCAAAGTGTGGTGATAAGCTTATCAGAGGGGACGAGACTTGTGATGACGGCAAAAAAGATGATAAGACTATAAGCGGTGATGGCTGTTCAAAAACATGCAAAATTGAAAAGGGTTACGCTTGTAGTGGTGAGCCAAGTAAATGTTTGACTATTTGCGGAGATGGCTTGGTAAATGGGGATGAAGAATGCGATGACAAAAATACAAAAGGCGGAGATGGATGTTCTCAATTTTGTATAAAAGAATACGGTTACAGTTGTAATGATAAGGAACCTTCGTTTTGTAAGGTAATTTGTGGCAATGGCAAAAAGGGTAAAGGAGAATTCTGTGATGATGGTAATTCAAAGAATAATGATGGATGTTCCAAATATTGCACAATAGAAATGGGATTTAATTGTGAGGAGAAGGTTGAGGGTGGGGTGAGTGTTTGTGAGGGGAGGTAGGCCTTGGGGAATGGAAAATGGAAAGTGGAAAGTGGAAAATACTAAACCACGTTACACATGTGTGACCGTGGTAAAGCACGTCGCACGTGAGCCATGTCGTACACGTGCGACATGGTGTGCGACAGTGCTAAAACACGGCATTCGCGAATGCCGGTGCTAAAGTGACTCCAAGCTTTGGGTCTTAAATGAATTCCTAATTTTCCA
>JAHISE010000112.1 GCA_018818235.1 Patescibacteria group bacterium
GCAAAAACAAGAAGTGCCGCAGCAAATGCAACTCTTTGTGACTTAGGACTTAGTTCAACCATAGAAGTGAGGGGGATATTAAGAAGAATTGTACTATAAAGGTGGTATAAGTACGTATTGACGGGGGGGGAGGATGTTTTTTTATTGGGGTTTATTAATTAATTGATAGTTGGTGGCGGTCACTGGTCACAAGTCAAATGTCAAATGTCGATTGTCGATTGTCGATTGTCGAATGTCGAATGTCGAATGTCGAATGTCGAATGTCAGTATAGTTTCGACCTATGTAACACCCTAAGCAGATAAACAGTTTTACCACTCTCGTCCTTATTAAATAACACTCTAAAACTACCTACTCGTAAACGAAAATCAGCAACATCGAAATCATGCAATTGTTTAATTTGTACCTCCTTGGGCCAAGGATCTTTTTCCAAAGATTTGATACGACCAAAGATACGTTCCAAATCTTTTTTGGGAATTTTTTTACAATCTTTTTTCCACAATCGATCATCGTAAATAATAAGCTTGTAGCTCATTTGCCTAAGCTTTAAAAGGTACAGAATGCTTACCCGGTCCTTTCTTGCTGCCTCTTACAACGCGAACTGTTTCTTTGTCATTAAGCTCCCATAATTCTTCGTGCAATTGATCAAGTATACCGGACTTCAGTAGTGTTTCTGCGGCCTCCTTTGAAAACACAAGTCCTGTAATAGAATTATTGCTTAGCACAAGCCGCATCGGTTGCTTGGCATTAAAAACATCCTTTAGTTGCCTTTGAAGATTTGTGATGGAAATGAAATCGGGAATCATAGAAATATTGGAATTATATGATTATTCTATATGTATTTAACATGTTTTGCAATGTTTTTTATTGGGGTTTATTAATTAATTGATAGGTACGAATAGTCACTGGTCGCTAGTCGCTTGTCTCTGGTCACGCAACAACTGTATGACCAGGAACTAGTGACCAACCTTCGCCTCTTGGGCTTCAGCCGTCGCCTCCAGCCGTCGCCTCTGGGCTATGGCCGACAAGACGGTCGGCAGGCAAGTGACTAGTGACCCCCAACCGATGTAATATCAATTCATGTTGAAAATTTTCCACCTCACTTTAATTCTAATTATTCTAACCGCCTGCACTTCAACAAAAGAAATTACTAAAGAAACATCTCCCGAACCCACTTCCTTCCAAACAACCATAAACCGCGTCGTCGACGGCGACACCGTCACAATCACACTTAATGGAGTAAATGAATATGTTCGGATAATCGGAATTGATGCGCCGGAGAAGGATGAATGCTTCGCAGATGAATCGAGTGAAGCTTTGAAGAAGTTAATTGAAGGTAAAAATGTGATTCTGGAAACCAAACCCTCCGAAGATCGCGATGATTATAAGAGGCTGCTTAGATATATAAGGAGTGAAGGAGTAGATGTTGGGGCGCAGATGATAGAAGAAGGGTATGCGAAAGATTATCCTTGGTTCCCTCATCCACGTAACCAGACGTATAAGGAGCTGGAGCGTCAAGCGGAAGAGAAGGCGAGAGGATTGTGGGAGAGATGTGATTGAATGCCCCATTGTCTGAACCACAGATTATCAGCCTTCGCCTCTGGGCTACGGCTGACAGGCACAGATTACATAGAAGTTCCTACTGCGCTACTGCGCTAATTCATAATTCAAACAAACTATAACCAACTAATACCCATCATTTGGCAACAGTTGATTGTTGATTGTCGATTGTCGATTGTTACTATGCTCCTCCTCTGAACAGAAACCTGATCACTCTGTCGGCAATTCTCCCCCTCCTTATAGTAATCCCCGCCTCCGCACGTACGGATTGCTCGGAAGTAATGGAGGAGAAAGGACAATCAGCATTTAATCATTGCGTATTAGTACAGCACGAAGAAGATATTCGTGACCAGATAGAAACAAATAACGAGAGAATTGATGATAAAAGGGAGGACATTAAAGATATGTTCGAAGATTACATAGATGACGCAGAGGATTATAAGGAGGATCTGGATTTGGCATTCAAA
>JAHISE010000013.1 GCA_018818235.1 Patescibacteria group bacterium
GACTCCAAAATCTCCATTGCCTTCTTTTTCGTGTTATCATTTGTGCGGACATGTAAATGTGCCATATTTGGAATTGGAAAATAACATATCAATTATATACCCAATGTGATTACAATGTCAACACAACAAGACGAAATAACCTATAAATCACCAACTTTCTACGACGACCTAGTGGCTCAGTCCGATCCTCATGTTCACATGGTAATGATCGCGACAAAGCCGGATATCATCAAACAGGTCCCATTATTCAAGGAGCTCAAAAAACGTGGGCATATCGCTGTTTTGGCACATACAGGCCAGCATTATGATGAGAACCTGAGTGGTGGGATGCTCAAAGAATTTGGAGTGGAGCCTGATTTTAATTTGAATGTTAGGGGTGGAATGCATGAGATTGTTTCTCAGATTATTGGAAGACTCGGATATGTAATTGGTGAGCTAAAAAGTAGAGGAAAGATTGTAATTCCTTATGTTCATGGAGATACAACTACGGCGATGGCTTCGGCAAATGCAGGGTATTGCCATGGGTTTTCTTCAGTTCATGTGGAGGCAGGCATTCGGACATTAACTCCAGAGTATGGAAATCCCAAATCACAAATACCAAATAACAAGCAAAACTCAAATTCCAAAATTCAAATCTCAAACTTCGATGTTGCGGATTGGAGGAAGTTTTTGATGGATAAGAATAATTGGGGTAGAGGATCGCAGGAACCTTATCCGGAACAGTTCAATACCAGATGTGCCGAGGCTGCGACGGGAATTCATTTGGCTCCGGTTGAGCTTGATCGTGAGTTTATGCAAAGCGAAGGTTATTGTGATGACAGGATCTTTGTTGTTGGTAACTCGGTTGTTGATGCAACTTTGGAAGCTGTTGAGAATGCTGCAAATTCGAAAATTTTTGAACAGTATCCACAACTGGCTGATGGTAACTTCGTTAGGTTCTGCATTCACCGACGTGAGAACTGTATTTCCGAAAAAAGGTTTATGGCGATTTATGGTGCAATGAAATCTATGATCGAAGAAGGTCGAACGGTGTTATTTATTAATATGCACCAGACAAAGGCCGCATTCGAACGCTTTGGGTTAAAAGAAGAGGTCGAGAAGTTGGATCAAGATCACGAAAATTTTGTATTCTCCGACGTTTGGCCTTTATATACGGATGTTATTGCGGCAATGCAAAAGGCTTCGGTTTGTGCAACGGACTCCGGTTCCATGCAGGAAGAAATGAATGTACTTGGAATTCCATGCGTAACACTCAGATTCGGTTCAGATCGTGGTGAGTCTGCAATAAACGGAGGTAATCTGATAGCTCCTCCAATTGACAGTGAGCTGATTAAAAAAATGATCGAGTATGCATGGGACAATCAGGAGATGAAGGCAGCGCCTAAGATCTATGGGGAGAATGTATCTTCGTTGTGTGTAGATAAGGTCGAAGAAGTGTTAGGAAGGGGAGAGGAGGTGTTTAGGAGTGAGGGGAAGAGATTGGGATTTTAGTGGAAAGTGGAAAGTGGAAAATAGGTGTATCATTTGATAGTAATCACGCTTGGTGTCACTTTACCCCGCACCGTTACTATTGATAATAATATGACAAACAACCTATTAATCATCGTATTAGACTATCAAACTGGATGCGGGGTTTAGTATTTTCCGTTTTACACTTTCCGCTTTTCATTCCCTCCGATGCTCCAACGCCTCCGCGAACCCCTAACGCTCCTCCTCCTCGGACTCCTCCCGTTCCATGCTCTTTTGGTTACGGTTGGTACAAAACTAATATCAGGTTCAGGGCATGCTCCGCTCACAGCTCTTGCATTATGGAAAGAGGCTTTGCTGGGGATTATCCTTTTGATCGCATTCATCGAGTGGCTGCGAACTCCATCCAAGCCCTGTAGGAGCAGATGGGCTTTTGATGATATTGATTTATTAATCATTGGATTAGTTATCTTTTCGATTGTAATAACAAGTTTATCTCATGCAGATTGGAAACTTTATGCCTTTGGATTTAAATATGATTTTATACCTCTGATCACTTTCTTTGCTTTGAGGCGAGTTGTTTGGTCAAAAACATTTTTCAGGAAAGCAATGAGTGTACTTGTCATGGTCGGGGCAGTAATTGCAGCTTACGCAGTTGATACTCTTTATCTTCCCGAAAGATTCTTTTATTGGTTAGGATACTCCGACCTTCATTCACTTTACGTTCCCGATCAACCTTTGGCTGCATTCCAATACCTAGAAGGTGGAGGGTGGAGGAGGGTGCAGAGTGTTATGAGTGGGCCTAATCAGCTCGGTTTATGGTTGTTAATACCGTTTAGTATTAGCTTAGTATTAGTTCTTCGAAATACCGTTGCTACGTTGCTACGTTGCTACGTTTCTAGGTTTATTGTTTTAGGATTGATAGTGATAGGTTTATTTCTAACTTTCTCCAGAAGTGCCTGGATTGGGGTGGCAGTCATCATTGTTGTTGCAGTTGTTCTCACTCAGTCAAAAGATTTGGTCAGACGATACGTTCTTAATATGTTTGTTGCAGGAGTGATTGCTTTGATTATCGGAGTTTTGATAAAGCCCGATGTATTCCTTCGACTTTCGTCATCCAAGGATCATTTGACAAGACCGATAGAAGCTGCGATGACAATGTGGGAAAATCCTTTTGGATTGGGACTGGGAACTGCGGGACCTGCTAGCAATCGCGTAAGTGATACATGTGTTCATCTAAAAGCTGATGATGATCCTTCTTGGGCTAGTGATCGTCCTAACCTGTGTGTTTTTCTCGGAGACTCACAAGTCCAGCCTCCGCTCATAAAAGATGAGCTACGGCTGGCAGGTCAACCAACAGATCGAGAATGCAAATGTCCTAACTTACCGGAGAATTGGTACCTCCAGATTGGAGTTGAAATGGGTTTTGCCGGACTGGCTGCGTTTGCACTTATAATTCTGTTCATACTTCGAAAACTTAGGAAAAACAAAGAAGCGTTACCCATTTTCCTCGGATTCCTTGGTATATCAATTGCAGCACTCTTCCTTCATGCATGGGAGGATAGTGCGGTGGCTTTGACTGTTTGGATTTTGGCGGCTTATGTTTGTTCACTTTCTTCTGCCGGCAGTGCATCTACGGGTTCAGATTGATCCGTAAGATTCACACTACTTTCATTACCGGTCAGTACTATTGTTTCGCCATCCGGTTCCACAGGTGCCTCAGCCTGATGTCGAGTTCAGTTTTTCCTGTTTGTTGTTCCATGATTCTTTGGGCAATCATAGCGTATCTGATAAGTCTTCTTCTATGTCTTGCCAGATCAGAAATTGCACCTCTTAAGTTTGCTTCAGGTGATGTAATTTCGGGTATTAAATCAAGTATTTCACGTGTGAATGTACTGAGCTGTGCTGTCTGGTGTTCAACATCTTCTTTTACTTGTGTAACTTCTTCGGGATACCTTTTTTTTATTTGTGCAATAATTGATTGATGAGCAATTCTGAAACCTTTGAGATAATGGAGTATTCCACTTGTTGTTGCTGCTTGGTTAGGCAGGGTATTTGGATCTTTTTGTTCGTTTATAAGAACTCTAGGCCATGTCATGCTTTCTTCGGAAGCCTTGGTTAGTAGGAGAGCTATTGTGCCGAGATCAAAATGATCATTAAAGTCACGTGATGTTGGTAGTCTTTCCATAGGGGTCCAGTTTCCTACTCGACTTTCTCTTTGTCAAACCACTTTACTTAACGGTATCCTTTGCACATGAAAGGAATAGTAATCCTCGACTTTGGTGGCCAATATGCACATCTGATTGCAAGCAGAATAAGGCGTTTGGGGGTTTATTCGGAGATTCGCGAGGCGGAAACTTCTACTGAGGATTTAAAGGATGCTGGGGGGATTATACTCTCCGGGGGACCTCAGAGTGTTTATGATAAAGGTAGTCCTAAGGGAGATCCTGCACTTTTTGAATTGGGAGTTCCGGTGTTGGGGATTTGTTATGGATTGCATTGGATGACGCAGACGTTGGGTGGAGAGGTGAGGCAGGGGAAGGTGAAGGAATATGGTAAGACCCTGATTAGGACCAGCGACCAGCGACCAGCGACCAGCGACCCGTCACTGGTCACTAGTCACTCGTCATTATTTGGAAATTGCTCTTCAGAATTCACCGTTTGGATGTCGCATGGGGATGAGGCGGTGGGGTTGCCAGATGGATTTGAGCAGATTGCAACTTCCGATTCATGTAAGAATGCAGCGTTTGCGGATCTTGATCGCAATCTTTTTGCGGTTCAGTTTCATCCCGAAGTTACTCATACAGAACATGGTAATCAGATTTTGCAGAACTTTGTAGAGTTGTGCGATGCTGATCCTTGGTCAGTGTCGGGATATAAAGATATTGTAAGCGAGGAAATCAAAACTCAAGTTGGAGATCGCAAAGTCTTCATGCTTGTTTCCGGTGGTGTAGATTCTTCCGTTGCGTTCACTCTGCTTGATCAAGTATTGGGAGCTGATAGAGTTCAGGGTTTGTTGGTTGATACAGGAATGATGAGAAAGGATGAGGTGAAGTTAATTCAGGAAGCGTTCAAGGATTTAGATTTGCCGAACTTGAGAGTGGAGGATGCATCAGATAGATTCTTTAAAAATCTGAAAGGCGTTTATGATCCGGAAAAGAAAAGAGAAATAATTGGGAATACGTTTATTGAAGTACAAAAAGAGGTTTTTGATGAAATGGGACTTGCAGGTGTCGGAATCCGGAATCCGGAATCCGGACAATCAGGGGAGTCGATTGTCGATTGCCTGCCGGCTGTAGCCTTGGCGAAGGCTGGTCGATTGCGTAAAGCAACGTGGTTGCCACGCAACTTTACGTTGTCGAATGTCGATGAGTGGATGTTGGGGCAGGGAACCATTTATCCCGATACAATCGAAACAGGTGGAACAAAGCATGCGGATAAGATTAAGACTCATCATAATCGGGTCGAAGCAGTTCAAAAGATGATTGAGGAGGGGAGAGTGATTGAGCCTTTGAAGGATCTGTATAAAGATGAAGTGCGTGAGCTTGGGGAAATGCTGGGGTTGCCGCACGATTTAGTGTGGCGTCACCCATTTCCTGGTCCTGGACTTGGAGTAAGAATTTTATGTTCTGAGTCGACAATCAACAATCAACAATCAACAATCAACACCCAACGATCAGCCATACTTCCAGTTAAATCAGTTGGTGTGCAAGGCGATGGGAGGACTTACAGATATGCACTTGCAGTTTTCTCTGAGAATCCTTTTGAGGTGACAGATGAGTTATGGAGTCAGTCGACGGAAATTCCGAACAAAGATCCGGAGATTAATAGAGTGCTTAAATGTACATCACATCCTGAACCAGTTGAGTTTGTATTCACTTCCGGAGATGTTAATCGTGAGAGAGCTGATCTATTGCGAGAGGCAGATCAGATTGTATTTGAAGAGATGCACAATGCAGATCTTTACGAAAAAATATGGCAGTTCCCGGTTGTACTTCTTCCATTTGGAACGTCAGAGGGAGGGCAGTCGGTAGTTCTGCGACCAATCGATTCCACCGATGCAATGACTGCAAATGCATCCAGACTACCCGAAGAAGTAATTAAGAAAATGACGGAGAGAATCCTAGCATTAGATGGAGTTGATATGGTGTTTTATGATTTGACCAGTAAGCCACCGGGGACTATTGAGTGGGAGTAGGTACTGGTTGGCAATTAGCAGTTGGCTATTGGCAATTAGCTACCTGTACTGAGTTTATCGAAGTATTTTATGCCATTAACGAAGAATACCGGCCAATTGCCAATTGCCAATAAGCCAATTGCTCATAAGAAAATAATTCAAAAAGGCAAATAAATCCGTTTTCTCTTATAAATTTTCCCCTATACTTGCGGTCTAATGGAACAAGGTGGCATCACTGAAGAGCAAATAATGAGTCTCGTTGCGAAATCACGGGAAGGGGACACGCAGTCTTTTTCCAAGATTTACGACCATTATTTTGCATCCGTATATCGCTATGCGGCGATCAGGGTTCCACGGGAAGTGGCGGAGGATCTGGTTGCGGAAGTTTTTGTTAAGGCATGGGAGAAATTGCATACGTTCAAAGAGCGTAAGAACGTTCCATTTGGAGCGTGGTTATTTAGAATCGCCCGAAACGAAGTAATAGATACATACAGGATGAGCAAAACTTGGGAAGAAGTTCCGGAAGATTTAAGTGATCCGGATGAACTTAATCGTGCAGATGCAGGTGTAAACAGGCATTACGTTCTAAAGACAGTAAGGGGAGCGCTCGCAAAACTTCCTAAGCGCTATCGTGAAGTTTTGTCACTTTGTTTTATAGCAGATTTAAGCCACGAAGAAGCAGCCAAGGTTCTGAGGTGTTCCGTTGGTGCAATCCGTGTTATGAAGTTTAGAGCTTTACAACAATTAAAGGATATTTTACCACCGGAAATCAAAGAAAACCTGTAACAAAAGCCGTTATTACCCGTTTGTATCTATGTCAATGTCGCAAGAATCGCTAAAAAATAGGCTCGAGAGAGACCTTGCACCATCAGGTGGGGCAAAAGAGCGTATTTGGAAACGAATTTCTACTCGCTTGGATCATGCCGATTCTTTAAGCAGCATAAGCAAGGTTCTGGAGCCGGAAGACAGCGTCAAGGACAGGATTTGGGCCAGAATACTTAATAGAATTGATGTTCCGGAGAGCTCAGCATTACTGGATAAATTACGCGAATTACTGGCTCCTCCGGCAGGTTTGAGAGGTCATCTGCACAAGCGTTTTTCCAGAGTACCTGTTCATGTTACTGTTCGCAGACAATATACGATCAAATGGGTAGCGGCATTTATCATATTCGCTTTGTTTGTAAAAGCCGGACCTCAACTGTTTATTGTTCCAAGCACAATTGCAGACAGTAAAGTTACTTTGATGCCAACACGAGGAGAAGTAACCATCTCAGTCGGAGGATTCTGGCAACCTGTTAACGAAGAAGTTGTTTTGGAACCCGGAACGCTCCTTAGAACACATGATGGTGAGGCAAGTATAGTGTTCCGCGATGACGGAGTTTTGCGTCTTGATGAATGGACGACTGTTCAGGTGCACGATACAAGTGATCCCGTTCAGATAGACGAATATTTCGAGTCGACTCTTACTCTTATAACCGGAAGAATCTGGTTGCAGGGGCTTGTTCCGTCTCCACTTAAGGGTATCAATGTCCGAACGGATTACGGACTTATAAAAGTACAGGAGGGCAGCGTTTCCATACAGGAGAGCGAGAAGACCGTAGATGTTGAAATATGGGATCGTCGAACACATGTTACACAGGGCGACAAGGATGTCTTTTTGGTGGCAGGGGAACAGACACGTCTTTCCGAAGGAGGTATTCTTTTTGTTAAAAAGATTTTCGAAGACAGGTACGAAGACAATTGGGTGGTACAAAATCTTAAGCGTGATGCGGTGCATCGCAGATACATAGCTCAATTGCAACAGGAGCGTCGTGCTGCACGTGCACGTATTCTTCCAACATCTATTCTTTATCCGGCAAAACGAATAGCCGAAAAAGTGGATGTTCTTTTGACATTCGGAGAAGAGGCGAAAACACAAAAGAAATTGGATCAGGCAAGCACAAGGCTGGACGAAGTAGCCGCCCTAATCAAAGGAGGAGCAACAGATGCAGCGATAATTCCTCTGGAAGATTACCGTGATTCACTTATAACAATGGCAACCGGATCCGGAAATGAACTCGTTCAGATGTTAATACAGGAATCCATTGCTATTCAGGCGGGGCAGGTGGCAGCCGCACTTCCTGATGACGATGCTTATCTTATCAAGAAAGCGGTATTGGAAGCAGGCACTCAGTTGCCAAAAAAAGACGGTGGAGTAAGTTTATCAGATGTACAGGGAGTACTTTTGCTGGATACCATAACTGCATTGATTCAGAAGGTTGATCGCGAGGGGCCTGTTGGTTTGGGAGAAACGTGGGAAGGACTTCGTGAACAACTGGCCGTACTTGATAATGAAGCTAATGAATTAAAGCCGGAAGTACGCAAGGAGGCACGCATGCTCCTTTCGGAGTTTGCCTTTATCTTGTCTGACATGTACGCAAGGGGAGAAACAGTTGATCCATTGGTAGTTACGCAGGTATATGCATATTTGCCCCCACAAACCGAAGATATTCCTGTTCTTAGCGATGAAGAAGTAAATGCCATAGTTCAGGGAATAAGGGATCGAATATTTATTTACCACATGCAAAAACCGCGAATTAATCAGCTTGTATCCGAATTAAAGGCTCTGGATGGTCATCCTGATCAAGGAAGAATACTACGTAAACTAAGATTCGCATTGCCCGGTGGACCGGAGGAATTTCCGTTAAAGGTTAGGAAGGAGATTATCAGGTTGCAGTGGGCGAGGGCGGCAGGATAAAGTTAACTAGTTACAGGTTTACTAGTTACAAGTTCGAGTTTTTTGAGCATTAGATACTATCTATTTCAGCGAACTAGTTAACTTGCAAACTAGTCAACTAGTTAACTATTAACTTGACGATTGCCACGAAACTAAACAAACTCTGTCCCATGTACTCAATCGCTGAACTCAAATCCGGCCGCACAATAGTTGTAGACGGTGATCCATATCTGATCACATGGAATCAGTTCAGCAAACAGGGGCGTCAGGGTGGTGTTATGGCTACAAAGCTCAAGAACTTAAAAACTGGGAGTGTTGTTCAAAGAACGTTTCAGGGAAATGAAAAGCTGCAGCCTGCGGACACAGGATTCCGCAAGGTTCAATTCTTATATTCCTCCGGTGATACTTTTACATTTATGGATTTGGATTCATATGATCAATTTGAGCTTAACTCAGACATCATCGGCGATGGTGCAAAGTTCTTGGTTGAAGGACAGGAAGTTGATGCGCGTGTGTTCGAAGGCAATCCAATAGGAATTCAATTGCCTCCTACTGTTAATTTAAAAGTAATAGAAACTCCGCCGGGAGTAAAAGGGGATACGGCAACGGGAGGGACAAAGTTTGCGGAACTGGAGAATGGGACGAAGGTTTCGGTTCCTCTATTCATAAACGAAGGAGATCAGATCAAAGTTAATACGGAGACGGGGGTGTATATGGAGAGGGTGTAGGATAGTTTTTGTATGTCGATGAAGAGTTTTTGTTTAATTGAAAATGGAAAATGGAAAATTGATAATTCTAAAGCGACTCATGGTTTGATATCACAAATATCATAACCCAATTTTCAATTATCAATTATCAATTATCAATTTTTTCCTTCAATATATCATTAACCTTCGCCGGATCAGCTTCGCCTTTCGACTCCTTCATCACCCACCCAACAACCGCACCAAGAGCCTGTTCCTTGCCAGCCTTAAATGACTCGATTGCCTGAGGATTTGCTTTAATTGCTTTGTTCACAAGCTCTTCGATTTCAGATTCATCAACATCCCTGACTCCTTTTGATTCAACAATCTCTTTAACTGTCATCCCGTCAATTACAATGTCACTTAGGAATTCTTTTTCCTGATTCTTTGTAATTCTACTATCTGCAATTAGCTCGGTTAGTTGTTCGACTATAAAATCTAAATCAGGCTTTTTAAAATTATCTCCTTCGGCTTTAACAATTCCAGCCAATTGCGTTAGAACAATGCTTCGTGATCGCTTTATATCATCTGTTTTCTCATACACAGCATCAAAAACACTTCTGGAATAGGGCTGATCTATGAGCATCCGCACTTCGAAGTCTTCCAATCCCATTTCTTCATACTTAGTCTTAAGTTCACTCGGGAGAGCAGGAATTTCATACTTAAGTTTTTTAATGTCTTCCTTAGTAAAATGCAGTGGAGGAATATCAGGCTCAGGAAAGTAGCGATAATCCATTGCAGTCTCTTTATCTCTGAGCATCTTGGTTTGTTCCTCATCATCCACCCATCCCACAGTAATATCATTCTTTAAGTGTTTACCTTCTTTTTCGTAAAGTTTACAAAGTCTTTTGAATTCGTAATTCAGTGCTTTTTCGAGTGATTTGAATGAGTTCAAGTTCTTGATCTCACTTCTGGGAGTTAGTTCTTTCGCCCCTTTCTCTCTGATAGAAATAGAAGCATCAAATCTCATCATCCCTTTGAACATATCCGCTTCGGATGAATTAACTGCAATCAAAATTCTCCTCAACTCTTGTGCGAAAGCCACTGCCTCCTCAGCCGACCTAAGATCAGGCTCAGTTACAATCTCCATCAACGGAGTTCCTGCGCGATTGTAGTCACACAAAGTCTTATCTCCTCTGTGCGTAAGCTTCCCCGCATCATTTTCCATGTGAAGTCTTGTGATCTTGCAGATCCTTTGATCTCCGACTTTATTACCGCTGTCATCAACTACGTTGAACTTCACTTCGCCCGCCTTGGAAAGAGGGAAGTCGTACTGGCTTATCTGGAAACCCGGAGGAAGGTCAGGGTAAAAGTAATGCTTGCGGTCAAAGTGATTGTCTTCCTGTATCTCGCATCCTATTGCAATAGAAGCCTTTGCAGCTTTGTTTATTGCTTCCTTATTCGGAGCCGGCAAAGTCCCCGGATGCCCCATACAGATGGGACAGACAGTAGTATTGGGAGGTTTTCCAAATGCATCATTGTCACAACCACAGAACATCTTGGATTTGGTGTTCATTTGGGCATGTACCTCTAGGCCTATTACTGCTTCGAAGTTTGGCATGGGTAAAGGATAACTTATGAGGGGAATCAGAGGAAGTGGAAGATGAAGGAGATTTAGAATACTGGAATATTCGAATATTGGGGTTTATACCCCTTCGCGTTTAAAATAGTACTAATTCACTCAAGCTTGAGGCCGTTGATTTTTGGCTTATGTAAACGCTACGGGGCACGAGAGGAGGTAGCAATTTGTTTTATTGATTAGTATCTTTTTAAAAGCAAATTGGTATTACAAGAGAATATATCAATCATTATTGTTTCCAATCGCTTCTCCCCAATATTCCAGTACTCCAATATTCGAATGCATATTCCTCTGAACCTTCAACATCTTCTGCCTCTTCCTCTTCTAAAGCTCAATCGCACTCTTCCCATCATCCTCACCATAATCACAAATAAGGATATTATCCAAATGATCAACTTCGTGCTGAATGATCCGTGCATCCATTCCGGAAAGCTTTCGCTCTTGCTCTTCTCCTTTTTCGTTTAAGTAAACAACAGTAATTTCGATTGGACGAGTGATCTTGACCGTTAATCCCGGAAGGCTAAGGCATCCTTCGTCGGAATTATCTGTTTCTTCGCTTTTCCATGTGATATCAGGATTTATCATCACATTTGTTTTATCGTTGAATTTGGCAAGACAAAGCCTAAACGGCTCACCGACCTGATTTGCAGCCAATCCAAGCCCAGCTTCATCTTTTAAAGTATCTTTCATGTTTTTTATAAGTTTTAGGATTTCTTTTGTTACTTTTGTAATTCTCTCTGTCTTATTCCGAAGAAGAGGATTATTCGATCCAGTGACGATTGGCAGCACCGTCATATTTTATTAGTGAATAGTTAAAAGTGAATAGTGGACACTTTGAGTTTAGCACTTTTAACTTTTCATTTTTAACTTTTCACTTATTATTTTGCCATCTGCCTAACCCCTGCCTTAACTCTCAAATCCTCAATTGAACCAATATCTCCTCCTTCTACCATTCGAAGCAGCGCCTGTGCAGTCAAAAGCACGTCAGGAAGTGCTCGGTGTCGTACTGCAGGTAATTCGATCCCAAGTCTTAAGGCAACAACATCCAAGCTGTGTCGAAATTCAGTTGGATACAATGATCTGCTCAGTCTTAATGTACAAAGACATTCAGGAAGATCAATAAACCCCCAGCAAAGCTCCTTCTCCTTTGTCAAAAATCCCATATCAAAATTTGCATTATGTGCAACCAAAAGGGAATTGGATGCAAAGTCTAAAAATTGTGGAAGAACCTGATCGATTGTCGGTGCCGAGATTACATCTTCATTCCTTATCTTATTTACTTGAGAAGCTTCTATCGGAATCGGACGTTCCGGATTAACAAGCATATCAAAAGGATTTGCCTCCAATATCTTCCCTTCCTCGATCCTTATGGCTCCAATCTCAATAATTTTGTGTCCTCTGTTTGGATCAAGGCCTGTAGTTTCCACGTCGAAGACGGTTAGTGCTGGTAACATCGGAGTCTGACTATACATGTCTGAAGATAAAAAGTGCTAGTGCATTATTGTTTACTCGGATGGCAGTTAGCAATTGGCAATTAGCTTGTTGGCTAATTTTGGCTGCCGAACATAGCCAACAAGCTAATTGCCAACAAGCCAATAAGCATTCAATATTCTTGTGATATGAAACCAGAAACTATCCTCCAACAGCTCTCCAACCTCTACTCTCCTCCAAAGTCATTTTTAAGGTGGAAAACTTCACTTGATCTAACGGTTGCAACGATATTGTCAGCTCAATGCACGGACGAACGCGTGAACATGGTCACAAAAGAATTATTTAAGAAGTGTAGAACGGCTCAGGATTATTGTGATTTGTCTCAGAGGGAATTTGAGAAGCTAATCAGACCTTGTGGAACATTCAGAGTTAAATCGAAGCATATTAAAAAGCTATGTAAGATATTAATTAATGAATATAAAGGTAAAGTTCCACGAACTATGGAAGAGTTGATTGAACTCCCGGGAGTCGGACGCAAGACTGCGGCGATAATTTTATATGCCGGATTTGGGAAGCTCGAGGGAATCGCAGTCGATACGCATGTTATGAGGTTGAGTCAGAGGATGGGATTATCTACTCATTCAACTCCGGAAAAAATCGAGAAAGATCTGATGAAGATAATTCCAAAGAAGGATTGGGGGAGGTTCAACACTCTTATGATTAGTCATGGGAGGGCGGTTTGTACCGCGAGGGATCGTAAATGTCATAAATGTGTGTTTAAGGGGGAGTGTCCGGGGGTTTTACGAAAAAGTTAATGTCAAATGTCAAATTACAAATGTCAAATCAATGTCAAATGATGAATGACAAATAATTCACTTTTTACCTGTGTTGCGAACGATAGAAGAAAATATTAATGACAACTCATTAGCTTCTTTCCATAACACTCTGCATTCTGTTTTTCTTTCTGAGCATGCGTTTGCAATCATTCTAATCCAATGCCGACTTTCTTTTGCTTCTTTTTTGCAAATACTTATCTTGTGCCTAAAATCTTTTTTTGATTCTGCGCCATCAGCTTCCATATAGTTAGCTCCAACACTTGTAGCTGATCTGATAAGCTGATCAACGAGAGGACTAGTAATATTGTTTCTGGGGATAGTTTTGATGAAATCGATAATTCTTTCACCAAATTTGGCAGTTCGTTCCTCTAAATCAAATTTAGGTGCCTTTGATGTTTTGTATTCAATCATCTCTTTAAGGCACACTATCACTAAAACTTCGGTCTGAAAACTTTATTTGACATTTTTTTGTCATTTATAATTCGGCATTTGGAATTGACTTGACATTTGACATTTGGTATTTGAAATTTTCCGTGTAATATCACATTCCAATGAAGCAGTATTTGAATCTTCTCGGCAAAATCCTCAACGAAGGTGTCAAAAAAGATGATAGAACCGGAACCGGCACATTAAGCATATTCGGTCACCAGATGCGTTTTAGTCTCCAAGAGGGCTTCCCATTGCTTACAACCAAGAAAGTCTACATGAGGGGCATTACACACGAGCTTTTGTGGTTCCTTAAAGGAGATACAAACATCAAATACCTTGTGGATCGAAATGTCCGGATCTGGAATGAGTGGCCGTATGAGGGATATAAGAAGAGTGATGAATATCAGGGAGAGAACCTAGATGAATTTGTAGAAAAAATTAGAGAAAGTGATGAGTTTGCTGCTAAATGGGGAGACTTGGGTCCGGTTTACGGAAAACAATGGATAAGATGGACGGGTAAGGATGGTGAAGAGATAAATCAGATTAAAAATGTTATTGATGAGATTAAGAATAATCCGAATTCTCGTCGACTACTCGTCAGTGGATGGAATGTTGCGGATATTCAGGATTTGATAAAAGGAAAAAGCAGTGCTCCTCCGCTTTGTCACACAACCTTTCAGTTTTATGTGTTAAATGGGAAACTCAGTTGTCAGTTATATCAAAGATCAGCCGATGTATTCCTCGGAGTTCCGTTCAACATTGCCTCATATAGCTTGCTTACACATATGATTGCTCAGGAGTGTGGTTTGGAAGTAGGGGACTTTGTTCATACTTTCGGGGATGCACATTTATATCTGAATCATCTGGATCAGGCGGTTACTCAACTTGAGCGAGATACTCGTGCATTGCCTCAGCTTAAATTAAATCCTCAGGTAAGTTCGGTCTTTGATTTTGAGTTTGAGGATATTGAGGTTTTTAATTATAACCCATGGCCCGCAATAAAAGCTCCAATAGCCGTTTAGTTCGTTGAGCCAATGGGGTTACACTGAGCCTGTCGTAGTGTGATCCGTGGCCGGCTATAAAAGCTCCTATTGCAGTGTAGTATTTAATGGTGTAACATTGCACACCCATCTATATTTGTTGATATGCAGGATCTGACAAATTTATTGCCATCGGCCAGAACAACTTTTGAGAGCATAAAACATGTAGATGCAGATGGAATTGAATATTGGGAAGCTAGAGAATTGATGCCACTTCTGGATTACGGCAAATGGGAGAATTTTCATAAGGTAATATGTAAAGCCAAAAAGGCCTGTACAGCGAGTAGTCAAGATGTTTTAGATCACTTTCCTGAGATCAGGAAACCAATAAAAGCTGGTAAAGGAGTGATTCAGGAGGTTCTTGACTATAAGTTATCTAGGTATGCTTGTTATCTCATTGCTCAAAATGGTGATTCATCAAAACAGCCTATTGCACTCGCGCAGACATATTTTGCTGTTCAAACAAGGAAGCACGAATTGTATGAAGGCCTTACTGAAGACGAAAAAAGATTACTAATTCGTGAAGAGGTAACTGATCATAATAAAAAGCTTTTCAAAACCGCAAAAGATTCCGGAGTCAGAAATTTTGGAAGGTTCAATGATGCAGGATACAAGGGATTGTATGGGATGACTTCTAAGGAGATTCAAAAGGCAAAAAAACTTGGCAGAGATAAATTGCTTGATAGAGCCGGAGCTACGGAACTCGCAGCCAATCTTTTTCGTATTACACAGACGGACGAGCAATTGAATGTAGAGCTTGATGAAGGTAAGAGAATTGGGGAGAGTAAAGCATCGCGTACTCATTTTGTTGTTGGTGGCAAAGTTAGGAAGGCAATAAAGGATATTGGAGGTACAATGCCGGAGAAGTTGCCTCCGGAAGAACACATTATAAAACTTGAGAAGAGAATAGATGGGAAACTCAAAGGCAAATCTGATATTGATGTATAGAAGTAGTTAACTACGATTCGCATCCGGCGATTTAGGCGCCGATAGCTGTATGATTCTTGTTTCTTCTTTCTTTTGTAACCAAAAGAAAGAAGCACCCTTCGACAAGCTCAGGGCAGGAAGAAAAGTTCCGCTCCTGTGAAATTTGCAGATCAGCCTTACCAAAATGCTACGCTGCAAAAATGAACCAGCTCCCTTAAATAAATATAATCCTTTACGCCCCTCCTACATTTTTGCGGGCGCTTCGCATTTTGGAGGCTGAAACTGCAAATTTCAATGTCGCGGTTCCCACCCGCGCATGCCACGTCGCACATGTGCGACGTGGCATGCCAATGTCCCAAGGTTGTTTGTGGTAAAGCAAATAATCTAATATTCTATTGACCCATGATAATCTCATTAATAGCTGCCGCATCCGAAAACAATTGCATAGGAAAGCAGGGCGAGATTCCATGGGATCTGCCAAAAGACTTTAAACACTTTCATGATGCGACGAAGGGGAAGCCGATTGTTATGGGTAGGAAAACACACGAATCGATTGGTCGCGTACTACCCGGGCGCAAGAATGTGGTTGTTACAAGGCAGGATATGGAGATTGAAGGTTGCGAAGTAGTTCACTCGATCGAAGAGGCTTTGGAGTTACTAAAAGATGAATCTGAGGTTTGTATTATCGGAGGAGGACAGATATATGTCCAAGCTCTTCCTTTTGCAAATCAAATAGATCTGACAAGGGTTCACACGGAGGTTGAAGGAGGGGATGCGTTCTTTCCGGAATTTAACACATCATCCACTTCAGAAGCACCGCTCCGCGGTGCGGATGAATGGCAATTGATTTCGCAGGAACGTCATGAGGCGGATGAAGATCACAATTTTGCGTATACGTTTATGTTGTACAAAAAAAATAACACTCATGCAGCCGGCGGAACGCATAAACCCCGGTTAGGAGTTTCGATGGAATATTGGATTATTTGAATATTGGGCCTCGCTGATATTGGCATACACAGTATTCCAATATTCCAGTATTCGAGTATTCCTTTTAAACAAGCCAAAAAGTAATCCACATAACGTTTTACATGCCTTGATGATTGCAATAGCATTTGTGTCCGTTATTCTTCAGACACATGGAAACCACAGAGACAGCACGAGGCATATACGAAGACACCGTCGAAGGACAGGAGCTCTCGGCACATGAGCTAGCGGCTCAGCTGCTTGAGCAAGTGGAAGATATCAGACAGGTCATTGCAGGAGACACAGAAGGAGTCAGAGATGACATACTTGATGTATTTGAAGAACCGGAAATAGATATGGAGGAAGTTGCAGGTCAACTGGAAGATACTGCCAAAGATGTTCGGGATATTCTGGGGCAAAGCGGTATAACCATAAGCGAGTTGCCCGATGGTGTTGCGGGACAGGCGCAGTTGGGAGGAGGATCCATAGATATTGATCCAAACAGCATTCAATCGGATGGGGATGAGCTTATTAATAAGGAAGTTGCAAAAGATATTCGTGATCACGAAGTTGAGCATACAAAGCAGTCCGCCTCAGCAAACGCAGACGGAATAGAAGTAGGCAATCAACAGTTTGATGCCAGAGAAATCAGGGAAGCTGCGGCTATAAGTGTGCAGCGCAATACAAGTTTTCTTTCAGCTGAATATCAGAGGATCACGGCAAGCCTGCCGATGAATGAGGGGGATCGAGAGCTTGTAAGAGAAGGAAAGTTCATAGAGTTGGAAAGGAGGAAGAATGGGGTTAGGCAGGTTTCTCAGGTTGCTTGATATCCATTGTCTGAACCATGATTAAAAGGATTATTTGATTATCATGATTTCCGTAAATCAAGGTAATCTTTTAATCAAGAAAATCATGGTTCAGACAAAGTTCAGACATCAACCTTCACCCCAAACATTTCCAAATTCTCCGAAAGAGGAGATTTGCCAAGTTGCTTCATCAAAAATCTGGTAATAACAATTGCAGAGAACATAGAAATCAAAACTCCCATACCAAGAGTTGCTGCAAATCCTCGGACTATAGAAGTTCCGACTGTGAACAGAATTATGCATGTAATAAATGTGGA
>JAHISE010000113.1 GCA_018818235.1 Patescibacteria group bacterium
GCTTCTATCATTCTTTTTCTTGATTCCTCTTTGCTCATGCCAATAGAATTTTTTACATCAGAAGTTGCAGCTTTAAGCTCACCATTAATCCTTTGCTCAAGATCGTCTAATGTTCCATCAATTACAGGAGGCATCATTGATGTATCTAAGCCACAAATCATGCGGAAATTCTACATATCGCTGATTTTATAGCAATTATTCTTTCAACCATTTTACATATGCCTCCAAGCTCAATCTATACGGCATTACCTCTCCATCATTAATCACATTGAATACTTCACCGCTTACAACATTTAAAGTGAACTCGAACGGCAGGTCTCCTCTTGGAGTACCAAAGACTATGTTTCGAACTTCTGCATTGAATTCGTTTTTTGCCTCTATATTTGTTTCCACCGTAAAGAGTGCACCGGCATCACGAAGCAATGAATATGCTCTGCCTTGAACCTCATCAGGTGTAAGCATGCTTACGGGATCTTCTATCGCAGGCATGTATTCCTGCGCTAGAGCTTCTACATCTTCAATTTCCTCTGATTCTTCCAATAGGAGCTCATCTATCTCAACATTTTCCATTTTTTCCAGCTCATTAATGCTGTCCAATACCTCAGCAGATAAATGATCAGAATAATCATCCCTCCATCCATATAGAATCTTACGGTAATTCTTTGCTCTCTCGGGATACCCATCTTTTACATAAATATTTATCTGATCCACAATAATCTCAGAAATGCTGTTGAGTATCACACTGGGGTCATTTGCTGACTTTGCAATACTCTCCACATCCTCCATCCATTTTCGCAAAATATATTCAGGCAAACGCGCAGGCAAGATATCTGATACGGGCAAAGTATATATATGCAACGCCAAAGCTTCGTGACTTAATTTTGGACGATTAATCCCCCAAGCAATATTGCGAAGATCGGGATGTATATACGAAAGCAGCCAGACACGATCATCTGTAATCAAAATCTGAAGGAATTTATGTGCAAGTTTGGGCTGATCAGAAACACGTGCAACTGATTCGGCCAGCAACTTCTGTCCTTCGGGTAATCTAAAGTGTGATTCATGCCAAGGGTGATCCAGAAGTTCTTCTGCACTATCCCATTCTCCACTGTCAACCAGCATTTGCATACGCCTGTATGATTCATCCGCACTGTGCTCAGTATTACGCGTGCGTGCCATGGAAAATTGTGCGAAAGAAAGTGCTTCGCGAAGCGCAATACCTGCTTTGTTTAACGGAGATTCATAACTTGGATAATTTATTGGAAATTGAGCCGCAGCCATTAGTTGCTGTGCCCTGAATGTATTCGGAATCTTTCTAGGTGAGCGCGACTTGAGCCACGCAGGCAACCCTTCTTTTTGAGAATTTATAACTCCATCCCCACGCCATTTTTGATTAACGGGAACCAATACCAAATTTTCTCCTTTCTGAACCAGAACAGGTGCCGAAAGTGCCGCCACTGTCAGATTGCCTCCGTTATACGAAATATGTATTACACCGGCGATACTCATGATCTGCATTCCACCAGCTTCCATAACTACCAGTCCTTCACTTCGAACAAGCACAGACCCTTTCTTTAAAATCACTATCTCATCGTTTTCATTTAACTGTGTATCCTCAGCCGGCTTAATCTGAACTCCTTTGTATATTTCATATGTCCCCTGCTCGTCATTATTCACATTTTGGATTGCAGTTGAAGCCAGAAGATCCGCCCGATTCAGGTTTGAGAATATCACGAGTGACGCCAGTGCTATCGGGGCAATAAGCAAATGCCTGTGTTTTAGGCTCGGCGAGTGCATAATATTTGTATTTCCTTATATTATAGCTTAAAAGCGAGGTTTTGAGTATGTATGCGAAGTTGACTTATTGATAAATGGTTGGATTGTAAGGTGGTTCGACAAGCCGATATTATTTTCTCTATTACCCCCATCCCCGGCCCTTCCCCCTCCACTCCACCTGCCTACCGGGGGAAGGGAGACAAATATTGGGTTATTTGTTTGTATATGTAATATGTACTCGTGATCAACCATAACAAACTGAAAACTCAAGCCTAGTTTCCCCCTTCCCCCCTGCAGGCCAGCGGATGGGGGTATCAATATAAGCTATAATCACCCCATGAAAATAATTGGAATTGATCCTGGAATTGCAACCACCGGCATCGGCCTAATAGAAACCTCTGATAATAGAATAATCGAAAATTCCGACTGGTTCACAATCTCAACTCCTGCAAACACTCCCCTATCCGATCGTCTGGAAGAACTGGAGAATGACCTTTCTGAGTATCTCGAAAAAACTAAGCCTGATCTTGCTGTTGTAGAAAAATTATTCTTCGCAGCAAATACAAAAACTGCGATTGATGTTGCGCAAGCACGCGGTGTTATTCTCCTAACACTTAAATCCAG
Organism: Patescibacteria group bacterium; assembly: GCA_018818235.1. Classification (GTDB taxonomy): domain Bacteria; phylum Patescibacteriota; class Gracilibacteria; order Peribacterales; family Peribacteraceae; genus UBA2144. Next base: position 2,401 of record JAHISE010000113.1, read on the forward strand.
AAATATTGCGATTATTGAACCAACTCCGCTGGAAATGAAGTCATGTATAACAGGTGACGGCAAAGCAGATAAGCTGCAAATACAAACAATGATTATGCGTGAGCTGAAATTAGATGAGCCACCGAAGCCTGATGATGCGGCGGACGCGGTGGGGTTGGCGCTTTATGGCAGTTACAATTTTGCTTCTATTGAAGCGATAAGTTAACTGGTTACAAGTTAACTAGTTTCAAGTTTTCAACTAGTTAACTAATCAACTAGTAAACTAGTTAACTTTTCAACCTCCCAAACCCTCGCCCCCTCAACCCCCTCCGGAACGTGCGTCGCCGATATAATCACCTGATAATCATCAAAACATTTAAGTAATGCTTTTTGGTGCTCATCATCCAACTCAGAAAATACATCATCCAACAACACTACCGGCTTCTCTCCGCGACGAATCTCTAGAAAAGAGACTTTGAGGAATATCAAAGCTAGAACTGCCGCACGCTGCTGTCCACGTGAAGCAAATGAGGTCAGAGACCGCGCATCAGCTTCGATATGCCAATCATCACGATGTGGGCCTATGGTTGTGGAACACAGAATCAGATCGCGCTCTTGGTAATGCTCCAGAAGTTCCATAATTTCACTTTCCAAATCCTCCTGAGTGCGTGCTTCCCCCTTTCTTTTATATACAAGCTCTACACTTTCCCATTTTTCACCCAAAGTCTGGACTTCTTGTAGCAATGTACATTGGAAAACCTCGATCAACTCCAAACGTTTAAGAGTTATTAGAGCACCCTCCTTCGCAACCATCTGATCCCAGCTCTTTAGATCCCCTCTTCCGGCACTTCCATCTACAATCTTCTTGAGTAAAGAGTTGCGCTGCTTGATTATCTTCCCATAAGCAGACAAGGCACGTGCATATTCGGGAGATACCTGAGAAAGAAGTGAATCCAAAAATCTTCTCCTCAAATTTGGAGGACCGGTAAATAGTTCAAGATCCTGAGGAAGAAATGCTACGGTCGGCAAGTGACCAACAGAATTTGCTAGAGGAGTTTTTACATCATTTATAAAACATGCCTTTTGTTTGCGCGGAAGAAGTTGTCTGACTACTTCTATTTTGCTCTCCTCTTTTTGATCATTAATCAAACCAGCGCTTACTCGAGCATAGTCTTTGCCCCAATGCACCAGATCTTCCTCTTGAGCTCGCAAAAATGACTGCATTTCCGAAAGTATAGATATTGATTCCAGTATGTTTGTTTTGCCCATGCCATTGGGGCCCAGAAGAATGTTAATATTCTCGCCGCTCAGATCGATGTCCAGCTTAGGGAAACTTCGGAATTGCTCGAGGTTGATGGATTGGATACGCACATATGAAGAATACTGGAATATTGGATTAATGCCAAAATGCAGGGACTTTTTTTAAAAATCCCAAATCCCAAATAACAAATCCCAACAATGCTGCTACTGCGTAGGACGGACAACTAAAGAACGATCATAGTTTGGAATTTTGGATTTTGGGTTTCGTTGGGTTTTGGGGTTTGGATTTTGGGATTTACTTTTGGGATTTGTGTTTTGTGTTTTGGGATTTTTAATTTGGGATTTGTGTTTTGTGTTTTGGGATTTTTAATTCGGTTTACTATTTTTTCCACAATATTTGGCATTGATCCCCAATATTCCAACCCCCTCCTCCACCAACCCTCTAATAAAATCTGCATATTTCTTCCTCTTAATATACTTTCCAAGTTGATCCGGATTTATCCAAACAAACTTATCGATCTCTCTCTGATCCACTTGTACTTCTGTATCTGTCTCTACAATCCCAAAGCTAAACTCAATCCTCTGACCGCAAACTTTATCCGGACGAAATCTGCGGTACGAAGGAGGAAAATCATATTTATACACATTTTCACTCTTCCCAATTAATTTTGCGTCGATCCCAGCTTCTTCTTTTAGTTCCCTGAGTGCCGCCTGCTGATAATCCTCTCCGTCCTCAACTCCACCTTGTGGTAACTGCCATGAATCTTTCTTGCGAGGTTTGTGGAGCAACAAAAATTGGTGTCCGTTCTTTGATTTGCGGAAGACTACTATGGAAGCACATTTGCGGTAGATGTCTGGCATGGAAGTACTATAGCGGGGTTGTGCTTGTGACGGAAATTGAGTATCAGGAGCCGCTAGTCACTGGTCGCTAGTCGCTCGTCATTCCACAAATATTGGACCAGTGACCAGTGACAAGTGACCAGTGACACACAAGTCATCTCAAACCATCTCCAACTCACGCCTCCTCTTCATTAACAAATACACCCCTCCCATCACAATAAACAACCCACCAAACTGATACAGCGTTGGCACCTCCTTAAGAATGATCATCGCAATTACTAATCCGAACGCAGGAGTTGCAGAAAATATGTAAATGCATCTGCCCAGTGGCAAACGTTTTAGACCGTTATACCAAAGTACTTTAGAAACCACCATTATCAAAACTATATATACAGGGAAAATCCAAAGTATTTCTCTGGTAATTCCTGATCGGACCCCCGAAAGGTCTTCGACAAACAAGCTGATAATCATCAGTGTTGTCCCACCAATCAAATAACGCAGAAATAAGAGATAATCCGGAGTAAGAATATCCAAAGCCTTCTTTGCGAATGTGTTTCCAATTGGAAAAAGTGCAGTCGCCCCTATTATTATCAGGTCACCTCTGTTTAGATGAACAGAACCGTTGTACAAAATGAACATCGTTCCACCAAAGACGGTTAATACTCCCCATAGCTGCATAGGAGTCAGACGTTCCCTAAGAACAACTGTGGTAAATATGAATGTAAATACCATCTCGGCCTGAAGTAAAAGTGCCGTGTTAATTCCTGATGTACTCTTTGCTCCGACCAAAAGTAAAACCCATGCAGTAAAGTTGAATGCGACAACCCCTGTTGCAAGCAACACTCCTCTTAGTGGAACTTTGCGAATAAACCTACCTGACACAATCGAATATAGTGCGAACAGGAGCGCTGCTATCGATGCCGTTGATCCGGTAAAAAATATCGGAGGAAAAGCATCAGATGCAATATGGGCAATCACAGGATAAAACCCTTCGAAAACACAAGTAGCCAAAAGCATCAACTCGCCGATTCTTTCTTGTTTTGAAGTCATAATAAAAGTCTTGTTTGAATAAAACCTACTCACTACCAACTACTCACTATTTGGAAGAATGCTTCTCCTCCTTAAACTTAAGATCAACCTTCTCCCTGCAAACCGGGCAATACTTCTTCATTCCATCTACATGCTCTTTCCATCCCTTGGCTTTTTTGTCCTGTCTATGGAAACGCAAAGTACCCAGTCTGTTTCCAGACTTCTTGCAAAAGAAAGCGAATACGGTGCGTTTACCTCTAGGCATTGGGTCTAGGATACGGATTTTTATGGCTGATACAAGGAAAAAGGACTCGAATATTGGAATATTCGAATATTGGGCCTCGCCAACAATGACATACCCAGTATTCCAGTACTCCAATTATTTCCCCTCCTCCTGCAAATAGTTAAACACCCCATTCCCCGCCACTGCCCCCTCCCCTGCTGCAGTCGCAAATTGTGCAAAGTAATTAGATCCATTGGATACATCACCGGCTGCGAATACTCCTTTTACCGAAGTCGCCATATCTGCCCCCACTTTCAGATGTTTTTGTTCATCAACTTCGCAACCTAATTTCTCTGCAAGTTGAGTGGAAGGAATTGATCCGATTTCTATAAATACACCATCAACTGCAATCTCATCCGATCCGTTGAACTCCTTATCAAGCTTAACTCCGATAACAACCTGATCTCCGATTACCTCAGTTACATTCGTATCCAATACAAACTCAATATTGTCTTTTTCGTTTACTTTATCTACCCAGAATGGCTCTGCTCTAAATTCCGATCTTCTGTGAATCAGGTAAACCTTGTTTGCAACTTGAGCAGCGATTGCAGCACCTTCGACTGCGGAGTCCCCTCCTCCAAGTACTGCGACATCTTTGCCTTTATAAAAGAAAGCATCGCAAGTTGCACAATACGTAACTCCTTTCCCGGAAAACTCATCCTCTCCGGGGATTCCAAGATGTCTCTTGTCTGATCCTGTAGCAAAGATAACAGTTTTTGCTTCATCGGATTCCCCATTCTGGTAAGTTAGTTTGAATCCTTCTCTATTCTTTTCGATTTTATCTATACGCGAGACTTTTGGGGTAACATTGTCGAAACTTACCGCATGAGCTTTGAACTTCTCCATGAGATCGGGACCCTTAATATCTATTTCCCCAGGCCAGTTACCAACCTCTGCGGCAGTTATGCCCATTCCACCTTCCGTCTCTCCGACTATCAAAGTGTCTAACTTATAACGAGCTGAGTATATGGCTGCTGTGTATCCGGCGCAGCCGAGGCCTACGATGGCGACATCAAACATGGTTGTATATTAACAGATAATCATATCTCAAGTTAACTAGTTTTCAAGTTACAAGTTTCAAGTTATTTCGTTATCGAACTCCATATTCTGAATGACAAGGAACTTGAAACCAGTTAACTAGCAACTAGTTAACTATTTCAAACCCACCCCCTCGCACGCATCGCATCCAACATCCTCTTTATTCCAATGGAAAAAGCAGCCTCGCGGTATGTAATCTTATTTCTATATGACTCACGACGAACTCCTTTGTAAGCATCAAGAATTACTCGCTTTAATTCGGCATCAACTTTTTCCGCAGTCCATTGTTCGCCACTTCTGCCTTGAGTCCATTCAAAATAACTAACTGTTACTCCTCCGGCATTCGCAAGTACGTCCGGAATCAGTTTTACTCCCCTTCTGTTCAGTATCTCATCAGCCTCCGGAGTGGTGGGACCATTAGCAAGCTCCAAAATGTACTGAGCTTTGATTCTTGGAGCGTTTTCTTCAGTGATTACATTATCAAGTGCTGCTGGAATCAGGATATCGCATTCAATCTCGAGCAATTGTTCGTTAGTGATCCTTTCTACATTGTCATACTTCATCCTATTTAGATCACATACAGATCCTTCGCAATACTCCCCAGTGACCTCGCCGGTATTTCGCTTATATTTTTCTATTCGAACAGGATCTATTCCATCCGGTGAATAAATTCCACCGTGTGAGTCCGAAACCGCAACAACGGTGAAGCCTGCATTGTGCAAAAAGTGCGCCATATGCATTCCGGCGTTTCCAAAGCCTTGAATTGCGACTCTAAGTTCATCTGGATCCATGGCAGTGCGCTCAATTAATTCTTCTAAAATGAAAAAACCTCCACGTGCAGTTGCAGTATCGCGTCCAAGTGATCCTCCAAATGACATTGGCTTACCTGTGATCATCGATGGACTGAATGTTTTAGTCTCCTTCTCATACTCATCGCGCATCCAAGCCATAATTGCAGGATTTGTATTCACGTCAGGTGCGGGACAATCTATGTCTGAACCTATGTGATCTTTGAAAGCACGGATATAAGCTCTGGAAACTGCTTCGAGCTCTTTTTTGCTCAATGATTTTGGATCAAGCTGAATTCCACCCTTACCTCCCCCGAAAGGAATGTTAACAACGGCAGTTTTGATAGCCATAAGAGCCGCAAGAGTTTTTACTTCGTCTTCATCTGCAAGAGGATGGTATCTGATTCCTCCTTTAAAAGGTCCTCTTGCATTATTGGCCTGCACTCTGAATGCAGGATAAAGAGCAGTCGTTCCATCATCACGAATTATTGCGATTTCTTTTTTGTGAATGAACTGAGGTTCTTTAAAAAAATTCGCCTCTTTCTCCGAAATATTAAGCCGAGCTAATGTCTGCGAGAGCGTTTTTTGGTATCTGGAATAAGAGGTGGAGGTGGAAGTTGAAGGAGTGGTTTGGGTGGTGGTAGATGTAAGCATAATTAAGTGAAAAGTGAATAGTTAAAAGTTAATAGTCAATTGTCGTACCGAGAATATACATTCTTTTGGAGAGTGCAACTGTAAGATTGAATACTATTTCTTAACTTCAGAATACTCAACTATCCGCATTAGTAAGCCACAAAAAGAATGCCTACCATTTTCGCAAATGAAAATTTCCTTAAAATATTGTACTTTACTACTAAAAGTATCAATATATTCTCCTTATTTTTTAACCTGAATTTCATGGAAAAAGACAGAATAGGAATCGCTTGTGCCGGAGGAAAGTCGCCCGGGTGGCCTGCGGGCATAAAAGCGATTACCGATGTTGCAGAAAATGCCGGATTAGAAGCTGTGGGTATTGAGTTTGGTTTTGAAGGCCTAGTAGTACCAAATGCAGATTTTAAAAACATACACTATTACGGAGACCAAAAAGATTTTCTTTGCAGTAATGCGAGCCCAATATTCAGATCACGATACACACCATTTAATAAAAATAATGGATCATACGAGGCAGATGAAGTTCGTGATGCAAGAGCTCTTATGGAATTTATGGAATCTGAAGAAAAAGGTATTATCGAAGATAATATTAAACGAAATCGACTTAGACACTTAATTTTAATGGGAGGAGATGATTCCCTGTGGACACTTAAAATGCTTATGGAAGCAGGAATTATATCGGGATGTCTGGTACCAAAAACAATAGATAATGATCTTACAGAAACACTGTCTCACGGACATATATCGGCGGGCCAAGCAGGCAGAGACTTTGTAGATCAAATGCGCATAGAAGCAAGGGATGATAAAAGAATTATGGTTGTCGAATCAATGGGCAGATACGCAGCTCATCTTGCAATGCAACACTACAACGCAGACATTGTTTTACCTGCAAAGGAAATTGAAATTACAAAGGAACAGGTACAAGCAAGAGTGCTTGAAGTATTTAATAAGAACGGAACCAAAGACCATGGAGATCCAAATAAGGGACATGGTGTATTGGTTGTTGCCGAAGGATTCCTGATCGATGGAGAAGAAACTTTCAAATCTCAAGAAGAAGATGATCACGGGCACAAGCGTCTGGGTGATGTTGGCCGACGTGTGAAAGAATGGATTGAGGAAATTGGAATTGCTTCTGAACAAGTATGCCCGTCATATTTATATCGCACTTGTTGCCCGGTTCCAGAATGCTCAGCATTGACTCAGGAGCTTGCTGCTAAATCAACATCTGAATCAATCAGAGGTAATGCCGGTATATCATCAGTTGCCAGAAATAGAAGCGGTGGCGGTTTTGACGTTAGCTGGATGCCATTGTCAGAAATAAGTGGTGGTAAACTAATGAGTCCCGATCATTATAATTTAGATCAGTTAATGCCAAAAAGTGATAAATTAAGAGCCGAATAAGAACACAATCAACTTATTACTATCATTCCAATATACCACTTATGCCCACATACAAAAGATTCTTCCCCGGCCCACAAGGTATAGAAGCAGAAGTTGTAGTTCCTATGACAGACTTTAGTGTAATTGATCCTCACAAATTAAAATTGCCACGCGTAGCACGTGATATTATTAAAGAAAGAGTTGGATCACTGCGTGAAGAGCTCCAAAGACGCGGTTTCGCTCATGGGAATAAAATTGCTTCATTACTTAGCCTTCTACATGATGAATCAGATGATGATACTATTCCTTTAATGCTTCATCATGGACCATCATTTTTAGAACATTTTAGAGCCGTACTTAAGCTTCCAAAAACACCAGCTATTCGAGAAGAAAACCCTCAGACGCCTGAGGCCCTATTTGAGATTATTAGCAACACTCATATGGGTGGGAACGCTTCTAATATTCTTAGAACAGAATTGCATATGGCAAGATCTGGCATCGGTGCCAGGATCCACAAAGTTTTTGCACCTTCTGATAAATATCTTGATCCATGGATGGCACAGTATTTGGATGAGGTCGGAGATCTTTTTGAATTTCACCCCTTGAATGAAATTGAAAGTCGTTATGGAGCAGGATTCCCGTATGATGATAATGGAGGAAGGGAACAGCGTTTTTCCACAAACACTCCACAAGCATCCACAATCGATGCAATGCTTCCTCATGTAGGGCAACTTGAGAGTTGCGATTTTGTTGTAGTCTCCGAAGGATTAGGAGAAATACTAAAGGCACAACAAATCGAAGTGTCGCAGCTTTTTAATCCAACAAGCGCTCTCCATGTGGAATCGGCAATAGAAGTGTTAAAGCGAAGTAATGGTGGAATTACTCGTGATGGCGTATTCATTAATGACAAAGAGGCAGATGTGTGGCTAAAAGTTATGGAAAATCGCATAGACGGAACCAGCATGGATGAGCTGCCGGATGCAAAGTTTCCCTCTCCTTTTAGAAAAACAAAACAATCAACTGCAATTGATGGAAATGCAATACAAATAATAAATGACAGTCATCAGCGCTGGCTGAATGTTATCCAGCCTCCTGAATCTGAACACATGACTTGTCTTACAGGTGTAGGCTGCGGACCGGAAGGCGGTCAGTATCAATTTCAAAAGAGAAACAGGTTTTATATCAGTTGTGCAGACACGCTAACCGATAAAGGAGCCGGTACATTGATAAATTCACTGGGGCGTAAAGAACGAAAAGTAAGTACTAAAACGAGAGATGTAGTCGGTGCCGGAGACGCTGCATATGCGGCAACAATACTCGCAATGCTTCATACTCCACTTGAAGATTTATTTAAATCAAAAGAACCGTCTCTTAATACTAACCAAATAATTATCGCAATTACAGCATTTCATGCAATACTTGGTCGAGTTTTTGGTGAATTAGCCTTTAGGTCTGAGAATCGAGATTTAACAGGGGTACCTCATACATCTTTTCCTCGAATATTGGATGCTGTCGTGAATAAATCTATTGCAGCAGCGTATAAACTTACGATTGTTGAAAAGAGACCACAAAGAATATATACAGACGATGAGTGGGGTATAAACTTCGTAATGTGGGAATTAGCACGTAAATCGCAAAGTAGTTTCTAATATTATGGTACATACTACGCTACTGATGTCGCGCAATGCTGCAGGTGAATTGCTTGCCAGAGAACTGACATCCGGTAAAAACTGTGCAAATACTCTCATCCTCGCCCTCGTCCGCGGCGGAGTGGTAGTCGGCGCTTCGCTTGCTAAGAAATTGAATCTCCCCCTCTTCCCATACATCGTAAGAAAACTCGGACACCCAAAGCATCGTGAATTTGCTGTCGGAGCAATTGCCGAAGGTGGAGCAACTTATCTGGATGATGAAGCTATGAAAATCCATTCAGTGGATTGGGATGAAATGGAAGATGTTATCGAGGAAGAAACAAAAGAGTTAGCCAGACGCAAAGAAGCTTATCTTGTTACGGCTCGACCTGACCTTGGGGGAAAGACTGTAATACTTACGGATGATGGTGCTGCAACAGGAGCAACTCTTTTTGCAGCAATTGAAGATCTAAGGAGGAAGAAAGTCGGGAAACTGATAGTCGCACTACCTGTTTGTCCTCCGGAGACTGCACTTAGAATCAGAGAAAAGTCGGATGAAGCGATTATTCTGGCTGAACCTGAAAACTTTTTTGCTGTGGGGCAGTATTATCAGGAATTTGCTGAGGTTGAGGATGGGGAGGTAATTAATCTTCTATCCCAATAACATTTACACATTCTTTCTTAAAGGTAGAATATAGTCACATGCCGGAGTGGCGGAACTGGTAGACGCGCACGACTCAAAATCGTGTGCCCGCAAGGGCGTGAGAGTTCAAGTCTCTCCTCCGGCACCAACCTACGCGCAGCGTAGGTTGTCGGCCGTAGCATTCTGGTCTTAGTTGTTTATTTCTCATCAGAGTCGCTGCGACTACGGTTGGCAGGCCACGTCAGTCACGACTGATCGTGGCAACCCACCAGAAGCGAAGACTGACTGGTCAGTCTTATTTCTTTCCTGCTATTGCTCTGATATTACAAATCCGTGACATCCGTGTAATCCGTGGTTCAGACAATTAGTGGTTCAGACAGTGTGCACCACCACCAAATATAGTATGATTCCACTATGAGTAAGTACCAATCCTTCATCTTCGATTCCTTCGGATTTCACCAGCAGGAAGGGTGCATAGAACTCAGATACTCATTGGATGACCAGATTTTGTTCAATGAAACGATAAGCATGCCATTGGGATTTGAATATCAGGCTGTTCCGCTTGCTGTTTTGGACAGAGCCTTTTTTGCATTGCATTTGATAGGAGGCACCAGTTATTACAAAACTTATTGCCCTCCCAATTTGGTGGTCAATTCGGGAACACTTTCCAAAGTTCACGCCAAGTTCTGGAATAAGATATCCGAAAAAGGATTATTGGAGTTCTTTTATCAGAATAATATAAATCCTAAGGGAAAAATTAATTTCCCATCAGGCGAACAGAGCCCGCTTTTAAAATTTGACCGTCCAAAAAGCAATAATAAACTCCTGGTGCCCATCGGAGGCGGAAAGGATTCCATTGTTGCTGCTGAAATCCTAAAGAAAACCGGATGGGACATCACACTTTTACGGGTAGGCAATCATCCCATAGTATCCGAACTTACAGAAGCAATGAACCTACCGACATTAACAGTTGAAAGAACTCTTTCTCCCAAACTGTTTGAGCTTAATAGACAAGATGCATATAACGGACATGTTCCGGTTACCGCTTATATATCCTGCTTAAGTGTTGTTATAAGCCTTTTATATGGCTTCGACATGATTGTAATGAGTAATGAGAGAAGTGCTGAAGAAGGGAATGTAGAAAAATGGGGAAAGAAGATTAATCATCAATGGAGTAAAAGCTGGGAATTTGAAAAACTTTTCTCTGAGTATATAAAAAACTTTATTACAACTGATCTTGAGTATTTCAGCCTGCTCAGGCACTTGAGCGAATTGGCAATAACAAAGTATTTCTGCACATTACCGCAATACTTTACAAAGTTCACAAGCTGTAACCGCAATTGGAAAATAATCAAAGATCAACCAAAAGAACGATGGTGCCGCGAGTGCCCCAAATGCGCATCTTCATTCGCACTCTTCGCCGCCTTCCTGCCAAAGGAATCATTGATTGAGATTTTTGGAGGTAATATGTTCAAAGATTCCACCTTGAGGATATTATATAAGGAGCTACTGGGCTTGGAAGGGATCAAACCATTTGAATGTGTTGGAACTTTGGATGAGATGAAAACTGCTTTTTTACTTGCCCATGAACGTGGTGATCTGGACTCAACTCCGATAATGCAAATGTTCCTGAAAGAATCATTACCGAATATTAAAGATCCCGAAAAACTAAAGAAGCAATCATTGGAACCCGGAAGTACTCACGCAATTCCCGAAGAATTTCTTACTGTCGCCCATGAAGATCCAACAGCTTAATGGAAAAAAGATTTGTATACTGGGCTTTGGGAGAGAAGGTCGGGCGGTTGCCGATGTGCTTTCTGGAATGGAGGTTGATGTTGTTATTGCTGATAGGAATGGAAAATTGAAAATGGAAAGTGGAAAATTTGGCAAAGCAACTCTTCAGCTTGGTGAAAATTATTTGAATAATCTTAATAAGTTCGATTTAATAATTAAGTCACCGGGCATTCCTCCAAGTGAAATTAAAGATATAGATAAGAACAAGATCACAAATTCAACACAAATCTTCTTAGACTCAATTTCAGATAGTGGAGCCAAGGTAATTGGAGTTACGGGATCCAAAGGGAAGAGCACAACTGCGAGTTTGATATATGAAATTCTAAAAGCTGCAGATATTGATACATATCTGGTTGGCAATATTGGTGAACCTGCCATCAAATATTTGTATAAAGCCAAGCCAGACACTATTTTTGTTATGGAGATGAGTTCTCACCAGTTAAATGATCTTTCTGTGAGTCCTCACATAGCAGTAATCACCTCATTCTTTCCCGAACATCTGGATTATTACGGTTCGGTTGAGGCTTACAAAGATGCAAAGAAGAATATCTCTCGATTTCAGACAACTGATGACGCCGTTTTCTATAACGGCGAGTCGGATTGTGCAAAAGAGATTGCGGATGATAGTAAGGGGACAAAGATTGGAGTTAATAAAGACGATTCCCCTCTTCCAATTACGGGAACAAAACTGATTGGTGAACATAATCTGATTAACATTGCTCTTGCATACAAAGTATCCGAGCAACTGGGTGTTGATAGTAAAACTGCGATCAAAACTATCAAAGAATTCCAAGGACTCCCCCACCGTCTGCAAAATCTGGGAGAGCACCACGGAATAATATGGATAGATGACTCAATTTCCACAACACCGGAGTCTGCAATTGCTGCGATTGATGCAGTTGGAGATGTCTCGACTATTATTTTGGGAGGACAAGACCGTGGAAATGATTTTACTGATCTTGGAAAAAGAATCGCAGATAGTTCAATCGAAAATGTAATCCTGATTGGAGAAAGTTCACCAAGAATTCGTGAAGCTATTGAAGGGTACGAAGCTAAAGTTGAATTTTATGAGGCTCAAGATATGAAATCAGCAGTCAAAGAGTCAACTCGTGTAACGAGCAACGAACAACGAGCAACGAACAACATATGTCTCCTATCCCCCGCATCGCCGAGTTACGATATGTTCGAGAATTTTGAGGTACGCGGGAATGAGTTCAGACAGAATATTTAGATGAATATATTTGATATTACTATGAGAATATCATATTATTGACGTATGACAAGCTTCATGGAACTATTCACAGCAAGCATGCAAGAGTCCTGTTCTGGCAGTATTAACGTACTTTCAGAGTCAGACATTGATCCATCAGAGTTTATTAATGAAGCAATGCAAATATATGTAAATGAAGGACCTCATAAAGCAAATAGCTTTTTAGATGCCAAACTACTTGAACATAAACATGATATAAATGCCACCCGAGCAATTAGATATGTATTTAGTACTGCAATAACTATATACAGAAGATTGCGCAATACAATTACAATAATTATTGAGTAAATTTAACAATAACTCCAACTGTGACAAGTCCCGCCAACTGATGGTGGTGCATGATCTAACAAGTGCCGCTGCCATGGATCAGAATCATTAATTAATCAATTAATTGATATATCAATTAATTGATATATTTAATACCCTGCATGAGCGAGACTCTCATGCTACCCCATCCCCCACCCTCACCTTCCCCGCCCTAAGAACTTTTCCATTAAATAAATATCCATCTTCAAAAACTTCGGTAATAATCCCCTCCTCCCCCGGACCTGTTTGCAGCACTTCATGCCTTTCTGTGTCAACTTGTTCTCCCATACACTCAATCTTCTCCAGTCCCATAGCATTTAACTTACTCATAAGATCCCGCTCAATGGCTGCAACCCCTTTTACCCATTCATTATCGGATAAATCCAATGGGAGATGTTCGAAAGCTCGTTGAAAGTGATCGATTGTAGGAAGTAATTTGATCAATGTGTCTTCAAGCGCAAATTTTCTAAGCTCCCCCGCTTCTTTTTGGAGTCGTTCTTTGGAATTTTGTAAGTCCGCCTGCGCACGACCAGCCATGTCCTTCATCTTCTCAAGTTCAGATTGAAGCTTTTGGCAGTTTTGACAAGGTTTAGTCTTTGGAGGTTTTTTGGGTGAGGTCATAGGTATAATTTAGATTAAAATTCCAAATTCCAGAAGCCAAATTCACAAAGAAATTCAAAAAATCCTAAATAATAAAATTCCAGGTGCCTTTGGAGTTTTAGAATTCTGAATTCTGGGATTTTATTTGTGAATTTGGAATTTGTGAATTTGGAATTTAAATGTATTTAACTCCAACATCATGATAAGCTTACATTACTGTTTCTATCCTGAATATGCTCCTCGCCACTCTTTCAATAATCCTCGGTTTTGTCCTCCTCATAAAGGGAGCCGACTGGCTGGTTGATGGTGCGACGGTAATTTCCCGCAGACTTGGTGTAAGTGATTTGGTAATCGGGCTGACGGTTGTTTCGTTTGGAACTTCTGCACCGGAATTGATTGTTAATCTTATTGCAAGCTTCCAAGGCTCCAGTGATATCGCAATAGGTAATATAGTTGGTAGCAATATTTCCAATACTCTATTGATTCTTGGAATAACTGCAATCGTCGCCCCACTTGTAGTTCAAAGATCAACTGTTCTTAAAGAGATTCCACTTAATCTGCTTGCCGCATTTATGCTTTTTGTATTGGCAAACGATTTTCTGATGAACGGATATGCAATTTCTGAACTTAGTCGCAGCGATGGAATAGTTTTTCTGGGATTTTTTATAATATTTATATACTACACATTTGGAATTCGTCACGATGGTGTTCAGGAGGACTTGAATCAAGACAAGAAAGTGACAAAGCCAACCAGACCATTATGGATAGCATATCTTTTGGTTGTAATCGGATGTGCCGGTCTGGCACTTGGAGGAAAGCTTGCTGTGGATGGAGCTATCTCGATCGCAAAGCTACTTCATATCAGTGAAGCCCTTGTAGGACTTACGATTGTCGCAGTTGGAACATCCTTGCCGGAACTTGCAGCCTCTGTGGTTGCAGCACACAAAGGTAAAGCAGATATTGCTGTTGGAAATATTGTAGGAAGTAACATTTTTAATATCTTCTGGATATTGGGATTAAGCTCAATTATTAAACCGCTTACATTCACACCGGCAACTAACCTTGATCTATACGTAGTACTCCTTTCCACACTTCTACTATTCTTTATCATTCACAACGGAGCACCTCACAGAAGACTTTTGATGTGGTGGTCGCAATCAAAGGATTATATAATCAGAAGATGGGAAGGTGGGGTGTTGCTTGGAAGTTATTTTATATATATTGCGTATATTGTTTGGAGAGGATGAGGAGAAAAATCCAAACTCCAAATACCAAATTCACAAATAAATTCAAAAGTGTAAAATTCCAAAACTCCGATTGGAATTTTGTTCCTTGGAGTTTTGGAATCTACTTGGAATTTGGAATTTTAAATATTATTCCATAATTTCCCCCCCCTCTACATCATCATCCGTCTCTGCAGCTTCTTCATCGTCATTTGCTTCTGCGGGCTCTTCGTCTTCTTGATTATCATCGCCTTCGACAGTTTCTTCATCTGCGGGAGCTTCGTCCTCTGCAGGCTCTTCCTCTTCTACCGGCTCTTCTTCTGCCGGAGCCTCTTCTTCGACAGATGCTTCATCTTCGGCGGGAGCCTCGTCAGCTGGAACCTGATCTTCTTCTGCAGGAACTTCTGCCGGTTCATCTGAGTCCTTATCGACGTCAGTCTTTACCGTAAGTGTGCATGCAGTAACAAGTACGGCGACAGCGATTAATGAAAGTAGCTTAAATTTTTTCATAAGAATATTTGGAAAAGAGACAACGAAAGGATAGTACGTTACAATCAGCAAGTAATGCAATCATTATTTATATTTGTCATTATTTTATAAAATGCACTTCATAAATCGCTTTATGTACATTATCTGGCTGATTCTCCCATTATTTCTGTATTGCGGAGCCAACGCCCGAGATTATGAAGCCGGCACAATTGCAGTCAAAGCCGTAATTTTTGCCGGAAATCTATCGGATTATGGCTTTATTGACCTGTCTTCACAAAATGATGTCCCCGGTAGTTCATATTCGGAATTTTCCAAATGGCTTGAAAGTGATTTATCTGATCAAAAAGAGGCTTTGTCAGCTATTCGCACCGCTCTGGCAACAGGAGAATCTCTTGGTATAGTGCCAACCATGGATTCTTTGATTAATCCTAATACTCTGGTTGTGGCAGTTACACTATTCCAGCCGGGTACTGATAATCTTCGTTGGATCGTAGAGCGCGATAATATTCAGGATGCTCTGGAGGCAATCGTTGCTGCGCTGAGGAAAAAAGAGCATTTAAAAGATTTTGACATCAGTGATCCTGATAAGTGCCGAATAATGCTGGAGATTGTTACAGATCAGTACCCTCTGGATATAAAGAAAATTAACAACGGATATAATCTGGGGCAAAACCGATTTGAACCGGGTATCACCGGAATTAAACTGGAGCACGAAGGTAATACTTACTATTACATGCCCACCGAAGCAAATGTGAACAGCCACCTAGGTATCAGCCATGCACTCAATCATTTTTCTAAAAAAGTTGGAATCGCAATTAAGACCAATAAAATTTCTGAAAGGATTGCCCTGCTAAAAGAACTTGATGGCAAGTGGCAAATGATGGAGAGCTTCTCTTTTATTACTTATGGTGACGATGTACTTCCGCTTTTCCGCGGATATCCGCAACCGGCACCTCTTTCCAAAACCATAGCCGAAGAAGCCTCCAAAGAAGCAGTTAATTGGATTTACAATAACATGAACTCAGAAGGAAAATTTCTTTATTATTATGACGGTGTAAATGATAACTTCAAAGATCATGAGCATCCGGGACGTGAAGATGATGACAGATATTACAATATTCTGCGCCACTGTGGAGGAATCTTTGCACTGCTAAAATATTACGAAACAGAGCCTGATAAAAAATATCCGGATGCGGCTGATAAAGCTTTGGACTATCTGATGAAACAGATTAAAGAGAGAACAATTGATGGTGAAAAGGCATATTATATTTTTTATAACAAGAAAAGTAAGCTCGGCGGTTCGGGATTGGCACTGGTAACTATCACCAAATATTACAAAGCAAGCGGTGATGATAAATACAATAAGTACGCCAAGGGACTTGCAAGACATATTGTCTCGCAGATCAATGAAAAAGGAGTGATGCAGGGATATTACATACATCCGATGTATAACAACTCAGAGCCGTTGATAGATTTAACACCCGAAGAAAACCAGATGTTGTATTCTCCGTATTATCCGGGTGAATCATTGATGGGCTTGGCACTTTTTGACCGTTATATGAATGAAGATGAAGAATTGAGAAAAGAAATGCGTTCCTCATCTCTTAAGGCAATCGAATATCTGATTACGGAGCAACCTAAGCTAATTGAATCTAAATACAATGACCTTCCAAACGACTCATGGCTTATGCAAGCAATACATGAATGGTGGTTTTTGCCGGAGTTTCAAAAAAAGAAATACTCAGATTACGTATTTGATAGTGCAAAGCAGCTAATGAAACATCAATACACCGAAAAAAACTCTCCTTATTATGATTACGTCGGAGGCTTTTATTATTTTGATGGCGAGCACGTTTATCCCGACGGTGCACGAGGAGAAGGATTGATAGACGCGCACTTTTTAGCGAAAGAAATTGGAGATAACAAGACAGCAGCAGAACTTTTGCATGGTAGCAAAGAACTTGCCCGCAATCTTCTGCAAGCCAGAGTTACCAAAGAGTCTGCATTCCTTTATCCGAATCCAAATCTTTCTATCGGAGCATTCCGTTTTAAGCTAACGCGACATTGGTTAAGAGTTGATGTTGCGCAGCATAATGGAGTTTTCTTTATGGGATTGGCGAGGGCGATGTGACCTGACCTCCTCCACCCCTGGCCCCTCTTGGGCTCCCTCTCCTCCACCCCTGGCCCCTCTTGGGCTCCCTCTCCCCCGGCCCCTCTCCCGAGGGGAGAGGGGAGCTATGCAATTGGAGAAATCAAAGCTTGTTCTCTTGAATATTGCTGTAATCAATGTTTGTTCTCTCCTATACCTAGGTTCCCCCTCCCCCCTCGGGGGAGGGGGCAAGGGGGAGAGGGAGCCCAAGAGGGAGAGTGACTGGAATAGGAATCAAACAACAATATAAATGAATTGATACAATCCTCAAATCCACTAAAATACTTTGGTAATGAGTCGCCCAAAACTAATAATCATCGGCCTCTTACTTGCCCTCACATCATCAATAAATATATCAGAAGCCCAGTCCCCCATCGACCGTGCAATCAAAAGCACTGTTCGCATAGAGGCATATGATCTGATGACAGGTGACCTTGGAGGATTGGCAAGCGGAGTATTTGTAACGGAGGACGGATGGATACTTACCAACAAACATGTGGTTGAAGATTTCAGCAGGATGTTTAAGAACATAACAGTGTTCCCAACAAAGAACGAAAAGGCGGATGAAGAATGTAGTTTCTCTGTTGACGGAAATAATATCGTTGCCAGTGAGTATGACGATATCGCTCTGATAATTCCACCTGAGCCATGGCGGCTTAAATGCAAACCATTCACATTTATAACTTCTACCAACACCTTACCTCCAACCGGAACAACAATTTCTGCAATAGGTTTCCCTGGCACGGATATTGGAAGCGATTCTGTTGCGGTAACATCCGGAACAACCGCGGGAATAGTGCGCACCACTCCACCACTGAATCGTGAGGAATTACAAAAGTATGTGGAGAGGATTTTATTTATGAAAATGGACATTCAGATCGGACCGGGAAATTCCGGAGGTCCTGTTATCGATGATCAGGGACACCTTGTTGGCATATCAACCGCAATGACACAAATTAAACATTACGACGGATCAATTCAAAGCTTTGTTGGTCTTGCAGTCCCTACTGCCAATGTTGTAAATGAATTTCCGGAACTTCCCTCTACCGAATATGTTGCAGAAGCAAAACTAACCGACGTTTCCGATCATGCCTGGTTTTCTTCCGCAACCCAATCATTTCTGGCCGCAGGATATTTTAGAAATATTGGCGGGCTTTTCCGTCCGGGAGACAATGCAACCAGAGCTGAGTTCATAGAACTTATTGTTGACCTTCTGGGAGGAACCAGAGATTCGTATGATGAAGAAACTTTTACGGATGTAAGCCCGCGCCGCACTTATTACAGACACTTCGAAGAAGCCGCAATACTTGGACTTGTAAAAGGTGCCGGTGATTGTGTCGGAAAAACTCCGTGTTATGCAAATCCCGAAGCTCCTATTAATCGAGCGGAAGCAGCCACCCTGCTTTTACGAGCTTTTAATCTTGAACGCACTTTAGATACACCTACATTTGCAGACGCTCCCGATGGAGAATGGTATACAGAAAGTATCGAAGCCGCTGCAAGCCTGTGTATTCTTCGAGGAGACGATGGAGCAGGAACTGTTAGGCCAGCTGATCGTATGAATCGCGCAGAAATGATAGTCATGCTGGAACGCCTGCATCAGAACATGACATATCCGCAATGCAGTTCCACAAATACTGATATTAGTCTTCCTCCATTTCCAACAGAAGGTGCCGATGAAGAAGTACATGTGGGATCTACTCCTTGCACGCAGGGTTCGTGGGCTTGTTTGATTCAGTCAACATGCGGACGGGAGATGGAACAAATACAAACATGCACACTTATAGACAGAATGTGTTCCAATGCACAAAGGGCAAAACCACCCGAAAAAAGAGGTTGTTTTCCTGCGGAGAAAAAAGTCCGAGAGATGATAGACAACATTAATGAATCGGAAGAATTATTAAACACGATGGGAACGATTGTTCTGGAGCTCTCCGACCAGACTGCACTAAGAGCTATAGAAATCAGAAAAAGATACGAAGCTAAATTAGCGGAATACAAAGACTTCTTCGCCGGAGCAATGAAGTACAGCAACTACATTGCGCTTAAGTTGGATGAGATAGAGGTGGTGGAAAGGGCACTGGAATCTATTGAGAATGAGTTTGGTGGTTTGCCGGGAGTTGATCTGAAACAATGAACAGATTGTGTTTGACACAATAATCCTCATAAGTCAAAATTCTTCTCCTGCGTTTAAAGTGGAAAATCAGCGGAAAGAAGTCCATCCTCGAAGAGTACCACTCTCCCCCACTTCTCGACGGCGTCCGCGGGATGCAGTACCTAGACGCTTGTAAGCGCAATTTGGACGGCACCGACAAGTTCACCGGTGTCAACTTGGCTCTCACCGCAACTTGATCGAACCTGTTCAATCGCAAAGTCAAAGAACCGCCAGGCACCCTAAAGGGTGCTGGGTTTTTTATTTCTATCCAAATTAATTATCCAATTATTGGCTTTAGCATTAAAGCCAGGATAAAGAATATGGAAGTTAGTACAAAAGTTGAGCAAGATGCAATCAATGCACTCCTGTCTTTGCACAGCCTATTGGCGGAAATAGAGTTATTCATAAATCATAATATTATAGCACATCGCAACACATAAATAAACCCATTATTTCCACATAGCGTCGTAAATTCGTCACACGACACTTAAAAAAGCTTCTCGTGCTTGCTTCGCTGTTACTCGTCCGAAGATGGTGGCGACACCACGTGAATGCGAGCAGCGCACTGCGAGCGTTTTTATTTGATGCCACAAATATTCCTACTTATTCTATCTTTGTTTTCCTCTTTTGCCGGCAAAATTATTGCCAAATCAGGGAATAGTACTTGAGACCGCAATTTGGACAATCGGCAGAATTAAAAACTGTGTAAAATATGACCATCACTCGGAATAGAGTTTTCTACGAGCATATTATTTACCTATAATGATCGTAATATATTCCTATGACACGACTACAGTTTGGTAACACTTGGTGGGGCGAAAAATGGCTCGATGCTCTGATAGCGACTGATTATTCCAATCGACTGCCGCGTGGTAAGCGCTATGCGCGCAATGGTTCGGTAAAACATTTGGAAGTTGTACAAGGGCACATTGCAGCGAAGGTACGAGGTTCCAGACCAAAGCCTTACCAAGTTACAATCACTATTCCTCCACTCACGAAGAAGCAGCAACAGTCCGTGCTGGATGTCATCAATGCGTACCCGTTCATATTGTCACAACTGCAACAGAAGAAACTGCCGGAAGAGCTTTATCAACAATTTACGCAAAACAATATTCATCTGTTCCCACAGAAGTGGTCAGAACTCCACGCTGCATGCAGCTGCCCCGATTGGGCGGAGTGTTGCAAACATATTGCTGCTGTCATTTACCTGATTGCCAACAGGATTGACACCGATCCCTTCCATGTCTTCTCGCTAAGAGGATTTGACATCATCAGCGCATTACCAAAATCTGATGAACAAGAGAGGATTGATAACATCCATATTCCTCGTGCAGATACGATGATCTCCAGAGCCATCAGAAAACGACAGAAGAAACCTGTGCAGGATACTGCATTGCTCAGTGAACTTGACTTTTCATGTGTTCCCGACCTTGGTAAATCCATTGTAGGTGTACTACCCGAGACGCAACTCTTCTGCAAAGAAGTGAATGTCAAAAGTATGCTGCATTCCCTCTATGCCACACTCATGAAGATACGTATTTCTGATCCAGTGGATGATAATGGTTACCTGGCAGACGCATTGCGACTGGAGACTTTAAGTATTGGTGCCGATCTCTGCATACGAATGATTTTGCACAATACTGACAGTGGTGATTCGTTGCTTGGAGAAGATGGATACGATAAGGAGATCATGCCGTATCTGCGCAGAATTGACTTTGCAGACCTTCAGTACTGCGAACCTGGTATTCGATCATTGGTACTGATAGAACGCTGCGCCAGCACGCTTTGCCATCACGGTGCCATCATTCCTGAAGTATTGGAGTGCGCGCCGGACCGATACCGTATTCGCTGGTTGCCACTGATGGCACATCCTGCTGTCCGTACATTGGTAACATCGCTTGTGCCGTGGACAACCTGCGCAGAATATGCAGAAAGAGATGTTCGGAAAGAAGAATCGCAACAATATTGCTCGCAGGAATTGACATTACAAGCACTTCTTTCCTGTTTTATCGGTCTCAACGTAGATGAATATGCAGATAAACGAGATATCGATGATCCTGTGTTATATGCGCTGATTGGCTTCGATGAGATTCGTCTTAGTGATACAATCGACCGCAACACTGTAGAACTTATCTGGCTCTACTTTTCCAGATTCTCACTTCAGCGAGAGAGCAACATTGCCACATTGGTTTTGACAGAAAATACATCAAAGGATTTTGATCTCTCTCTTGGCATGCGACGAAAACAAGATGATACTCAAGTGGTTGCAATGCAAAAACTCCTCACACAAAAACATTACAGCAGCTGTCGACAAGATGTTCTGCATATTTTCGGTTTACTTTCCGAGCACTACCCGCTCATATCCACTGCTCTGATGTCGCCGGACGTGCGAGTACGTCTCTCCGAAAATCAATGCATTGATTTGCTGCAACATACCCTTCCAGTTCTTACAATCCTGGGAATTGATATCCAATTGCCGAAGGCTCTGCATCACCTGGTACGACCACAGGTATCGTTGAGTATGAAAAAGAAAAGCAATAATACGATTGCATCGTATCTGCAGCTTCAGGAACTCTTGCAGTTCGATTGGCGTATCGCTCTGGGTGACGCTGTTATAACCAAACAGGAATTAGATATCCTGCTACAGGAAGGAAGAAAACTTGTAAAATACAAAGATCAGTTTGTCCTACTTGAGCCAGAGGATATCCATCGTCTGCTAGAACAGATGCGTACATCACCCGTTTTGCCAGCTGCCCGAGCACTACATACGTTGCTTAGCGGACAACTGGAAGGTGTTCCGGTTCAGATTGACAATGATCTTCTCAAGGATATGCAGCAGCTCTTTGCTGATACACCAATTACTGTTCCCGATGGCTTGCGGGCGACATTACGCCCATATCAGGAACGCGGCTACAACTGGTTGTACCGAAATCTGCGTATCAACTTTGGCAGCGTTCTGGCCGACGATATGGGCCTGGGGAAGACCGTGCAGGTGATTGCTCTGCTTCTCAAAATGAAGGAGGAAAAACTCCTCACATATGACACAGCACTCGTCGTTGCACCGACAACGCTCATTACCAACTGGCATAAGGAAATCGCCAAATTTGCACCCGATCTTCGTACTCATATCTACCACGGTACTGATCGCGAGTTGCCGAAAACTCATGAGCAGATTGATGTTGTACTAACTAGTTATGGGCTCCTGCGACGAGATCGCGACACGTTTGCAGAGCGCACCTGGACAGTTGTCGTGTTCGATGAGGCGCAGAATGTCAAGAATCGTGCGACAGCGCAAAGTAAAGCTGTGAAGAGCCTGACCAGTCGTCTGAAAATCGCCTTAACCGGCACACCAGTCGAAAACAGTCTGATGGAATACTGGAACATTGTGGATACGGTGCAACCCGGTTATCTGGGTGATGCCAAATACTTTAAACTGAACTTTGCTTCACCAATAGAAAAGGAACGAAATACTCAAGCACTTGATACATTCCATACTATTACCAGACCACTTATGATGCGACGGATGAAGACCGATCGGAGTATCATTGCTGACCTACCTGAGAAAGTCGAGAACGATGCCTATACAACGTTAACCAAGGAACAAACTGCGCTCTACCAGTCAGTCGTCGATGAGGTTATGACGCAAATTGAGGAGAGCGACGGTATAGAGCGCAAGGGACTTGTCTTCAAGCTGATCACCGCTCTCAAGCAGATCTGCAATCATCCGGCTCACTACAAAAAATCCTCTTCATTTAATGCAAAGGAATCCGGCAAGATGCAGTACCTATTACCACTCATCGAAACATTGCGCGAGAATCATGAGAAGGCACTCATTTTTACGCAGTACACCGAAATGGGGAAAATTCTCCAACAACTTCTGCATCGTGAAACCGGTCGAGAACCGCTCTTCTTCCACGGTGGTAT
The DNA here is from genome assembly GCA_018818235.1 of Patescibacteria group bacterium. GTDB lineage: Bacteria > Patescibacteriota > Gracilibacteria > Peribacterales > Peribacteraceae > UBA2144. The sequence continues at coordinate 25,830 of JAHISE010000113.1, forward strand.
TTCACGCAAACAGCGCGATAGCATGATTGATACGTTCCAGCAGGATCATTTCCATGATCTGATGATTCTATCGCTCAAAGCAGGTGGTGTAGGATTGAATCTGACTGCCGCGAACCAGGTCTTCCATTATGATCTGTGGTGGAACCCGGCAGTAGAAGCACAAGCAACCGATCGTGTTTATCGCATTGGACAAACGAAGAATGTACTTGTGCATCGCTTCGTTACCCAAGGGACATTCGAAGAGAAGATTGACGCAATGATCAAACGAAAAAAAGATTTAGCGAATTTGACGGTGGCTACAGGCGAGAAGTGGCTGGGAGAACTCTCGAATGAGGAGCTAAAAGATATTGTGACACTTGGATAGGCGCACCTGAGCTATCGACGATTTGCAAAATCAATATACCATTTTGTGTTTGTTTAGCTAAATCTTTTGGTGAAGGTAATTAGAAATGGTAAACTGCCACCATGACACCTATGATGGTAATCACCAAGCCTGTTGACCGTGCTTTTCTAAAAGAACTGGCAAAAGAGCGCTTTGGCGACATGGTAAAAGCAGTAGTTGACTGCGAACGCGGAATAATGGCAATAGGAGGAGAATTGCATGCCGATGAAGAACAATTATTGCTCGAGGACGGTTCAAAACAGGAAGTGCTATGGGGCATAAACATATACCCAGACGACGAATCTAGTGACTGGATTGAATTTGATTCGATGATTAATCTTCGTCCCAGCCAAAGTAACAGAAGCAGAGGCATAGAAGATAAAAAAATCCGCGAAATAATTCTTCGGATTGTTTCACAACTTGTAAAGTGACTATACATAAAGACCTTGCTGCAGGCAGATGGAACCAACTTACTCTTGCAGAGCAGTTAGGAAACATAGGAAGTGAAATATCAAGAGTCTTGCGTGCCAAAGAAAACAACAATGAAGAACGTTATAAAAATGCTCTTGATCGTGCACTAGAACTTATTGATTTAACTATAAATGATCCTAAGAACAAGCACAGGCTCCGCGAAATTTGTCGGGTTCGAGAGGTTGTAGCAGATTATTTCGCAGGAAATAATGAATACTGCTCAAGCGGCGAGTCTCTCAATAAGTATTTTATGTATTTTGCTATTTCTGCAAGGAAATAATGGTAACACAAATATTCCTACTTATTTTATCTTTGCTTTCTTTTTTATTGGCAAAATCGCTGTCAAATCCATGAATCGTACTTGAAGCCGCAATTTGCGCAATCAGAATAAGCAATAGCAAACCTCATGTTAATTGATTGTGATATAATTGATGCGATGACGATGGATGAAGCAGTAAATCATTGGCAAAGAAGATCGCGCTCAGAACTCAAAGCAGCATGTATTCTTTTTGAGAAGCAGGAACCGGAAGTATACGGGGAAGTCATATTTCATTGCCATTTGGCTTCGGAATTAGCTCTAAAAGCGAAATATATTCAGGAGAATGATACTGCCGCTCCATTTACCCACAATCTGAGTGAACTGGCTAAATTACTTGATGAACAATGGACGGAGAGTGACTACATGAATTTTGACCAGCTGAGTGATAACGCTGTTCTCGCTCGGTATGGAGACGAAGAATGGCATGAAAATTATGCGACAAAAGAGAAGGCTATGATTTGGTTAGAAAAAACAGAGGAATTTCTTAAGAAGATACAATCATGAAAAGGGCAGACGCATTAAAAACGGCTGGCCGATTCAAAAAAGCTCTGAACGAAGCAGGGGTGCCATTTCACTCGGTAATTGTTTTTGGTTCTGTAGCACGCAATACCATGCATGAACAGAGCGATATCGATATTGCAGTAATTGGTATTCCATATAAAGGCGACCGCATGGACGAACAGTTTGCGCTTTCGCGTATTCGTCGCGGAGTAAGTTATAAAATTCAACCTATTTGGTTTTATCCAGAGCACTTGGAGAACAAGTATTCGACGCTTGCAATGGAGATAAAGAAAGATGGAATTGAAATATAGACACGTCTCAATCTTCTTGGTAGCATAAAATATGCCAATTTACCGTTGTTTTTATGTTATCACCAGATTTGAAAATACCGGAAACTAAGGGTAAAAAACCGGATATTCCAAAAGAGGTACAGATAGGTGATATCATTGTTGGAAAATATACAAAATCGGAATGGTCAAGAATCTTGCCATGGGAAGACTGGGATCATTCTGCATTGGTTGCTAACATAAATCCTCTGATAATTGTTGAAGCAAGCGGAATTATTATACAGAAAGAAGACAAAAAGAGAGGCAAACAGAAAATAAGAGAAGGAATTGTTGAATATGAGTTCCTTAAGCCACGCACAGTTAAAATGATTGATGGAACTGATAATATTGATGGCAATTTATGGTTAAAAGATAGCATGAGGGAAATACTATGGTTACACCCTGTATTTCCAAACCCTTTGCGAGAAATTGATAACTGGGAAACTTCATGGAAAGATAGAAAAATAATCACGGAAACAGAGGCACGAAAGCGTGCCGTTGAATACGCCCGCAATCAACTTGGCGAACCTTTCAAATTGTCTATGTTTAGGAGTAAAAAATCTTCTGCTTCCAAATGGGATGAAAATGAGTGGTATTGTTCATTGTTAGTATTCAAATCATATTCGCGTACAGTAACAAATATGTATTTGGAATCCTACGAACCTTCTTCTGGTTTTTTTGTAACACCTGAGGATTTGGTACAAAGCAAGAGAAGTGCTATCTATCATCATTGGAAAAACCAGAAATACCACTCTTAACCTTGTGCAAAGTTTTATATTCCCAAAAAATCTTACAGGCATCAAAAAAGTAATTTTAATTCTCAGGCATTTTCTCCTATTTTGTATACTGGCATTTCTATTAACATTGTTTGCATTTTTTAAACTAGATTCTATTTATCAAGTAATTGCAGGGATTGGTGAGATAGGTGCTATTTTTATTACTGGAATATTTTTTTTATTTCTCATGCCACGCAGAATACATGATTATGCTTTATGCTGTTTTCTTCTCGGAATGAGCGGTTATTTCCTTTTTTGGATTTATGTTTTTCTCGTAATACATTTTGTGGGACCTCCTATGTGGTGAAAAATACTAGGAAGAAATTTTGGGATTGTGAGGAGTATGACTGTCTTGGATAGAAATATACTCACAGTCTCATAGAAGTTTGAAAAGCCAAGTTGAACGATCTTCATATCCACATTTTTTGTAAAACTCATGTGCTCTTATATTTGGCACAAACACTTCAACATGCACGGCATCGCAACCCTTAGAATGAAGATACTTCTCTGCTACTTCCATGAGCTTCGTTCCGATTCCTTTGCTTCTCAAATGAGGATCAACATATAGCTCAAGAATATCTCCAGTTGGTGATGGTATATACTGTAACTTTGCAAGTTCATCTTTTCTTTCTACAATAACTGCAATACATCCGACAATTCTTTGTTCATATTCAGCCAGTCCAATCCAGCCCTCATTCTCATCAGTTTTTTTGAGTAAATCTGCTACATATTTTTCGCCATATTTTGACAGGCGTCTGATGCGATGATGCGGATCAATTTCAATTAAATGATCTTGAAGCGACTCCATACACTTGATAAGTGCCGCCTTGTCGCCCTTTTTGTAATCTCGGATTAAAACTTCCATAGAATGATTGTATCACTTCCACTCTCCTCGAATCAGCTTCTCCTTCTTTTCTCGTGTCCATCCCTTGATCTGTATTTCACGTTTCCTGACTTCAGATTTCGTTTTGAAAGGCGTTGATTCATATACCAAAGTTAGATTTCCCTGATCATGTGCGAACTTTGCTCCCTTGCCTTTATTGTGTGTTTGAATTCTTTTGCCAGTATCAGTTGTAATACCAGTGTAATATCGGCCGGTTCTTGCTTGCGCGATGTAAACGTGCCATTCGACTTGTCTCATGGTAAATCAAGGAATAGGAAAAGCAGTCTAGCACAGAGTCGTATCCTTTTTGGGGTCTTCGACTCGTTCGACTCGCTCACTCGCTTAGACTCATTCGACTCGGTGAAAACGTGGCCGGAGCGCCAGAGCGCGACGACCATGAGCGAGGCCCCAGATGGCCGAGTCGAATGGTAGAATGGGGTATTATCTTGAGTACGTCGTGAGGGTGCGGGTAAGGGTTGGGGTGGTGAGGAGGATAAAGATCTCAGAACGATCTAAAATAGTAGCTTATAGGTAATACCTTCGTCCCACTCAGGATTTTCCCACTCTTCAAATCCAAATTTCTTGCAAAGTTTCTGCATGGGTACATTTTCAAAAGCTGTTTCGGTGACAACACCGTTCGCTCCACAACTTTGTGCATGAGCAATACAACGTTGCATCAATTCTTTCCCAATACCTCGTTGGTGCAGGTTCGGCTCAACAAAGATTTCCCTCAAGAAGAAATAGCCATTCTCCCACCAGTCAGAATCTATTGAACAAAATCCCACAAACGTATTATCTTCTTTTGCAATAAGATACAAACTATCTTCATCCTGAAGATGATCTTTGAGATAGTCTAAGGTTTCATCGTCATATTGAATATGCAAACTAAGATATGTTGCAGTTTTTCCACGCAGGACATTAATATCTTCTGGTTTTGTTATAGTGATATATTCGATCATGTAGTTATTTTACATTACTTCCATTCTCCCCGAATCAGCTTTCATTCAAATAATGGCTGAGTTGTTTCTTGAGAAATCTCCTGCCTGATCCACTCTTCAAAAACTTCTCTCGACCAAGAGCATCCATCTTGTTTAAGTATGTTTCACAGTAGATGAGTTTCCATTTTGATTCTTTTGCAGTCGAGGTATTTTTATGTCGATTGTGTTCCGCAAGTCTGCGTTTAAGGTCAGTCGTATAGCCGATATACCATTTGCCATTCGGCTCGCTTTCGATGAGGTAGACATGGAACATAAGCATAGGATTGTAGCAGAGTAGATGATGTTTAGTCGCGTAAAACTCACATTTGCTACGCAAATGTTCGTCACGTCCCACGTAAAATAGCTGCTCGCTTCGCTGCGCGCGATTTTACGTGATGGCGGCGCCACGTGATCGTGCGCAGGGACGTAAAACGGCTACGCCGTCACGTCCCACGTAAAATAGCTACTCGCTTCGCTGCGCGCGATTTTACGTGGTGCCACGAGCTAGGATTGAACTAGCGACCTCGGGCTTATGAGTCCCGCGCTCTAACCAACTGAGCTATCGTGGCACACCCTCATGATAGCAAAGATTTATGCATCAATAAATGATCTTGAACTCAATACTATAGCTTTCCAATCCAATCCGGCCAACCCTCAACAAATTTCTTTTCGGATACTTTGGGCACAAATGCTGGAGTTCTTTCACCATAGAATTGATATGACCCTTTATTAAGTCTTCCGACCCAACTTGGCCAATCCTCATCATAATTATCTACTACGGGCAACGGACCGTATATATCTTCAAAGAAATAAGCAGAGACAAGATTTACAGGAGCAGATAAATACAAAAACAGAGATGCAATTATGGCTGATAAGATTTTTTTCATAAGACAGTAGAGAAAAAGTATATAGGTCGATTATATTAGCTCTATATTCATAGACCAGTAAGCATTATTACAGTTTTTTGAATATTCCATCATATATTCGATAATATACTCCTTCGCCTAAATAATTCCGATTCTTGAGGATTCATTAATTATTAACAAATCTATTTCTAATGGCTATGGAGTACGAGATTGCATAACAAAAGCACAGTGAATTTTTCGGAATTATTAACTAAAAGCAGTATATA
>JAHISE010000114.1 GCA_018818235.1 Patescibacteria group bacterium
ACACAAATAACAAATCTCAAGAGTAAAGAATGATCGAAGTTTGGGATTTTGGATTTGGAATTTTGTTGGGTTTTGGGTTTTGTGATTTGTGATTTTCTATGTAAGGATATTTTTATACCAAATTATATTGATTTAGCTATATCGGTAATCACATTGCCCTAGCTAACTGACACTCATTACAAATTATATTTGAATCATCATAAGTTGATTGTCGAATGTCGAATGTCGATTGCCTGCCAACCGTAGCTCCGCCGAGGCGGACGAAGGTTGGTCAATTGTCGACTACGGTGCCGACGTCTCGAAGTTCAGATTAATAAACCCTGCATCAGCACTCCCCGCACTTGTTGCTGATAATTTAATAAACACAGTAATGTACTGACCAATTGAGTATGTACCTGACGAAGCAGGTCCGGTAATTGTTGCCGTTGTCCAGCTTGTGTTTTTAAGATCATTACCGCTTGTAAGAGCTATTTCCGTTCCTCCTGTATCAAAGAGACGCATAGTCATAAAATTATCTGCTGCATTTGCAGTTCCGGTTCTATATCTAAATTGTATAGGTCTGGTGCTATCCCATTGTTTAAAGTTATCAGGTATACGAACTCTTGCAGAAATCCAGTATTCCTGAAGCGTTCCCTTTGTTGTAACCCACCTGTAGAAATTTTCGTTATTTGTTGCATCATAATCATATGCAAGTTGGCCTATGCTTGCAGCCACAGAACCACTATTAAAGTAAACAGCATGTGGATATTCAGGGCTCAATGCGACTACCCCTCCGCTTCCCAGACCCAGATTAGCTCCACTCCAAACAAGATTATTAGATCCATCATTTACAAGCACTTGCCCATAAGTCCCTGCGCTTGTTGGGAAACTGTACGTCTGACCTCTGATAGTCACATTGCCATCAACAGTCAGTGTTGAACCCGAAATACCACTGGTTACATCCAAAGATCCGGTTATATTTAGATCATCAGACATATCAAATTCATTCGTAGTATCATTGAATATAATTGTTTCATCACCCGCATCATTTCCGAATGTAAGTGTTGCATCACCTGAATTGTCATCATTGATCTCAAGTGTTCCCTGGAATGTTCCGTTTCCATCTGACTCAAAGTTGCCGGAGACCTTAAGATCATCTGACATTTCGAATTGATTTGTTGAGTCAGAGAACGTCAAAGTCTCCGCAGCAGCATCATTACCGAATGTTAATACGGCATTTACGCCTCCATTGTCTGCATTAATTGTCAGATTAGAATCTGTAACTATGTTGCCATCAACAGATAAGGCACCGCTAATTGTTGCATTTTCTGTAATGATAGCTCCTGAAGCAATCATATTTGCACCCTGTAAGACCAAATCTCCTGTCATCGTATCACCTGATGTGTTTACATATCTGCCATCTTCACTGTTTGGAGTTACATACTCGGTATCCAAAGTACAAGTCGTTCCATTGCAGGTCCAATCTCCAAAGTCTGCAGAAGCCAAATCTGCAACTGCAATAGTACCATCCTTAATATCCGCACTCACCACAATACTGTCTGCCAATTCTCCTTCAGCAATATCAGCAGCAATGTCATCCGAAACATCAGACACATCCAATTCACTTGCCTGAACTGCATTGGCTCCAATATCTGCTGCAGCAATCGTGTTATCCTTAATATCCGCACTTACAATCATACTATCGGTAAGAGCCCCCTCAGTGATTGTTACTGTTGAATCAAATTGTGCAACTCCTTCTACGGTCAACGCTCCGCTTACGGTTGCCTTTGCTGTAATTATGGCTCCTGAGGCAATCAAATCCTTTCCTTGTATTACAAGATTGCCTGTCATTGTATCTCCATTTGTATTTACATATCTGTTATCTCCGGAATCCTGCGTTATACCAACACCTGCATCATTTTGATCCGTTGCCCACACCAAATTTCCCGCTCCATCGGTAGCAAGAACTTTACCTGAAGATGCACCGTCACTATACGGAAAAGTGTATGCAACTCCATTTAATTCAATTGTTGATCCAAATGTAGCCGCACCTTCAACAGAGAGTGAACCGCTAAGAGTAGTCTCGCTACTAACATGAAGTGAAGCACCGGAAATAGCACCCTCCGCAGTAATCGATCCGGAAGCTGCAATTGCTCCTGTGGCAGTCAAAGTTCCTGCTACTCTTACATCATGAGAAAACTCAAATCTGTTCTCCGCATACATCCATCTTAACCTCTGATTTACATCCTCGCCAAATCTGATTTCTATATCCGTAGTTCCGTCTCCGTCGTCAATTGTATTGAATGATTCCGTATTAACCAAAAGGGTTGGAGCCCAACTATCAAGAGCTTTTACCTCACCTGTCAAACACCACACAAAAGCACCAACAAGCCCCAATGGGATTCCCCGTTTGCATATGATGCCAAGAAAGTGTTTTATATATTTTTTATTCATGTGTTTATATTCGTTTTATCCCACTATTATAACAAAAAAGCGGATTTTATGCATTTATACAGACTTGCCTATATTAGTTAATTGTTATATTTAGATATTAGTAGATTTTTCTTCCAATAAGGACGCTATGATGCATATTTTACAGGCTAAATAGTTGAATGGTTAAATGGTTCGCAAGCCACGCCTCACATGTGAGGCGTGGCAAGCGATCATCTAAATCTAATACTAATAACTGAAACAACAGGCTTGCGTAACCCTTTGGGAACCATTCAGCCATTCAACCATTCATTTTAACCATTCAACCATTTACTCAGATGTAAGTTCTATGTACTGCAGCTTAACAGCTCCAATATGCATTTCCTCATCATCTTTTGCATATACTCTCAATCGAATCAAAGTACCCGATCCCGCCGTCCATGTGGGCGATCCACCAAAAGTATGAGTGGAAGTTGTCCAGGTAGTGCTACTTAGACCCGTACTGGTTCCCGACAATGTGACAGTACTTCCACTTGAATCAAACATTGTAATATCCAACTTGTTATCTAATGCGGTGGCTGAAGTCGATCTGTACGAAACGGACAACGGAGTACTCCCCCACTTAACAAAGTCATCCGGAAGCTCAGCTCGCAACATAATGTCATAGTCATTAAGTGAGCCTCTTGTACTGGTCCATTTGTAATAGTTCATCAGATTTCCTCCTGAGTGATTAACCAGAAGCTGCCCCACATTATTTGATCCATCTGCAATATAGCTTGCTCCCTCATACTCAGGCTGGAATGTTCTAGTCACAGTCCTCTGACGATCATCACTGTTAAATACTCTCTTGTCAGTCACAGTTGTTATATCCCCACCGGAAGTAACGACCTTGGACAATGGAATATACATATGATTTGTCGGAAATCCGGTCTGGTTTATTACCAAACCACCAGTATTGAAGTATATATAGTTTGTAGACTCATCAACCACGGAATTGGAAGTTGAACCGGCATACTGAGTAACATTTCCACCAAGCCTATAATCTCCGCCTGCCACATCAACAGTTAAACCTCCTCCACTGGAAACTTTTAGATGATAATCTTCTTCAGAATTGGCAAGAGTAGAAATATCTATTCCATTAATTAAGCCACCTACAGTCAAAGCCCCTCCAATCATTGCATTTGATTCCACAGCCAATACGCCACTTGCGGAAAGATTTCCTGTAGTACGTAAATCATCTGAGAATTCAAATATATGCTCCGTATTCAGGAATTTAAGAGTTTCCTGTCCAAGGGAATTACCGAATGCCATAACAGAATCTTTCGCCTCGTTTTCTAGGTTTATTACAATACCGCTTTCTGTAGCAATTGTACCTGAGGCTGTGAATCCTCCAGTGGCAGTCAAATGACCTCCAATCCTTACCGCATCGTTGAACGAGAACACAGAATTTGTTACATCATAAGCAAAAGTTTTTAAAAGATTATTGCCAAACTGAAGACTGATATTTCCATCCGATACAGAACCATCACTATCAAGCGTAAAGGTATCTTGATTAGTTCCTCCTGGAACAGTGGAAACATCCAAAAGACCTCCCGTAAGCAAAACAGGAATGGATCCGCTTGCCGTTCCCGTATCATGACCGTCCAAAAGATCTGAGTTAATCGCGAATGGAACCGAAAGCAATTGAGTTCTGTCCAATACTTCATTTGAACTATCACGATCCAGGAGCTCATAGGCACTGTTCTCCGCAGAAGCAACTTTTACTTCTATCTGAAGGTGAAGACTTGTTAATGTAGAATTGGATAGAGTAGAAAAATCAGGTAATGATGTTCCGGTACCAAGTTCAACAGTAAAGTATCCATCGCTGTTTGGAATTACAGAATGAACCTCGTTCCAATTTTCGTAAGTGGATGCGGCAGTATTCAGAGCACCTGTTGCCGAAACATCAGTTGAAACAAAATCTGAACTATTCCACAAACTGAATCTGATAGAGTGTTCTGTTGTTATTGCATCACCGTTTGAGTCGAGCAAATGACCGTTGTATGTAAATCGTTCTGGAACGGTAGTTTCGGCAAAAGCCGTAGATACTATCAATAAACTTAATATGCCTAAGATTGCTCCGAGAGAAGTTCTCAGACGTATGATGCCATTGCTAACATTTTTTATATTCATTTCTTTTTTCTATTAGAGGCTTTATGTTTTGATCTTTTTCTGCGTCTAACGGCAGTATTTCTGGTTGCCCTTGCTGCTATCGCCCTTGAAGAAGAAAGTCCACCAATTCTCATAGAAGAAAGAATGCTTTGAGGAACTTTGTTAAGTAACAATTTAAATGCAGTAAGAAATGATAAAGCAGCAATAGCTTGAGTAGTAACAACTGCAATTTGATACTTATGAACTTCTTCAATAATTCTGATAATTTCACTTGGCTCTATCCCCTGCTTATATGGAACCATTCTTACCATATCTTTAGAATCAATAATTCTAAAATAATGCAATGGAGCAAATACCTCTTCTCCTCTTCGCAATGGTAATAACAATTTAGAAATATAATCCGTACTTGGTAATCTGAAATCAACTTCATCTGAAGGAGGTTCATACGATGGCAATGCAGGTTTTTTTGGAGGCTCTACAGCTGGTTCCGATGGCGCCGCTGGCCTGCCATCATCATCCGAAGAAGGAGGCGTTGGCCCATCACCACTAGGAGTAGTAGGAGCCGGAGGATTTGTAGTTGTTGTTCCTCCTCCTCTACGTCCACCACTCTCTCCTCCTCCACCACCCAATGTATCATCCGTATCATCTCCTCCACCATCACCTCCATCCTCCTCAATAACAAGCGGAGGTGCGGTAACAATCTGAAAGCTTCCACTTGTTATAGGCATCACATTTACCGTTATCCCATCTTCATTCATATTAAAGCTATCCGAAACCGCAGGGCCTTTCTGAGCATCATTAGAAACGGAATGATATAGTCTGAATGAGCTACTTTCTTCGGCATTTACTACCGGAATGCCTCCAATCAGCAGCATGGAGCCGAATATCAAGCCGATTGCTATATGTTTGTATGTCATGTTTAATCATATTATTGTACACTATATTTGACAATTAGTCCATAGTCTATAATAGCTAATTACCAGTGTATTTGGCGTTTTTTAGCCAAATCTGATAGTCTTCCAATATTCTTCCCTCCCATCGGATTATGAAATCAGTTATTGCCTTTATTGGCGCAACAATATGTTCTTTATTACTTATAAACTCTGTCAATGCTCAACAAGCCCAATCTTTCACAGATGTTCCTCCGGATCACATGGTTTACGATGCTGTGGAATACCTACGAAGTCAGGGAATAATATCCGGATACGAAGACGGTACATTCCAGCCTGATAAGAGCGTAAACCGTGCTGAAGCAATGAAAATAATTATTGCCCCCCTTATAAAAGCAGAAGTGCTTGCTCAGGTAACAGAAACTCCTTTCGAAGATATAGAAACCGGAGTATGGTTTTTGCCATATGTGGAAGCTGCAAGACAAAATAGCATTATTGACGGACCTCCCAAGAAGACAAATTTTAATGGTACTAGCACAGTAATTACAGCTGAATTTTTAAAGATGTTGCAACTTGCAAATGGCATAGAACCAACAAAGTTTTTAGGTGAGCTTAAAATCCCCCTTGCTACCGATGTTTCAAGTCTTGATGACTGGTTTTATCCTTATATGCGTTACGCACTTGCATCATCAATGATAATGATAAATCCTGACGGTCTTTTACATCCTGAATATCAATTAAAACGAGGAGACACCGCACTGCTTCTGTATAGATTTATGATGTACCAACAAAAGAAAAGGGCTCAGGCACTCCTATCCGAAACTGAAAATGAAATGATAATAACTCTATCAATGCTGGATCAAGGGAATATTGATCAAGCCGAGTTTGCATCATCTCGTGCTTTGATTGCAGCAAGAGGTGCGTTGGTTATACGTCCCGAAGAATCCGTTGTGAAAGGAGCTGTAAAGGTTGCGGAAGCTTTTAGAGAACTCTCCAAAGCATACAGGCTTGGCTCTCAAGGTAAGTTCGAAGAGGTAGTAACTGTTAGTGGAAATGCATGGAATCTGGCTGCCAAAGCTCACGAACTTAGCCCTGATCTTTTGGCTATTACTGAGCAAGTAAAAAACATTGCAAAGGTCATGGCAGACAGTGCTCGCAATGAATTAAGTCAGCCACAAGAATGAGTCCAAGTCTTCCAATAACTTTTTCAGCTAAAGTCATTGGCGGCTGCGGTCGTGGATCCGGTCTTGGGTTTCCAACGATTAATCTGAGTCTTGATGATATTCCGGATGATCTCGAGGAAGGAATATATGCAGGTAAGGCGACAATTGACCAGCCTTCGTCCGCCTCGGCGGAGCTACGGCCGGCAGGCATTCGACAATCGACATTCGACTGTGTTATTCACTATGGACCCAGACCAACATTTAAAGAAAGCAAAGCATTCGAAGTACATTTAATAGATCATGCTCCCGATTCAAATCCTTCTGATTTATCCGTTGAGCTTACAAAGAAAATCCGAGATGTTAAGAATTTCGATTCAGAGGATGAACTAAAGAAGAGAATTTTAGAAGACATAGATGAAGCACATGCGATTCTGAACATATCAAATGAGAAACAAAGCGTATGATTGGAATACAGGAATATTGGAATACTGGTGTGTTTTTACCAATATTCCAGTATTCTAATATTCCACTATGATTAATCGAATCAAATCAATGATCCCCGAACGCAGCTTTATAAGACTGTTATGGCATTACATGCGTGCATTTATTGCAGCTCTTATAAATGGATTCCCCGCACGAAAATTAACTATTATTGGAATTACCGGCACAGATGGAAAGACAACAACAGTGAACATGGCAACTCATATCCTTAAAGAATCAGGGATCAAAGTAGGAGCAATATCAACCGCTTTTCTACAGATCAATGATGATATTGATTGGAATGAAACACAGAAGACATCTCCTTCTCCTTTCCTGATTCAGAGCTTCCTCAGGAGACTTGCCAAAGAAGGTTGCACACATGCGGTCCTCGAGATTTCCTCACATGGACTGGTACAGGGTCGTGTAAATCATATCTATCCCAAAGTCGCGGCAATCACCAACACCTCAATGGAGCATCTGGATTATCATGGAACAATTGAACAGTACAGGAAAGATAAGGATAAGTTGTTTAAGATGCTTAAGGGGAATGGAACTAAAGTTCTTAATGCCGACGATGAGACCTTTTTAAATTATTCTAAGATCGAGTCTGATAAGACTATCTGTTTTTCAAACGGTAAACGGAAAGTGGATTCGACAAGCTCACCACAGGTGGAAAGTGGAAAATACGATTCTACTATTTCGCTTTCTGACATAAAAACATCACACGCATCTTCCTCAGCCATACTAAATATAGAAGATGATAAATTTTCCACTTTCCATTTTCCACTTTCCATTTCGTTACCCGGCTCCTTCAACCTCGAAAACGCCCTCTGCTCCATCTCCTGCGCCTACGCAGTTGGAGTATCAATTGAAAAAAGTACCGAAGCACTAAAAACATTCAAAGGCTCTCCGGGGCGAATGGAATTAATTGATGAAGGACAAAGTTTTTCGGTTTATGTTGATTTCACTGTAACTCCGGCTGCATACGAAAAAACTCTCTCAACTCTCAGACAAATGATTAGTCCTGACAAAAGAATTTTAGTTCTAACCGGAAGTTGCGGTGATCGCATGAAAGAGAAAAGACCTATTGTCGGAAAACTCTGTAGTGAGCTTGCGGACGTTGTTGTTGTAACAAACGAAGATCCTTATACGGAAGATCCTGAGAAAATTATTGATGAAGTTTGGACGGGAATTGATCAATCGCAATGTAAAGCTCACAGAATCTTTGATCGCAAAGAAGCTATAAAATTCATATTCGATAATGCGCAAGCAGGTGATGCAGTAATCTTATGTGCCAAAGGAAGTGATACTACTATGTGGACCAAGGAAGGTCAGATTCCCTGGAATGAAAGGGAGATTGCTAGGGAGTTACTAATGACAATTGATAATTGACTGTCGATTGTTAAAAAAACGCCGGTCCTTTCGGACCGGCATTGGCTTATCCACTGCGACGTCGTCGAATGAAATCGGCAACAACGCAGATCAACAGTAATCCTAAGATCACTGTTACCAGTCCCCCATTCCCGAGCAACAAATCGCCCATGGCCTCTCCTTCCATAGTTAAGCCAATTTAATCCACACTCATGCATACGCGTGCAACTCTGAATGCAGACATTCATTGGCTCATCTAAGAAACAAATGTATTGAATAGTATTTAGTCTATCACTGTTATTGAAATAATTTCTTTACTTTTCCTATTCTCCTCTCCCCCCTCAGGGGGAGAGGGTAGGGTGGCCCCATTCGACAGACTCATGGTCACTCGCAGATATAAATCTTTTACAAGGTTTGTGGCCACTATGAGCGAAATCGAAGAGTGAGGGGAATTACAGTGAATTGAAAATCTAAAATCAATACAGTCTGGATTTATGATATGATGATAAAAAGAACGTTAAACGATTCTACTCTATTTAGCTTATCTGTCAAGTATATGGAAGAAGATCGTTCATCATCAATTGTAATTGCCGGTGTAGATGAAGCGGGCCGTGGCGCACTTGCCGGTCCTGTTGTAGCCGGAGCATGTATTATAAAAAGCAAATATCTTCCTTCATTTATTTGCGACAGCAAACAACTTTCGTCAGATGAACGAGACAAGGCATTCGAATGGATAAAGGAATACTGTTTATATGGCTTCGGGATAGTAACCGCGCAGGAAGTAGATACACTCAGAATTCTGGATGCTACCGAAAAAGCAATGCAACGTGCAGTTATGCAGTTATCAAAAATAATGAAACCCACATATCTTTTAATAGACGGAAGAGACAAATTCTGGTTCGACTATCCTCATAGTTCAATTATAGACGGTGATATTCTGGAACCATGCATATCAGCAGCCTCCATTGTTGCAAAAGTTACGCGCGATCGCATTATGAAAAAACATGATCGCATATTTCCTCATTACGACTTTAAGTGTCACAAAGGATATGGAACACCTGAACATTTTGATTTGATTAAATCGAGGGGGGTGTGTGGGATACATAGGAAGAGTTTTTTGCACATCGAATAAAATCCGAAATTCGAAACAAGAAATACGAAGGAAATCATAAATACAAAATAGCTCATTTTATTTTTTAGGATTTATATTTTCCCTCGGATTTCGAATTTCTTTTTTCGGATTTAAATATAATTCTTCTCGTATTATTAGATATCCACCAAACTATTAATCCAATTACAATAAGAGGAATCGTTAGAATCTGCCCCCTGCTTATTGTAGTAATCCCCAAATCTACAAATCCATACGGCTGATCACGGAAGTACTCAACCAGAAATCTAAGTAATCCATACAACAAAATTGCAAGTGCAAAAACCCTTCCCATTAAAGGTCTTGACCACATATACATTGTCATAGATCCGGCAATAATCAAATCCTTAAGAATTGCGTATATTTGTGTCGGATGTCTGAGTCCATCCACTCCGGGAAAGGACATCCCCCAAGCTACAGAAGTCTCTATTCCATAAAGTTCTCCGTTTATAAAGTTTCCAAGTCTGCCAAGAGCCAGACCGATTGCAGCAGGAATAACCAATAAATCCAGAAGTGATAGAAGGTCTAAATTATGCCTCCTTGTATAAATAATTAGTACGGTTATTACCCCTAAGAATCCACCATGAGAGGACATTCCGCCATGCCAAACTTTTATTATTTCTAGAGGAGCGGATAGGTAATAAAATGGCTCATAAAACAGTACAAATCCAAGTCGTCCACCAAGAATCACACCTATAACTCCCCATGCAAGTAACGAGGACCACTCATCCTTAGTCAGATACAAGTTTCTATACTTTTGTATTCTAGGCAAAAGGAAGAAGGCAAGAAGGAATCCAAAAAGATACATTAGACCGTACCAGTGTATGGAGAGGTTCAGTATTTGAATAGCGATTTCGCGGGAGGGAAATAGATTAAGCATTATGTAAAGGGTACTTGAAAATTCCAAATTCCAAAAACCAAATTCCAATGAAATTCCAAAAATCTAACAATCATAAATTCAAATTCTTTCCTTTTTTTTAATTTTATGAATTTTTATTTTAATTTGTGAATTTGCGAATTTAGGAATTTAGGAATTTATACTCCAAAGCCCTCTCTAATCCCTAATATATCCTACAAACAACTTTCAAAAGCGGAGTCCCCTCTACCTTCTCAAAACACTCATCAGCTACAAACGGTTCTGCAAACTCACCATAATGCGCATAGAACAAAGAGGATGTCATAAAGTACAAAGGATGCTCACCTAACGTTCGCATTAATTGCAATCTCTCCTGATGCGTACCATAAATAAACTTTTCCCATTCCTCATACGTCCATGCCGGAAAATCAAAGAGTCCCGGACCTCCCGTGTGATAATCCGGAAGCCAGCCCAAAAGCCAAACTGCGGCATTATTTTCCAAAGCAATAATATGTGCATTATCCTCAACAAACCGAGGAATAGATAAAAATCTTTCCAATTCCTCAACTGACATTCGTGGTTCCTTATTTAAAACATAAAGAATAGAAACAAGTGCCTGACCAATTAAAAGTATTATTAAGAATATTCTGATGAATGATTTTTTGTACTGATTCCAAAGCCCATACAATGCCAATGCGGCAAAGTACAACATGAAGAAATCAAACTGAAGATAAAATCTTTTATAAAACACCAACCTAAATACAATAAATACCGCACATATAAAGGGTGCTATATGCCAACAAGTAGCACGCCCACTTTGCAAACTGAATGCCCAGCCCAATATGCTCAATACAAATAAAACCAATCCGTTTTTAATATAAAAGATTGTATCGGGAAAATTCCCGGCGGGAGCGTCCGCTCCTCTTAACAGCAATATTGATTTGAAGGGAGACCAAAATGCACGCTCCCATATAGGTATGTACCATATAACTCCCAATACTCCGATTAGTGCGAATATAAATGTCCACTTCCTAAACACGGGGTCCTTCCAATCCGTTGGGAGCCTAACAAGCCACCATACCAATAACGATAGCCCCAATATCAAACCGGTCTGACTGTGTGTAAGTATGGTTAATATTCCAAAAGGCAACAGCCACAAAGATCCCCTTTCCAAACAATGGAATGAAAGGATCAAAAACAACAATGCCAGATATGTTTTCCAATACATCTGAGCAAATCCATCAAAGTATGCGATTGAGAGCAGACCCATCAACAGAATCAAAACTCCTATTGCTCTGTTTTCTCTTTTTGCAATTATTACTGAATAAACACCAAGCAGCGCAATCGGGAATAAGTTCCATATCCATCCCAAGAACCAATCTACCGGAATACCTGCTTTTATCAGATAACTGGTAAATATGAAAAGTCCATAAGGGTATTCCTGTGCCCAAGGCCTAAGCTCAGGAATAGATATTGGAGGCCATGCATTCGCATATTTGATAAACAAGTACCTATACATCCCAGGGTCAAATCCCAAAGGTAGATCGAATGCGAATAAGGAGTAAAAGAATTTGAATATTAAAAGCAAGAACAATGTTCCCACTGCAATATTGAACCAAGTAATATTAATACTCACTTTCTTCATTGTCGCTTAGTTTACAATGAAAATGGGATGAATACGAGTTAGACTGAATAGAAAACATACTGAACCCTTTTAGATTCATTTTTGACTAAAATAAGTGTATAATCACATGAAACCTGAAATGATTAATTAACAATTATATTTTACATATAAACACAAAGTATGCACGAAGACGAAGAACCAACATCAATTTACCAACAACCTGAATTACCAAAGGCTGAAACTCATACAAAACCAAATATTGATGATTCGGAGGGGCTAGATCCTAATATCTTAAATGCAGAAGAAGAAGCGGCAAAAACAGAAGATCTAGCAAAGATATCGGAAACCAGAGCTTCGCTTGGATTGGAACCGGCTTCCGGAGAGGCTGATATAAAACAGTATTTTATAAAAGATCCTAGAATTGAACATGATGATGTAGAAAGAATAAATATATTGAAAGTAAAAGATCTACCGGAACATTATCAAACACGGCTCAAAGCTCTAAATGACGAAAGGCTAAACGAAATATTCATTGCCATTATCCCAGATGATATTTGGGGAAAAATAAAAGGGAGCCAGCCATCACAATCTCATGCAGAAATTGGCTTAATCTCATTTAGACAGAGCTATTTTGAAGCACAAAATAATCCAGATGAAATTGCTTGGTTACTCCATGAATTAGCACATTGCCAAAATTTTTTAGACTCCGAATCACCTGAAATGTATCAAGCTAACCAGAAGAGACCAGCTTTTAAGGATTTAGAATCTGAATACCCATACCCAAACAATCAAGTTGAACAGGCTACTTTTACCAAGCAATTTCAATATCTAAAAGAGCGGGGTAAAAGCAGAGAAGATGTTTTAGCAATGATAAGTAAGTACTACGATGAAGTGGATTTTCCTTTCTTCAACAGATTATTGGATAATGTTTTTGGAGAATAAATAACAGCGATTTTCGAATCGCTGCTGCGACCTCTGTTATTTATTCCACCCTCTCCGCAATAACAACCATCCTCTGTTTTGTGGTTCCAATCGGGAAACAAGTAATCAGCTTAAGAATACTTTTATCTGATTGCTGAGACAATATTTGAGTATCAGCAGGATCCACAACGTTGATACGCATTACCTGATAAGTTGCTATGGTCCCCTGCCCTGCGATTGTAATTTTATCTCCACGCTCGATATTAGGCAAAGAGGCGAATAATGTTCCGTAAGCGCTTTCACTAACACGTTCATTTGGAGGACTGCTATGACCGGCAATAATTACTGATCCGGTATATCCGGGAGTGGATGAATGCGGATATGCAGTGGCCCCGTGTAATAATCCTACCTGCATTTGCTCCTCCAATAAGTCCCACTTTTTTGAATCCCAGTATCTGCGATCAGGTAGATATATGGTAGAACGAATCCCGATTGAAGGAATAGACAAAGAGTACCATTCACTTATTCCCCACTGCTCCATCTCCCTCTCCATTTGATTGTTGAAAATCGCATCAAGTAATCCAGATTTTTCTTTGATATCCGGTTCCATCTCGGTTGGAACAATCGTTGTTTTCTCATTTTCAATATTGGGCTTTATATCTTCTTTTTTTGGTTCCGAAAGTGGCTTCGGCGAATCTACAGGCTCATTATCACTTAGCTCTAAATTTAATGCCAAACCTTCTGTTTCAGGAACAACTGATTCTGCTGATTTGTGTAAATTTACATGTTCAGGAAGCCACATTACCTCTTCTGAAATAACCATAAATCGCGATAAAACCGAACCAGTTATTATCTTTGTCCATAGACCAAATGACTCCAAAGTAACTATGGTCGCGAATATGGCAAGAATTGCATATTTGTATTTGTTTTTCATTTATATATATTATACTACATTTTAAGCTATATGACAATTATCTGTAATTATGCCCTATAGCTTGATTTTCGCTTGTTTATGAGCAAAAATCACCCTATGCGTATACTTGCAATAGAGACATCATGCGATGAAACATCTGCGGCAGTTGTGGAAGATGGAAGAAGGGTCTTAAGCAATATTATAGCCAGCTCCAAAGATGCATTTTCTGATTCAGGTGGAGTAATCCCCGAAGAAGCAGCCAGAAAACAAGTTGAAAGCATTCAGCCTGTTATTAATCAGGCACTCGAAAAAGCCGGCCTTTCAATTGAGAAAATTGATGCCATTGCAGTTACCAAATGTCCCGGTTTGCTTGTATCACTATTAGTTGGAGCAACAGTAGCCCGAACACTTGCATCAATACACAAAAAACCCTTGATAGGAGTACATCACACATTAGGACACCTGAGTTCAACCTGGCTGGATCAATTGGATGAACCTAAGTTTCCAATACTCACATTATCTGCCTCAGGAGGTCATAGCGAACTCTGGTTAAGATCATCACACACAAAAGGTGAATTACTTGGTTCAACCAGAGACGACGCAGCAGGAGAAGCTTTTGACAAAGGAGCTTCTATGTTAGGACTCCCCTACCCCGGCGGTCCTTCTATCTTCAAAGCAGCCGAAAAAGGAAATATTGATTCATACGAATTCCCAAATCCATTACATGATGATGAGACTCTTGATTTTAGTTTCTCGGGATTAAAGACTGCACTGAAGTACTTGTTGAGGGATTTGTCGAAAGTCGAAAGTCGAAAGTCGATTGTTGATTGTCAATTGTCGAATGTCGCCTCATCATATCAACATGCAATTTGCAGACATCTGGTGAGCCGAATTGATCGAGCAGTTAAGAAATATCCGGAACTTAAAGAAGTTCATTTGGTCGGAGGAGTATCTGCAAACATTCATCTTCGCAAACTCGCAGAAGAATCAATCAAACCTGTATTATTAAGAACTCCGATAAAGATCGTATATTGTACTGACCATGCCGCAATGATTGGGAGTGCTGCCTTCTTTATGCAAAAAGAAATGGGCGAGAAGGCTTATGATAAATTTGAAACGGAAGCGTCGATTCCCAGTATAACATTCGACAGTCGACACGCTCCGTCACAGTCGCACAAGTGCGACGTGACTCCGCTTTCGACAATCGACACCTAATATAATGATATAAACCTACGTATATCTAACTATTTCCAAAGTCGAATGTCGATTGTTGATTGTCGAATGTCGATTGTCGATTAGAATGCTGTCAACACAGGCAACAACGCTGCCAACACAATCGCAACAGCTCCAAACCCTGCAACTATCCTGATCATATTCTTTCTTTTCATATTGAGAGAAAAAGTAGATAAATAAATTATTGAGCGGTAATTGTTATCGTTTCCGTGTCCGTAGATTCCGAAGCATCAATTATGGTTAACACGGCATTATACACTCCGGGAACCTCGTAAACATGAATTGGATTCCGCTGATCTGACTGTGAACCATCACCAAAATCCCAATTAACCTCGGTAGGAACTCCTGATGTGCACTCCATATTAAAACTTATTCCAAGTGGAGTTTTGCCTTCCGTACGACTGGCTTTTGCACATGCCTCCAGAAGAGCCGCACGAATTACTATTGTTTTTTCACCACTGTACGTATTGCCACTTGTTGTGAACGCTTTTAATTCAACATTAAATGTGCCCGGACGCTCAAAAACATGTTCCACAAGTGCTCCAAGCTGCCTTGGAGAACCCGTTTCATCGCCAAACTTCCATTCGAATCCCGATATCTCCTCTCCGGGTATAACCGTTTCAGATGCATCAAACCTGACCATTTGCGGTGCTACACCTCCACCCGGATTCATATGGATTACAACTTGCGAAGAAGGTGGCTTAACATTTAATTTTAGTGTTTTACGCATTACTTTTTCATCGGGATCCTGACCTATTATTGAAATATCATATTTTCCGGCTCTTCTGTATATCGCCTTAAGTTCGTATTCTGTAGAACCTACACTTGTGGCACCCGGAGCCTCCCATCGAAAATCTATGAGTGGGACAGAAGTTCGAGGAATTATGTGGACATTAACAGGAACCTCACCTTCCAAAGTATCCCTGTTAATTTCTGGAGTTGAATCAAAATTCAAGTCCGGCAAATCCAATCTACCAACAACTCTCACTATAGTTGAAATATTGGCAATTTCACCGTCTAAGGTGTGAATCCTTGCAGTAGCCTGATAAACACCAAGATTATGATATGTATGTGCAACACGCACACCCTTTGCCTTATCCGTTTTATCTCCGAAATCCCATATCACATCTTCGATTTCTTCATCTGTTTCTACTCTGAATATTGCTCCAAAAGGCTTTGGACCGATCAGATTTTCCGGCTCTGACTTAATTTCAACCGGAAAAGGCGGTGGCTGAGGCTCAAATATTTCGATTACTCGTTCATAATTATTCTGGTTCTGATTGGTTAATTTAACAATTGCGGAAACTCTGACTTTCCCCGGTCTCAGATAAGAATGGACGGCGTCAGGCAAATTTGTTGTTAAATCCGTAATACCATCTGAATCAAAATCCCAAAGAACTTCCCTTATCATATCAACACTGTCAACAAGATACTCAACACTAAAACGAATAGGTTCCTCCGCACCGGGTCTTTCCGGAGAAACGGAAAATACTTCTTCCGGTATGGATATTCTTCTGGCAATAAGTCTTGTCTCTCCATTGCTCAAAAATATTGTTACTTTGACAATATATGATCCCGTCCTGTCGTAAAGCCCTGTTGCTTCCGGAACTGCAGTACGAACATTTTCATTATCATCTCCATCAAAATCCCACGAATATTCAACAGCACCCAGCCCTTTGCGAGCCAATATTTCCAATGACGACTGCACACTGAACTTAATAGACAAAGGTGCTATAAATTTTTCACCACCGGATGGGTCTATAATATCAATACCAAGAGATGGCTCCTTTGTTATGGAAGGAGGCACAATCAACGCCAATATCAATCCCGGCAGAATAAAAGCAATTAACCGTAAAGTCCCAAATATTCTATTTCTGTTATTAACTCCCTTACGTAAAATACGCTTTAGAGCAATTGCAGCAATTACTAATATAAATATAATAACCACTCCACAGCTTATAACACCGGGCATTAATAAATCTTGGTATGCTCCAGTTCTGTTTGGAAATACACTTAACAGAAAAAGACACCAAACAATAAAAATTAGATAAGGAATTCCTAACACAAACGCCAGGATCTTTTTCATCCTTTTTCGCATAACAGGCGGTACATTTTCTGCAGAAGATTGCTTTACTTGCTTCGGTCCCTGCAGAGTGTCGACGAAGGGTTTATCGTCAGGCATACACAGTTTAGAGAAGATGACATGATCATGGGAACCTAAGCCCCGTTCAATATCCTCTCTATAATAGCATCTTCTTGATCTGTTGGAAGTGTTCTTGGCAATATATTCAAATCATTAAGTTCATATTGTTTTAAAATATACTCCTGAGTAAGTGGTATGGCATCAACCGGAATATCGATTGGTTTGGCTTGATTATACTCAGAGAATATCATAGTAAATGATAATGAAGCTGTAACAGCCTCGCTAAGACTGATTTGTGCAAAGGACCACTTTATCTTGTGCATCCGAAACGTCTGCGCATCTATCCATATTTCCCCCTTGGCATCCAGCATTTTTACAAGATCAGTTATTTCTTCAAAATTAATTTCATTAGGACTTCGTTTGGATAATTCAGTAAGATACGAATTAAGTTTTTCAGGGTCAACTGCCGTCTGGTAATGATACATGCGTCGTTTACCAACAAAATCAAATCCAAGATCAGCAATAACATTTACAACCTCAGATTGAGTTCTGATCATTTGTGTATCGGGGGTCAGCATTTTATCCTGACTTTGAGTTTCATCTGATGGTAATCTCCACCATTGACCGCGCAATTTTTCCACTTTCTCCGACGTAAACAACGGATAAAGCGGATTCGTTTTGATGTCATATATTCTGATCATGGTATCCGTTGATTGTCCTGTTATTACCTCACCGTTGAATTGCACATCCATAGGTTCATCTCCCTGAATTATTTTGGATGTATTGTCGATTACAAAATGAATTTGTTCTCCACTCTGCTGGAGTGTTCCCTCTAAATATAGCTCTCCATCTATATTTAGAATATTTAATATTTCAAAACCATACTGAGCATTCAGATCAAACTCAGAGGACTTCATATTCTGATTTGCCTTTGCAGACCTGGAAAGAACTTCGTCTGAAGGAAGGTGTTCAACCGGAGTGCAGGAAGAGGTAAGGAGTGCCAGTGGTATGATTAAGAGGAATCGTTTGAGCATGGGGGGAGGAGTATCGCATGAATTTATGATTATGCCAACTAGCTCTTAAATCCCAAAAAAACAAATCCCAAATCCCAAATAACAAATCCCAACAATGCTGCTACTACGTAGAGCGGGCAACTAAAGAACGATCATAGTTTGAAATTTTGGATTTTGGGTTTCGTTGGGTTTTGGGGTTTGGATTTTGGGATTTCACCTCACCCTCCCCCTAACCACCTCCGACTCTATATCCCCCGGTTCCTCAATAATAAAGTCAATAGTCCTTCTCCTGCTGGCACGCACGTCACCACGCAGAATCATAAGACGTGATTGATTTTTCTTGAGACTGATAGGTGGTTTGAATTCCAACCTTACTTTGTCTCCTTCCAAAGAAGCTGCAACATTACTTCCCGGAAGATAAAGACTTTGGAGGTCCAGTTTATTTGCCGTTCCTCTGTTAGTTAAGGTAATGGCATTAATTCTATGATCATCCAGACCATCGGCCTTAAGAGAAAAACGTAAAAATGTGCGACGATGTCCATATGTAATACGTGTTGTTAGAGGAAGATAAGTTACGGATATTTCTCCGTACTGCTCTCCGGCAACTGTGCGATTTTCTTCTTGTCTGATTGTATCGCGAATCTGTCTGACATTTATGGAAGAAGCGGCTGCCACAATACTTGTTGCTCCTGGCAAAACAAATCTGTGTTCTCCTACAACGGAAGCAGTGCCGGAAAAATCAACAAGTACTGTTATTGTTTTCGTTTCACATCGTGGAATAGAAAAAGAATTTACTCGCAGCATTATACTCCCATCACGACGAGACATGGGCATTGCAGGACTGATTCTTCTGTTATCTGCAACAATATATACTCTGCTTATATCACGATAATCCCCGGGCCCCCTTCGCACTAATTTGATTGATTTAATTGATACTTCGCCACTGCACGATGCAGTCATATTAATATCCAACATTTTAACCCTGCTCGCTCCGGGAGGAATGGTTCCTCCTGTAACAGGCACAACTTCAACAGACAGAGCACCTGCACCTTCAGTCTTCCTAAGTTCCCTGTAAGTTGGAGTTGGCGGAGGAGGAGTGGAATCTATTGTGAAGTAACGGAGGAATAATGCCAGCAGTAAGGTTTCAGTCATATTAAGCATTATACCTGAAATTTATATACGTTAGTGAAAAGTGAATAGTGATACACCTTCGCTTCCTAAAATCATTAATTGCACAAAGTTCTAGATTTGTAATTTATTGACTCAAGGGAAAGCTACGGTGCATTTATCGCAGATATTATTTGTATATATATTTGTGTTGTTTAAAATTGGAATTGGTATTAAAAGTGAAAAGTGGGATGTATTTGTATTAGCTAATCTCCAAAGACTGAACGACGATATCCATCAAACATTTCTCTTTGACCGTCACTTATGGTAATTCTCTCTGCTTCTCCCATATTTCCCAGAAGTTTAGTTGGTGGTTTTGCACCACTCAATAATTCTTCACGTATAACTGATTTCCACATTGCCTCTTCGCCATCTTCATGTGTAAATCTTTTCATAGGAAAACTAATTTATCTTTATTTTGAATATCATCAAGCAATTTTGTTTAACAAATAATCAAATCCAGTAACCAATTACTCTAATTGTTACTGCATCCGCATGAGCGAGACGCTCATGCTACCAACTGCCTCCGGCGCCTCCTCCTCCAAAAGATCCTCCGCCAAATCCACCAAATCCTCCGGAACTGCTTCCTCCTCCC
>JAHISE010000115.1 GCA_018818235.1 Patescibacteria group bacterium
ACACAAATAACAAATCTCAAGAGTAAAGAATGATCGAAGTTTGGGATTTTGGATTTGGAATTTTGTTGGGTTTTGGGTTTTGTGATTTGTGATTTTCTATGTAAGGATATTTTTATACCAAATTATATTGATTTAGCTATAGGTTAAATCAGTGTATAATCCCTCACTTTGTCCTCACCAACCTCCCCCCACCACCTCCTACTCGCAGCAACCCTAGTTGCCCTACTCCTCTGCATACATGAACTCACACGTTTGCCTGACGGAAAACTCCACGCATACTTCCTCAATGTCGGGCAAGGCGACTCGGCTCTACTGATAACCCCAACCGGAAAACAAATACTGATAGATGGTGGTCCCGATATGTCATCACTTGAACATCTGGGCAAATACATGCCATTTTTTGATCGATCACTCGATCTTGTAATACTCACTCACCCACATGCAGATCATTTGACTTCACTTACCGAAGTCCTAAGGCGATATAAAATTATATCAATAATGCTGGCAGGAACAGAATCTAATGTTGGCCGATATCAATCCATGATTGATGAAATTAAAGTAAATTCAATACCGCTTATAATCCCTGACCCAACCAAAGACATTGATATTGGTGATGGAGTTACACTTGACATCATTTGGCCTGATAATGCTCACAATAATTTAAAAAATGAGAATAATTCTTCGATTGTTCTAAGAGTTTTATATAAAGATCAGTCAATCCTCCTCACTGGAGATATCGAGGAAGAGGTAGAAAATCAGATTCTTAAAAGTGGGGCTGATATCACAACAAATATTCTTAAAGTCCCTCACCACGGATCTCGCACTTCATCATCAACAGGATTTTTGCTGGCAGTTAATCCGGAGCTTGCCGTAATCTCTGTAGGAAAAGAAAATGATCATGGGCATCCGAGTTTGGAAGTTGTTGAGAGATATGAGGGTCTTGGTGTTTCTGTGAGGATGACTGATGAAGAGGGTGATGTTGAGGTTGAGCGTTGACCGACCTCTGTGCTCCTCTCTCCCTTGGTCTCCCCCCGCGCATCTGGCACGCCGACCTCTCTCCTTGCGTCCCCCTCCCCCGCCCTCCCGAGTCTCCCTCTCCCCCTAGCCCCCTCCCCCGAGGGGGGAGGGGGCTAGGGGGAGAGGGGCTACATGAGGAAGGGCTAGGGGTGGAGGGAAAAACCTCTCCAAATGCTAGTTTTAACCACAAAATACACTTATAATCCCCATCTAAATGAGGGTCCTCTTATTAATCGCAGGCCGTTCCCAGCGCTTTTGGCCACTTAGCGAAAAGACTTTATTTCCGGTATGCGGAACCAATCTTTTGGAGGTTACGACAGGACGACTCAAAGAAACAGGACTAGATGACATCACTCTTATAGGAGGCTCTCATAATCTTGAAGATGTACACAGACAGTATCCTGAATTTCCAACAGTCGAACAAAGGGATCTGGAACTTGGGATGCGCGGCGCACTTCTGGACGCACTCCCGTCATGTGGAAATGAATCTGTAATGATTGTTTGTGTAAATGATGTAATTGACCCTGCAGGATATAAAAGTTTGATTGAAGCTACTTCCGATTCGAACACATCAGGAGCAATCCTCGCACAAAAAGTTGAAAGATATTTCCCCGGAGGATATCTAAAACTCGAAGGTGATCAAATTCTGGAAGTTATCGAAAAGCCGGGAGAAGGAAACGAGCCAAGCGATCTTGTAAACATCGTCGCTCATATACACAAAGATGCATCGATCTTGCTGGAAACTCTCCGGGTGACCCCAAGTGGTACGGATGATGGATATGAACAAGCACTCACTAAACTCTTCAAAGACTTTGTATACAAAGCAGTTCCTTATGAAAGTGTTTGGAATGCAGTTAAGTATCCATGGCACATGTTATCCTTACTCGAAATTCTTCTCGGGAACATAACTGAGCAACAAATTCATCCAACAGCTAATATCCATCCAACTGCAGTAATAGATGGCCCGGTTATCATCAGTGAAGATGTAAAAGTATTTCCTCATGCAACAATCAAATGTCCTTGTTATATAGGACCACGCAGTATTGTTGCAAACAATGCACTTGTACGTGGTTCAAGCATCAGTTCTGACTGTGTCGTTGGCTATTCAAGCGAAGTTAAATCGAGTGTGTTTGCGAGTCATGTGTGGACTCACTCAACATACATTGGTGATAGCATAATCGGATCTAATGTTTCGTTTGGTGCTGGGAGTATCACAGGAAACCTCAGGTTAGATGAAGCCGAGATCTCATCCACTATTAAAGGAGAAGAAATAAATACGGGTTTAAATAAATTCGGAACAGTTATTGGTAATGACTGTCGTTTGGGAATCCACAGCGGAATAAATCCGGGTGTAAAAATTGGTGCAGGGAGTTTTGTAAGTAGTCATGTACTTGTAGAAAAAGATGTTCCGGAAAAAAGTTTTGTGAGAATGAGGGGGGGAGAGGTGGTCGTTGTTCCTAACCAAAAAAGTGCTCCTCGGGCAATGGGGAGAAATGAGTTTAGGAACAAGATTGTATAAATTGGAATATTAGAATATTGGAATATTAGAATATTGGAATATTAGAATATTGGAATATTAGAATACTGGGTATGTCTATTTAAACGAGGCCCAATATTCCGGTACTCCAATATTCTAATCCCTCCAACTTATCCACAAACAACCAACTAATCCACATTTTTAAGCATATAATCTTGATTAGTTTGTGTAAAACAACACAAATAGTTCTCCACATCCCCTGTGGATACCCGCTTTTTTGGATATTTGGATATTACAGTAAAATTATAAAATTTTGGCTTGCATTAGCCATTTTGCGCAATATTAGTTAACAACATTAACTACTTTAGTTATCCACGAGTTTTCCACATTGGTGACACACACAATATTTGTACTGTGAATAAGGATTTTAGAGATATTATTGGTGGCCGGAATACTGGAATATTAGAATACTGGTCTAAAGAAGCGCTCAGTTATATATTTGTTTAACAGATCCCCAATATTCCAATACCCCAATACTCGAAATTTTCCACATACTTCACCACAAATCATGTAGACTGGAGAACCCCTTATTACTACGACTATTTATATTTATCTTATCTATCTTTTATCTTACTATAGAGACATGAAATTTTCTTGCCAAACCAATGACCTTCTACAATCAATCCAACTTGTAAGTCGTGCAATAAGTGGACAACAAGCTCTGCCAATTCTTGGAAATATTTTAATCGAAGCAGAAGGAAAAAGATGCAAAGTAAGTGCAACCGATTTGGAGCTAAGTATTATTACAAGTTTCGAAGCAAGCATAGAAAACGAAGGAACAATTACAGTTCCGTCAAAAGCAATTTTAAACTTTGCACAATATAATTCAGACCCAGAGGTTCTTTTGGAAACAAGCGAAGGCATACAACTTAAGTGCACATCTAAACACGCAAAGACAATGATTGCAGGAGAGGCAGCATCTGAATATCCGACAATAGCACCCGTAGAAAAAGAAGATGTATTCTCAATTGAATCACGTCCGCTTATAGAAGCTCTGCACATGGTTACATTTGCATCTGCAAAATCCACATTGCGTCCAGTTCTTTCCGGAGTTTACCTGAGGGCGGAGAAGGGAAACCTGATATTTGTGGCAACAGATAGCTACAGGCTTTCGGAATACAGGATTCCTCTAAAGAGCGGTAGCAAAGATATCTCCTGCATTATTCCTGCAAAGGTTTTAGAGGAACTCAAGAGCGTATTGGGGAAAGGTAAAGAAGATTCTAAAACCACAACAAAAGAAGAATCAGAGGATGATGACAAAAAGAAAAAAGCGGCTCCGCCACCTGCGGCAAGCGTGGAAATTACCTTAAGCAGTCAACAGATAGAGATTACAGTTGGGGAAACAAGACTCCTTTCCAGACTTATCGAAGGAAAGTTCCCGGATTACCAACAGATTATTCCAAAAGATAAAAAGACAACCATCTCTGTCCCAACAAAAGAGCTGACTACAGTTGTAAAACGTATGCACTACTTTGCAAAAGAGATTAACAACAACCTTACATTCAGTTTTGACAAAGGGGAGATGGGCATTACAACTCCGCAGACACAAATGGGTAGGGACGAAGCGCATCTGGAGGTTAGTGTTGATGGTGGTAGCAATAAGATTGCACTCAGCTCATCTTACCTGCTGGACTTCCTGACTCATGTTGATGGCAACAAGATCGAGATTAATATTACAGATAGCATGCATCCGGCGGTCTTTCATTTGCCTTCGGATGATAATTCGTTACATTTGATTATGCCGTTGAGGTTGCAGGAGGAGTAGGTGTCTGAACCTTGATTATCATGATTAAAGGATTACTAGATTACAGAGAAGGGATTTTCATATTGTTATTGTAAACTCGTTTGTATTGTAAGCTTTTTGAACCAAAGTTAATCAATAAACCAACACCTAACTTATACGCTTCTAAATAATTTATTGCCTGTGCAAGATGTACATCTTCAAGGTTAATAATTGCTTTAATTTCCACCATAATCTTTTCCTCAACTAAAAAATCTACTCTGCGTGTTCCAATTGGACGATCATAGTAGGAAATCTCCATTTCTAACTCACGCTGGAATCCAAGATCTGAATTTTCTAATTCAATGGCAAGAGCACGTTGATATATAACTTCCTGGAATCCATTTCCAAGCGCTGAATGCACCTTCATGGCACATCCAATAATCTTGCCTGTAATATCCTCATGTTGCATAAAGGACCTACAAATCTACTCGTATACAATAATCCTGTCTATCTTTTAATCCTTTAATCAGGGTTCAGACAAAGGGGCATCCAAGAATTTCAACATTTAAACCTTGAATTTCCCCCTTAATCCTGCTATATTATCCCCAGAAATAAGAAAACCTGAGCTTCCGCAGTTTTTTTGACTGCGGGGCTTGCTACGGTAATCATCATTTTTTTAAGTCAGTTATTTTTTAAATTATGAAGCCATCTCTGCTCTTAGGAGATGACACTCACCGGGAGCTATCACAATTACTTAAGGCCAAAAGAAGGCTGGTTCTTTCCGGTGCCTCTAACGAGACTGCAAAGACACTGCTTTTAAGTCACTTGCTTTCGTTCAATCCTCAGCCGGCACTTGTTGTAACAGGTTCTGATGAACATTGCGAAACATGGGATCACTGGCTTAGCTTCTTTGGGCAACAAACCAACATACTTCATTCCATAGAAAATGCAGATGGAGAAATAGTGCCGGAAGCTTTGCAGATGTATTTAAAGTTTATGCAGTCAGAAGAGCAGGGAGTATTTTTGTGCTCGCGTGATACTTGGGATATCCAGTTTCCGGAATATAAAAAGTTTTCCGACAAAAAGATAGTGTTCGAAAAAGGAAAAGGAATTGATTTTACTTGCGTCGTCGAAGCATTGGTCGAGATGGGATACAGTCACGGAGAAGATTTGTATTTGCAACCGGGTGAGTACAGAAGAATAGGAGATGTTTTTGATATTTATCCGATTCAGGAAGAGCATCCTTACAAAGTGTCACTTGATTTCGATAAAGTTGAAAAAATAATTTCAGTGGACAGAGACGATCTTACAAAAACCGAAGATGCGGGGAAATCATTGACGGTGTTCCCGATTATTTATGAGGATACCTTGCCACTTGTTGAACAATTACCGAAAGAATCATTGCTTGTTCTGGACGATCAGGATGACATTGAGTTGCCCCTAAAGGCCTCTGCGCTGCGGTTTACTCCATTTCCCGAGTCGAGTGATAATCACGCACACGTCAGATATCTTTCTGTTCTT
Organism: Patescibacteria group bacterium; assembly: GCA_018818235.1. Taxonomy (GTDB): domain Bacteria; phylum Patescibacteriota; class Gracilibacteria; order Peribacterales; family Peribacteraceae; genus UBA2144. The sequence continues at coordinate 5,799 of JAHISE010000115.1, forward strand.
AAGTTTTACACACTCTCGGATTTTTTAAATGATGTTCGCGATAAGCTGACTCAAAAATGGTCCATATTTGTTGTTACAAAAAGACAAAAAGAGCTGGAGGAGATTTGTACGGAGGAACACATAGCGCATACGACAAAGGCTGAGAGTCGTGATGGAGCGATGACAATAATCGGAGCGGATGATGATGATCTTCTGCCACACTCACTTCAGAATCCGGATTTAAAATTCGCACTTCTTACGGATCGTGAAATTTTTTCATTAAAAAAAGCGGGGAAGCAACGCACTGTTCAAAAACTTGCACTCGACTTTATTACTTCGTTGGTTCCCGGTGATTACGTGGTACACATGGAACACGGAATAGGACTTTTTGAAGGGATGACACAGAAAGAAGTGGACGGGACATCACGTGAGTATCTGGCATTGACCTATGCAGAAGGTGATAAACTTTTTATACCCGTTGATCAAGCCGACAAACTAAGTAAGTTCGTTTACGAAGAGGGGAGCGAACCGAAACTGACCAGACTGGGGACACAGGAATGGAAACGTGTAACGGAAAAGATGAAAAAAGAAACACAGAAGATTGCAAAAGATCTACTAGGGCTTTATGCTAAGCGTGCGAAGGCAAAAGGCCACTCATATGGTGATGATAACAAGGAGCAACAAAAATTTGACGAAGCATTCCCCTACCAAGAAACGCCGGGACAGATAAAAGCCATATCAGATCTAAAACAGGATATGGAGGCAGAATTCCCGATGGATAGGCTGATTTGCGGAGATGTGGGATTTGGAAAAACAGAGGTTGCAATGCGCGCTGCGTTCAAAGCGGTGCAGGGAGGCAAGCAGGTTGCGTTCCTTGCTCCGATTACAATCTTAGCTGATCAACATTTGCGCTCACTCAAAAAAAGACTGGAGGGATTTAATGTAAAAGTCGACATGTTAAGCAGATTCAGATCACCAGCTCAACAAAAAGAGACACTGGAAAAATTAAGAAAGGGAGATATAGATATTGTTGTTGGAACACACAGATTATTACAGCCCGACGTTAAGTTTTTTAACTTGGGACTTGTGATAGTGGACGAAGAACAAAGATTTGGAGTTAAGCAGAAAGAAAAGTTCAAAGAGATGCGTGCAAATGTTGATGTTCTAACTTTGACTGCAACCCCGATTCCCCGCACTTTGAACTTGGGGCTCCATAAACTGCGTGACATTACAACAATCACAACTCCGCCACCGGGGAGACTTCCGATTATCACAGAAGTCAGAAAATTCTCCGATGAACTTGTACGCAATGCAATACTTGATGAAATTAAACGCAAAGGACAAGTGTTTATGCTCCATAATCGTGTGGAAACTATCGATGCCTATGCCGACAAGCTCCGTGAACTGATTCCGGAGGCAACGTTCATAGTTGGCCATGGGCAGCTTAAGTCCGATGATCTGGAAAAGAGGATTGTTGATTTTAAAGATGGCAAATATGACGTGCTGGTAAGCTCAACAATTATCGAAAATGGAATCGATCTGCCACGTGCCAATACTTTGATTGTAAATGGTGCGGAAAATTTCGGGCTTTCTCAACTCTACCAATTACGTGGCCGCGTAGGACGCAGTAAACTGCAGGCATACGCGTTTTTCCTCTATCACGGACAAAAGCTCAAAGATGATGCCCGCAAGCGGCTACGCGCAATTGTGGAAGCCTGTGAGCTTGGTAGTGGGTTCCAGGTAGCCATGCGTGATCTGGAAATCAGGGGAGCCGGAGAAATTTTAGGAGCTCACCAATCAGGAACCATGATGACAGTGGGGGTCAGTCACTACATGCGAATGCTAAAGGCAGCAGTTGAAGAAATGAAGGCGGGTGGGAAGGGAAGAGCCGACGAAGATATTTCAGTTGAAATTCTTTTGCCGGTGGAAGCGATGATTCCTACCTTCTATATTCCCGATCCACAGGAAAAAATATCCGTTTACCAAAAACTTGCGGGGAGTGAGGACGAATCAATACTTAAAGAGTTCGAAGATGATCTGAATGATGAATACGGAAAGCCACCGCAACAAGTGGAGAACCTATTTGCAGTTCTAAGACTCAAGATGGCATGTCGCAGAGCCGGAGTAATCCGTATCAAAGAAGAATCCGGTTCCAAAAAAGATTCGACTGAAATTGTTATGACGTTATCGGAACGAGTCACCGCAAAAGAAATCATGCAACTTCTAAAAGTTAATCCGCAATGGAGGGTTAGTGGAAACAGCTTGAGGATTTATAGTGAGGAGATGATGAGGAAGAGCAAGGGGAAGGTGACGGCATGGCTCAAGAGTTTGACTGAGGAGGTGGAGGCACTGGAGAGGAGGAAGGGGAAGAAGAAATCTTAAAACTAGCGCGGGGATACTTCCCTGCGATAGTTTTAATCATATAATTAAGAATACTGGAATACTGGTTTATTGGGGCTCAGCACGTCAATCGCGACTGACATGCCTCGCTATTAGAGAATTACCCGATATTCCAGTATTCCAATACCCGATTTAAGTCTTTATCTACAGTTGAAACGACGATAGCGCCAAGGTCATTATTATGGTATAATAGTAACGAAAACAAACACATATGACAGATGACCCAAAAGCGCAGGCAAAACCACTAAAAAAGCCCCTCATCCTCTCCGGACAGGAGATTTACGATTTAATAATGGGAGGCATAGAGCCGGAGCTCCTGAGTGGTAATCTCGACAGCCTCTCGCAACAGCACGAGGGCGAGACTCCACAAACAAAGGCAGAAAGAATGCAAAGGTACACAAATGCATTTAAGGAATACAAAGAGCAATACGAAAAATACATGGAAAAACTTCATACAGAGGTGGAGGAATACAAAAAAGCCGCAATGAAATACATCGAAACTCTAACAGATAAAAAAGAAGATTCAGCTCTGGAAGATCTGGAATCTGCTATTTCGACATCGTAATGATGAAAGAATTGTTTACATTCAACTTCGGCTCGCAGCTTCCCAAAGAAAAGAGGTTGATATTCGATGGACCGAATACACCGAAAAGTGTCGATGCACCACCAACACCGGTACGTGCTCCCAATGGAGCAGAAATAATCAATGCTGATGAAGCAGCAGAGCAAGCAGGGGAAGCAGCGATGGATACTGCGGATGATGCCTCAAAAAGAGAAGCAGCTTCGGCAGCTAAGCCGGAGGCAGTGGCAGAGGCAGAGGGAGTACAAGAGGAACTTAAAGCACTAACAACCACGGTTGATTCCGGAAAAGTAGATCAGTCCAGCGATGTTGAATTCAAACAGCGAGCGGATAAAAGAGCACAACTGAGGGAAAAAATTAACGAGGCCTATAAACCAGCACTGGAAAAATTACAATCTGCACAAAAAGACATAAAAGAAGCGGGGAGGAAAGTATCACCGGAAAGAAAAAAGGAATTACAAGATGCATACAACAAGGCGCGCGTAGAGGTGGAAAAAATAAAGAATGATATGCAGACAATTAACAGAGAAGAACTGGATGATAAGTTAGATCAAAGACCTGTTCCCAAAACCGATGCAGAAGGACACAAACAAGACATGGAAGCGGCAGTCGAAGGGGCAAAAAATGCCAAGTCACCGTTGGAGAAGATTGTTTATTTGGCAATGGCATTGCAATCAATGATAGCTATGATCAACAAGGTACCGCATGACAGAGTTGGGAAAGAGCAGGAGCTTGTGGGGAAGCGAAATAGAAGAGATAAACTTGAAGGAGAGATCAAAGGAGCGGGAAACCCCGGCGGGTCGGTGGATTCTTTGGTAACAATAAAAGAAGGATTAATTGGAACCAAAGAAGCAGCATTGGATGTGCCGGATCCTAATCTGACCAAAGCGCAAACGGATGCTATAACCGCAGAAACGGCATATAACGCTGCATTAAGTAAGGCTACAGCAGCAGCACCAAATACAGCAGAGATTACTCTTACAAAGAGCAATTTGGATGCGGTCAAAAAGAAGCTAGATCAGGAGCTGCAAAGAGTAACTAAAGTAAAAGAAGCGAGTCAAAAAGAAATAGACGGATTAAAGAAAGATGTTACCGAACTTAAGGAATGGAAAGAAGAAGTTGTTGATAGAGCAAAAACTTCTAACGAACAAATCAAAAAAATGATAGAAACAGGAGGTGGAAAACTGGATGCGCTTAAGGGAGTTAGTCTTGCGGTTGCTAAGGATGGAATTTCGTTGGAGTGGCAAGTAGAAAAAGGATCAGAAAAGACGATTGCAGATGCACTTGGTATTGATGTCAGCAAGATAGTGGATGGGAAGGTGGTTGAACAGAAAGAATTTTCTGATGCGATAAAAAAACTGGGTGAAGGTTTGGTCGAAAAAGCCGGGGAATAGGAGGGGGAGGAAGGAGAGGGAGAGGAAGAGGAAGGAGGAGGGGAAGAGTAAGGGGAAGAAGCTAGTACAGAAGAATCATCAAGCGAAGATACAGATTCCACTGAATCGGAGACTCCCACAGAAAACGACACAGAAACGCCAGAGTCCGGTAATTCCGAAGAAAGCAAAAACAAGCCAGCCGAAGAAATAAAAGAAAAACATGATCTAAGAAAATTAGCTATGGCCCAAAAGCGCATTTGGGAAGCAATGCCGGCTTTAGCTCGCAGTGGTGCAGAGGGAAAAGCAAAAGGTGCGATAAAAATTAAATTAGCAGAAAAGGATAAATTTTATGCAACAGGAGATGAATCAATGATGAAGGAGGCGGGAATTCCATATGACGCAGCACTTGATTTATCCAAACTATTTTCAAGAAATGATAGGGTAACCGGAGGAATTAAAACCCAAGACATGGACGCCGAAACGATTTTTGATTTTACAAGAGCATTGGAAGATGTAGTCGATAGATATAAGACAGAAGAGCCCGACAAAGGAGACAATCCTTTTGTGTAAGGAAGGGTTTATTATCTCAGTTATTACCTAGAACGTTCTTCAAATAAGGCTTAAACTTACCATATGCCCAGGTGGCGGAATTGGTAGACCTGCCTGTAGAAGTGCCGTGGTGGCGGAATTGGTAGACGCGCTAGCCTTAGGAGCTAGTGTTCTCAGGGACGTGAGAGTTCGAGTCTCTCCCACGGCACCAAATAATTGCATTTGGCACGTAGGCAGGCGTGCTAGTCCGCCTAGGCGGAAGCTAGTGGGATAATTCCTGCCTGCCATCCGTAGCTTTAGCGAAGGATGGTGGAGGTTCGAGTCCTCTCCTGGGCACCATTCGACTCGCGCTGAGGCGCTCGCTCATGGTCCTCGCACTGCGGTGCTTGGGCCTCAATGTAGCGAGTCGAATGACAGTGAGCGAGCGAAGTGAGTCGAACTGCCCATCATGGTCCTCGCACTGCGGTGCTTGGGCCACGCCACGAATGTAGCAATTAATCACCGGTGAGCATCAATCTTATAAACAGTGAGTTCACTGCCTCTCCGTCTGCACCATGCGCGATACTTTTTTGTAATTCTGAATGACCAAATATTCAAAACTTTTGGTTTTCGCTTTTTTAAATCAACACCGGCATTTTGTCCCGATTTAAGTTTTATAATTGCTTTCATAAATAGTTCAAGCATTTGATGTTTTTCTAAATATGTGTATGCCTCTTTTGTAATGAATATTTTATCAATCATTAGAGTTCAATTAAGGAGCCATCGTGCTCATCTTTTAGCATTTTATCAAATGTCAATCCATGCTCTTCTGCGTACTTGGCACTATATCCTGCCTTTTTCAATTGCTTCATCAGGTCTTTGCCAGTTAGTGATGCCGGGGTATCGACGCTGGGATTTGATTCAATCAAAGAGAATTCAATCTTCTTTGTACGAACAAAACTGCAGAGAAATGCTCTCAGTACTCCGCTTAAGCTAAGGCCAAGTTGTTTCGAGAGTAGCTCTGCCTGACGCTTGAGCTTAGGGTCCAGTTTGATATTAATCTGATCAGCCATATTGTATATGGGTACTAATATATATAATAATTATAGCCTTTTATATATCTATTGCAAGCAGACTATCGACAATTATTCGGTCTTTGTCACTCTGGGCTCAATGTATAACAACCTACTGCGAAAATACGCTACCGTAACCAGCAACTAACAACCAGCAACTAGAAACTAATCTCCCACCTTATCACCCCAAAAACAACCGCAACCCAAACAGTTCAAATACTCCACCCCAACCCCCTATCATCCTCTTTGTCAGCATCCATAATCTCCTGCTTTTTCTTTGGTATTTCCCTGATTCTTTGCAGGCGCTCTTCGTCTGCCTGTTTTTTGGCGAGACTTTTTTTGTTCTCTATTTCCATAGTAATTTTACGTTCTTCTTGCGAGGTGGCTCCCAGCTCGCGTTTTGTCTGATTGGCGATTTCGAACTTCCTATGGGTCAGCTTACCATCCACTTCCGCCATTTTTTTTCTGCTTTGCTCTTCCATTTTGGAAATCGCACTTCGTTCTGCGCGATCAATATTTTGTAGCTCGCGCCTTTTTGCATTTGGGTCCGCAATACTTTCCGCCTGCATGCGTTTCCTTTGGAAATCATTCTTTATATCAGATCTTTGCCCAAGTTCTAATTTGTTTAGAGCAACCTTTTCTTTGCGGGCTTCCTCCGCTGCTTCTGTCAATAAATCTTTTTCTTTAAGATCGATGTCCCCGCGTTTTTTTTGGTAATCGCGTTTTACTTCTTTGATTTCGGAAAAAGCCGACTGATCTGCTCCTCTCTTTTTACGGTCAGAGTCTGCCTTGGATTGCGAGTTTTCTTCCTGCTCTAAAATATTTGCATCAAGTTTCTTTTGCTCAATCTTGTCCTTAAGCGCGTTTAATTTTCGCAGATCTTCCATTAGTTCTTCGTTCTTTTTATCATCACCTTTTAATTTTTTTCTGATTTCTTCGCGCCTCTTTTCTTCTTCCTTTTGTTTTTTCTTCATTGCCTTTATTTCTTCCTTCTTTTTTTTATTTTCCTTTCTCCATTTTGCCTCCATTTCTTTTTTAGCCTTTGCCTCAAGGGTTTCTTCCCTGTTCATTTCTTCGCTTTTCTTTATATCTTCCAGCTTTTTAGCCTTTGTAGTTTCCTTCTTATCCTGCAGCTTTTTTCTTTCACGAAGAACCAATTCTTGTGATTGCTCGAATTGCTTACGCAGATATCCGCGCTCGCCCTTTTTAGCTTTCTTATAACTTTTTCGGCGTGTATTTTTTGGGATTTGGCCGGTCTTTTTGGAGGGTTTGCGGGTCTTCTTGGGCATCGTAGTATTATACCACAGAATGGACTATTGGAGTACTGGAATATTGGGTCTATCTTGAGCATGTATAGAATTTAGGATCAATGCCAAAATATAGGGACTTTTTTTAAATCCCAAATCCCAAAAAACAAATCCCAAATGTGGTTTATTGTGTTTTGGGATTTGTTTTTTGGGTTTTTTTATTTGGTTTACTATTTTTTCACAACATTTGGCATTGATCCAGTATTCCAATTTTATTCCTCAGCCACCTCAATCCCAAGCTCCTTAAGCTGCTCCTCCGGTATCGGAGAAGGTGCTCCAAGCATCAAGTCTTTCGCCTTCTGATCTTTCGGGAAAGCTATAACCTCACGGATATTCGGTTCGCCCGCCATAAGCATGCAAACTCGATCCAGACCCATCGCTATTCCGCCATGCGGAGGCGCTCCATATTCAAAGGCATTAAGCATGTGACCAAATCTCCTGTCGGCATCTTCATCTGTTATACCCAAAGTATCAAAAACTTTTTTCTGAAGATCGCGTTCATGAATTCTCATTGATCCTCCTCCCACTTCGCTCCCGTTTAACACCAAGTCGTAAGCAGTTGCGCGAGCAGAGAGGGGATCTTTTTGGAATACCTCTTCGTCATCTTTATGTGGCCTGGTAAACGGATGATGCACGGCACCAACTTCCCCCTCGGCATTCTTTTCAAACATCGGGAAATCTACAACCCACAAATAACTCCAAACACTTTCATCAATTAGTTCCATCTTAGCCGCAACGGATTTGCGCACTTCACCAAGTGGTTCAAGTGCATGTGGGTATGCTCCAGCTGCAAAGAAGATAATGTCACCATCTTTTGCATCAGTAGCTTTATTCAAGGCTTCAAGAAACTCTGGTGTAGAGTTCTTTGCTACCGGGCCGGAATCTTCTCCAACACGTAACCATGCCAATCCTTTTGCACCATGTGTTTGAGCAAGTTCTGTAAGAACATCAATATCTTTGCGGCTTAGTTTTTCTCCATTCTCTACTTTCATTGCTTTTACAACTCCGCCCTCTTTTACTGCATCGGAAAATACTTTAAAGCCACAATCTCCCACTATTTCGCTAATATCTGTGAATTCAAGATCAAATCTTAAATCAGGTTTATCCGATCCATATTTGTTCATTGCATCGGCATAAGTGATTCGTGGGAATGGTTTCTTCTGAATCTTGCGGTCGGGTCTTACTTTTTCGGTCATTTGTATAAAGCATCCTTCCATTACTTTAATCACATCGTCTTCTTCGCAGAAACTCATTTCAATTTCGAACTGTGTAAACTCCGGCTGCCTGTCTCCACGTTGATCTTCGTCGCGGAAGCAGCGTGGAATCTGGAAGTACTTGTCGTAACCTGCAACCATAAGCAATTGTTTAAGTTGTTGTGGACTTTGTGGCAATACGTAGAAGTTTCCGTTATACAAACGAGATGGAACCAGATATTCACGTGATCCTTCCGGAGTTCCTTTGATCAATATTGGAGTTTCGATTTCTATAAAATCATTCTTGTGGAAGTACTCTCTTATCTGTTGGCATATGTCGTGACGGAGTTGCAGATTTTTCTGTAGCCTGTTTCTTCGCAGATCCAGATAGCGGTATTTAAGCCTAAGTTCTTCACCTACATCGTTCTCCTGGCTTGCCGACCGTAGCCCCGCCTCAGCGGGCGAAGGTCGGTCTATTTCAAACGGTGGAGTTTTGGATTCATTCAACACAACAATCTTTTCTACCAGAACTTCTATCCCTCCGGTTGGGTTTTCCTCCCTCTGCGCACCTTCTACTCTTTTTCTTACAGTACCTGTAATCATAAGAACCCATTCCGGTCTTACTTTTTCGGCTTGCGCAAACTGCTCCTTATTTTCCGGATCAAAAACTATCTGAGTAAAACCATATCGGTCCCGTAGATCTATAAATATCAGTCCTCCATGATCTCTTCTACGGTGGACCCAGCCACATAATGTGACTTCTTTTTTATCGTGTTTGGTGGTTAGTTCGCCGCAGGTGTGGGTTCGTAACATATGCTGAGTATAGCGTTATTTAGGTGGATTGTAGAAAAAAATGCGTTATTTCGTTGATAAATTCGTTGCTAAGTTGCTACGTTGCTACGTTTTATTTGTTTATGCTAACGTAGCAACCTAGCAACGTAGCAACCTTTAAACGTAGCAACGAATCAGCCGCAATGTTTGTACAATCAATTACAGTAATTTACCCTAAGTCTATGATCTGTCCCCGCTGCAAATCCACCGACACCTCCGTCTTAGATTCCCGTTTGGCGGAAGAAGGTCGGGCCGTACGCAGGCGTCGTGAATGTTCCAAGTGTGAGCACAGGTTTACAACGTACGAAAGGCAGGAACTAAGCTCAATAATTGTAATCAAGCGTGATGGAACGCGCGAGCCGTATTCAAGATCAAAACTTGAGCGTGGTGTTTGGGTTGCCTGTACCAAGAGGCCTATAAGTCAGAATCAGATTGATGGGATGCTGAGTAAATTGGAAGAAAAGTGGGGAGCGAATAAAAAGGAAGTAAGTTCATCAACAATCGGCATGGATGTTATGAAAGCGCTAAAGAGGATCGACAAGGTTGCGTACATCCGCTTCGCCTCGGTTCATAGGGAGTTTAAGGATGTCGAGGAATTTAAGGAAGAGTTGGGAAAATTATTCGTGTAGTAATTAATAAACGAGCCGAGATCCGCCGTAGCTCGCAAGCGAAGGTGGATGGAGGAATTTAAGGAAGAGTTGGAAAAATTATTCGTGTAGTAATTAATAAACGAGCCGAGATCCGCCGTAGCTCGCAAGCGAAGGTGGATGGAGGAATTTAAGGAGGAATTGGGGAAACTATTCGTCTGAACCATGATTAAAAGGATTATTTGATTACCATGATTTCTAAAATCAAGTTAATCCTTCCTGTCGGCCGTAGCCCAGAGGCGTAGGCTGATAATCATGTAAATCAAGGTTCAGACAAACAACAAACGAACTTATAACTATACTTATAACTTCAAATCAGCATAATTATTTAACTTCTCAAAACTCTCATCTCTCCATCTTCAAATAAAACAACTTTTGATGGTGGTTTATTTTCCAGTGTTCCGGAATCAATTATTAAATCCGGCTGCTCTCGTAACGGAAAGCCACGGCTTTCCGCTGCGGACGTTGCTGACGCTGTGAATTGCATCTGGATTTCTTCCACAGAATACGGGCTTGGTTCACCGGAAATATTCGCTGACGTTGTGGAAATTGGTCTCCCGAATTGTTTTGCTAGTTCAATTGCGATCGGATGTGGCGAAACTCTAATGCCGAGAGTTCGCCTTCGCTCGGATTCCGGATTCCGGATTCCGAACGTAGGTATTGGGAATACCGACTCACACTTAGACTCTTTAATTGGAAGTATTATTGTCAAAGGTCCGGGGAGTTCAGCTTTAGCCAATTCAAGAGCCTCCGGACACCATTCAACCCACTCTTCAGATGCTTTGATTGAGGGGAATAGGGCGGAGACTGGCTGGTCAGCCACTCTGTTTTTGACTTTGAAGAGCTTTTCCACAGCTTCTCTGTTCGTCATATCACAGGCAAGGCCATAACAGGTTTCTGTTGCGTGTGCGACGATGCCTCCGAGCTTAAGGATCTCTAATGCAAAGGCGATGGCTTCCGGCGATGCTTTTAATACTTGCATAGGTAATGTTGCTAGGTTGCTAAGTTGCTACGTTAGCATATATCAAGTTAATATTAATGAATAAAACGTAGCAACGTAGCAACAAAACAACAATATATTGCAACGAAAAAACGTTATCACTGCACAGTGGCGTACTTCCCCATCACCTCATCAATCTTCTTCTCCAATATCGTCGAATAGCTTACTGTCATCGGAAGCGGAATCATCTGCTCGCCGATCTTTAGCTGGATCTTTTCTTTGCCGGGGAAGGTTTCCAACACTCGCTTGAGGTCAAGAAGCATTTTCTTGGGGGCTTTTGTTGGTAATTGGATTGTGTGGATTGAGATTTTTGTTGGGGATAGGTCTTGGGGGTCGCTGGTCGCTGGTCGCTCTTCGAGCCTGAGCCTCAGAGTCGAAGGCTGGTCGCTGGTCTCGTTGGCTTGCGACGAGTGACTAGTGACCAGTGACGAGTGACCATCATTTACTCCAATAGTTTTCAAAACCTCATCTACACTCATTCCAGTAACTATCCACTTCCCCAACGGTCCCAAAAAATCATCCTCCACCTTATTTTCCGACACCGTCACAGTCTCTCCCGCTATCACGTTGCCCTCTTCATCAATTGCTTCGATAACATCTTCCTCATCCACCATAGGTTTAATAAATGTGATTCCCTTTTTTGCTTCTTCTTCGTCAAAGAATCCACTTTCTTTTGCCCTTGCAATCATTGTGGATAGCGAAGCTTTTTTTACAGCATCTGCACGCATTTGGAGCTGTCCGCCCCGCAAATCGATTGTCCCTCCGGCAACCAACACAACGTCGGGTTTTTCCAGCCAGTCCGCGACCTCTGCATAAGTGCGTGGGAACAGAGTTATTTCGATTTTCCCCGTCGGGTCCTCCAAAAAGACAATTGCCATTGTGTCACCCTTCTTTGTTGTAATCTTTTTTACTCCCTCCACAATTCCTGCAAGCGTTATTTTCTTTCCAACTTCTTTATTGCTCAAAGTACTTATAAGCTGAGCCTTTTTTCCGATGTATTTTTTTAGTCCTGCCAACGGATGACTGGAAACATAAAGACCCATTGTCTCCTTTTCCCACTGAAGTTTTTGCTGGAGAGTAACCTCCGGCGTTTTTGGGAATTCAATTTTAGTCGAAGAAAGATCTTCACCCATATCGGCAAACAGATTTTCCTGTTCACTGGATACATCGTCACATTCTTTTGCGTAGTTTACGATTGATTCATAATGCTCAACCAACACATGTCTTTCTCCAAAAGGATCCAAAGCACCGGCTTTTGCCAATGATTCCAATAACTTCTTATTTAGCATTTTGGCGGGGAGGCGCTTGGCAAAGTCTTCAACAGTTTCGAATTTTCCTCCCTGATCACGAATTTCAATAACCTGTTGAACGGAGGAGTCGCCGATTCCTTTTATTGCGGTTAGACCGAAGCGGATGTTCTTTTGGGGGTCACTGGTCGCTTGTCGCTTGTCACTGGTCTTTGCTGAAGATACAACAGTAAAGTGCCTCAACGACTCATTAATATCAGGAGGAAGAATGTCAATACCCATTGCTCTGCACTCCTCAATCTCAATCATCACACGATCTGTTCTGTGTGCATCACAACTTAAAAGCGCAGCCATAAACTCGGCAGGGTAGTGTGCTTTTAGGTATGCGGTCTCGTAAGAGATACGAGCATAACCCGCTGCATGTGATTTATTAAATCCATATCCTGCGAATGGCGTAATTACGTCGTCAAAAATTTTAATTGCCAACTTCTCATCATACTTCTGATCAACTGCGCCTTTAATAAACTTCTCTCTTTGAGCATCAAGTTCCTTTTTAATCTTTTTTCCAATCGCACGCCTAAGAAGATCGGCGCCACCCAGACTGAATCCGGCAAACACCTGTGCAATATGCTGGATTTGTTCCTGATAAATTCCAATTCCATAGGTAGGCTCCAAAATTGGCTTCAGATCTTTGTGAATGTACTTAACTTCTTCTTTCCCATGCTTGCGCTTGATGTAACTTGGGATCCAATCCATTGGGCCGGGACGGAAAAGCGAGATCATAGCCGCAATATCCTCAAATTCAGTCGGCTTTAGTTGCTTTAAATAACGCCTCATACCACCGGATTCCAATTGAAATACACCGGTCGTGTCTGCTCGCTGCAGTAATGCATAGGTTTTTTTATCGTCTATAGGAATTTTAGTTATATCAACTTCTTTTTTGTGTATACGCTTGATAATCTCGAGCGTGGTTTGAATAACCGTAAGGTTCATCAATCCCAAGAAGTCCATTTTTAGCAGTCCCATTGCCTCCAGTGGCTTTGCGGAACTTTGAGTAATTATTGTAGTGTCATCTTTCGGCGCTTTTTGGAGTGCTGTGTAATTTGTAGTCGGTTCTTCTGTAATAATTACACCACAAGCATGAACAGAAACATGTCGCGCCTTGCCTTCCAGCTGCAAAGCAGTGTCTATAATCTGTTTATAAGTTTGATTACTGTTATATGCGGTTTTCATTTCACTTGTTTCCAATGCATCCTTTAATTTTGTACCCGGACGTTCCGGAATTAATTTTGCAAGCGTATTCATTTCCATAAATGGAACACCATAAGCTCTGCCCACATCTTTTACCGCTGCACGTGCTGCAAGAGTTCCAAAAGTACAGATCTGAACGACGTGGTCATCCCCATATTTTTCTCTTACATACTCCAACACTTCATCCCGCCTGTTATCCGCGAAGTCTATATCTATATCCGGCATAGATACTCTTTCAGGATTCAAAAAACGCTCGAATAGCAGACCGTGTTCGATGGGATCAAGTGTCGTAATATTCAAACAATAGGAGACAAGTGAACCCGCAGCGGATCCGCGGCCAGGGCCAACAGTAATTCCTCTGCTCTTTGCTTTGTTAATAAAATCAGAGACTATTAGAAAATAACTTGCGAACCCCATTTTTTCTATAAGTTTTAATTCAAAATCCAGTCTGTCTTCATACTCTTTTTTTGGCTTACTAAAGCGCTTTATTAACCCTTCTTTCGCCAGTCGTACAAGCTCCTTTGCATCCGTACTCCCTTTGGGAACAGGATAGCGTGGGATATGGTAGGTGCCAAAATCCAGAGACACATTGCATCTGTCCGCAATCACTTGCGTGTTTTCCAAAGCCTCGGGTACATGTGCGAATGCTTTCTCCATTTCTTCGTAAGGACGCATGGAAAAATCAGAATCACGCATACTGAATCTACTCGGATCATCCACATTCGCATTTTTTTGAATACAAAGAAGAACATCGTGTGCCTCCGCATCTTCGCCTCGGCAATAATGACTGTTGCACGTTGCAACTACCGGTACTCCAAGCTCCTTTCCCCATTTTATCAACTGCTGATTGATCTCCGCTTGACCCGTTACATTGGGCAGGTCCATTAATTCAAAATACAAATTCTCTTTTCCAAAGAATGAATGGAATTCATCCACCAACTCTTTGATTCTCTCTCCATCTTCCGCCATTGCAGCCTTTGGTATTGCTCCACTTATGGGGCCGGTAAGGGCAATCAATCCTTTCCCATATTCTTTAAGCAGTTCTTTATCAACACGGGGCTTGTAATACATTCCTTCCAGCGCTGCGACTGTCGCAAGCTTTAGTAAGTTCTGGTATCCCTCCTGAGTTTCGGCAAGTAACACCAATGGGAAGCGCTTATTGTCTATACCACTCTCTTTATCATGCCTAGTGCGGGCTGCCATGTATGTTTCCAGACCAAGTATTGGTTTAATATCATTATCCTTAGCGGCTTTATAAAATTCAATGAGCCCGTATGTGTAGCCCTTATCCGCTATCCCAACTGCGGTCTGCTCCATTTCCTTCGCACGCAAAACTATCTCCTTGGGGCTGGGGAGAGCCTCCAGGAGGGAGTAGGTGGAGTGGCAATGTAGATGGGCGAAATCAGAGGGGTTCATGGGGCAGTTGATTATAACGTTAATTCGTTTATTCGTTAACTCGTTTATTCGTTATATTTGATTCTGAAGAGCATTCTTTTTGACCTCACCCCCGGCCCCTCTCCACACCGCTCCGCTTGCCACGTCAGTCATGACTGACGTGGCCTGGCATGTCTCACATGTGAGACGTGCCCTGCCTACCGTGGAGAGGGGAGCTCCGCTAATAAGAATATTTATTGTGTTCTTCTTTGACAGAGCTCCCCTCTCCTCCTCAGAGGAGAGGGGCAGGGGGTGAGGTCAAATCGAAGTGTGTTTGCCTTCCCACCCGCGCATGCCACGTCGCACATGTGCGACGTGGCATGCCACATCGCACATGTGCGACGTGGCATGCCACATCGTTTGCGATTGCAGTGGCTTACTCTTTATCTAGGCATATCAACAAACGAGGAAACGAGTTAACGAACAACGAATAAAGGAAACAGCCAAAAAAGCTGGGATTTAAACAATCAACTACCAACTCAAGCTCCGCAATCCTCGTCCACCCTCGGCGAGCACACCTTCAAAAAACTCCCCAGCATATAAATGCGATATCCGGAGAAATTCACATCAGTCTCTTTATCATCAATAGGGATTTGAACAAGATATACTGGAGCAAGAAAAGTTAGGTTATAGCAATCTGGTACAGAAGCACTGCGGCAGATGTTTTTTGCGTTTTCTTTTCCGATCGGGATGTCGGAAAAAGAATATCCATCATTAATATATTGCATGATTGCGCTTTCAATTTGATGGATGGCAGAAATTCTGCTCGCGTCTCTGGCGGCTTCCAGTTGTTTCAAAGGATTTATTGCACTTATAACAATCATTGCAAGGACACTCATAATACCAAGAACAATAAGTAGTTCCATTAGGGTAAAGCTGCTACGAAATCGGCAAGTTTTCATGGCGGGGTTATTGTATAGCGAGGGGATGGAGGCGGTAAACGTTAACTAGTTTACTCGTTATTCAGGCAAATAGAACCTATATACTGCTTTTAGTTAATAATTCCGAAAAATTCACTGTGCTTTTATTATGCAATCTCGTACTCCACAGCCATTAGAAATAGATTTGTTAATAATTAATGAATCCTCAAGAATCGGAATTATTTAGGCGAAGGAGTATATCAGCGAACGAGCAATGAATAACGAATAAACGAATTAACGAAACAGCCAAAAAGGCTGGGATTTAAACAATCATCCACCATCTCAACTTCCACAATCCACATCTACTCTAGGCGAGCACACCTTCAAAAAACTCCCCAGCATATAAATGCGATATCCGGAGAAATTCACATCAGTCTCTTCGGAATCAACGGGAATGCTGACCAGATATGTTGGAGTAAGAACAGATAGGTCATAGCAGCCTACTCCGCCGGCTCTGCATATGTCTTGTGCCAAGGCTTTGCTGGCAGGGACTCCTGCAAATGAGTTTCCATCAATAATGTATTGAATCGCTGCATTTTCGATTTCACGAACCGAAGAATGCCGGCTTACATCTTTGGTTTCATCAAGTTGTTTGTTTGGATTGATTGCAACCATTACAACCGCTGCCAGAATCCCGAGGATACCCAGAACGAGCATTATCTCCAGGAGGGTGAAGCCTTTTTGATTGCGGTGCCGCATTGTGTGCATTGTAAAGAAATATTCACCATTGCCAAGTTATAAAAAGGAATCAAAGCACCTGCCGGTCGTCCGCCTAGACGTTTTTAAAAATTGCAATGGCTTTCTGAAGCCATTTTTTCGATATAAAATTGGTATTTGTCACACTAATGCCAGAAAATGCACTTCTCATGAAGAATGCATGGGTTCATTTATTGGAAATAATGGCCTATACAGGTCAACCTATTTCTCATTCAACTCCTTATACAATAATGAGACACACTCAACAAATTATTATTTGTGTTGCACGAGCTTGCCCTAATAGAAATCTGGCCATCGAAGCAAATGGAGTTAGTTTGGGAACTGGGGTCTGCGTCACACTAAGAAGGACAACTCAGGAGCGCTTCTTTACTGCTCCTTGTCGCCGATTGTCGCCTTTGGGTGGATTAGTTGCCACGAGTCCATAGTAGCGCAGGAAAATATATTGTCAAGCAATCCAGCGTATTATATTGACGGAATTTTTTACAGGGGTACCATAGTTGCCATGGCTTTTGACCCCCACCGTCTTCGGCAACTACGCAAAAAGCATGGAATATCACAGGAGCAACTCGCTGAGGAAATTGGCGTTTCACGTCCTACCTATTTCCAGATTGAGAAGGGAGAGCGTGAGTTAACAATCACCGAAGCACAGAAGATTGCAGATATTTTTGGGATGACTTTTGAAGATTTTCTTGGAGGGAAGGACGCGCACGTATCATTACCAGACTTGCCGTCGCAAAAAAAAGCAAAGGTCGAAAAAGGTGATATGCGCATTAATGTTCCACAGGAAAAAATGGAAAAGTTTCGAGAAATTCTGCTCTACATTTTGCAAAAAATAGGGGCAAAACCAAACGTAGGAGAAACAGTGCTCTACAAAATATTATATTTCATTGACTTTGATTTCTACGAGAAATACGAAGAGCAATTAATGGGTTTAAAGTACATTAAGAATCACCACGGGCCGTCGCCAGTTGGTTTTACAAAACTCGTTCAGCGAATGGAAGAGGATGGAGATATTGTACGGGTAAAAAGCAGATATTTTCAGTATGATCAGAAAAAGTATATTCCCAGAAGAGAGCCCGATCTCTCCGCCATAAGTTCACAGGAGCTTAAACACATTGATACAGAGCTTGCTCGCTTCTCGGATATGAACGCAGCGCAAATTCGTGAGTATTCGCATGAGGATATGCCGTGGAAAGTGCACAAGATGGGAGAGCCGTTGGATTACGAATACGTTTTTTACCGCGAACCTCCCTACTCGATGCGTAGCTATGACAACGATCCACTTTGAATTTTGGGGTAGATTCGAAAAAGAATTTAATCGGCTTACCAGAAAATTTCGTACACTTCCTGAAGATCTGGA
Source organism: Patescibacteria group bacterium (assembly GCA_018818235.1). Lineage (GTDB taxonomy): Bacteria > Patescibacteriota > Gracilibacteria > Peribacterales > Peribacteraceae > UBA2144. Next base: position 23,639 of record JAHISE010000115.1, read on the forward strand.
ACGCCTAAAAAATGTTATTGCCCTTGATCCCACTGGCCCAAGCCAACACCGCACGGTGCTACACCGCAGTGAAAAGGTATGCATTGTAAAAGGTCATTTGTTCTGTAAGACATTACGTCGTGATTCGTTGCGTATTATATATGCATATCATGAGGATCGAATTACCATTGTCTGGATCGAGGTGTATCACAAAGCCGATAAAGCTAATGAAGACAGAGGAAGGATTGAGGATTATTTGAAAAGTTTTCAGAAATAAAAACATAAAAACATCTTCCCCTCATCAAAAAACTGAGTCCGCCGTGGCGGACGAACTCCATATTCCCCTAATCAAAAAAAGAAACAAAATCGGATTTTATTAAGAGCAGGAGGCATCAGCCTAAAAGGAAAAGTAAGTATTTTGAACAACGTTCCGGCTTATGTGAAGTTCGAGGCTGTATAATTTGTCCGCCTAGGCGGACTCACCGCCGAAGAATTTGGGTCGCCTGCCGGCCGTAGCCCGCCGTAGCGTAGCGTAGGTGGCGAAGGCTGGAGGAGCGCCGACTTCCTTTAAATATCAATTAGGAGGCGCGACGAGCCACATAAGCCGTGTTATATGATGTACGTACTTTTCCTTTTACTCGCCAGAGCGAGACTGCTCTTAATAAAATCCGGTTTTGTTTCCCATCGTTTGGGCGACGGGCAGAGGCCTGTCCGCCGAAGTCCGCCGTGGCGGACGTAGATGGAGGAATTAAAGGGGTGAATGCCCGGAGTCCGGCATATCCAGAATTAGAATTCTATATTAATTGTAGCTGTTTTGAGTGTTTACTAATGCTATATCGATTTGTGTTACCTGATTCAGTTAAAAGCTCATCAATGTCTAACGATTTCAGTAATTGAACCGTAATCGGTCTCTTACTGTCCCAAAATATAAATGAATGATAAAAAGTAGTTGCTTTTTTTGAATTCAAAATATCTGCTAATTCGCAAGCTTCTTTTTCATTATCCAAAGCAATAAAATTAACAGTATCATCAAACACAACAACTTTGTTTTGATAAGGACCAATCACAGAAAAATCCAGTTTTTTGTAAAGAGCAGGAATTGCCACCTTCCATTTGCTGAATGTGTAATCACCTACACCAAAAATTGAGAATTTAGGTTTATCTTTGTAAATAGAACTTGCCCTTCTATCTAATAGGTCACTGTGCTTTGTAAGATATTGCCACGTTTTTGGTGCTGTGATTTCTAAGTGACTTGTATCTTGTCCAATTCTTGTTTGTGGAACAATCATAAACTTACTTGGGATTTTCCCATTTGCAAGATTTGATCCTTTAAGTAACGGGAATAGATATTTATTTTCTAATTCATTGATTTCGCCTAGTCCATTAATATATTGATTTTCACTTACTTGTTCCAATTCCATTATTTTAGAGCAGTCATGCTTTACGCCTGTTCGCCACTGGTAATGCTGTTCCCCGTCAATAAGATGTTTTGTTTCTTCATAGCTCGGTATATCAGCCACAAGGAAATTGTCTCTTAATCCAATTGTTTGGTTTGGATTATCAGCCCAAAGATGGTCATATATTTTGCATTCTTTATGTCTATTTTTAGAAGAAACTACAGTAAGTAAACAAGAATCTGCTGAAATATTAAAATATGTTTTTGAATCAAAAATATGCATAGTCGCAATTTCCATTTTTTTGTTTTTTTGCCATGCGCTCAATAATACTTTTCTAGCAACGGATGTTTTACAAAGCATTGCAATTACACCTCTCTTTTCTTGTATCCAATCAATCATTTGGCTAATCATCCATTCCGATATATCAAAGTTACTTTTTCCTGTGAGGGCATCAAGCCCTTTCATTTTTTTCTGATTATACTTTGTTGGTAAATTATCGCTTTGCAGTTGACCAAGTTGCGAGTTTGTAACCCATGGGGGATTCCCTATTACTAAAATAGGTTCAGTCAGGCTACTTATTTCTGACTGCCAATCTTTAGAAAAAAAATCGGCAACTTCGATTTTATTATTTTGGAGGAGTCTTTTTTTTGACAATTCATTTTTCAAAACGTCGATATATTCATTGTTAAGATCAAAAGCACATCCCGATTTTATATTTGGGAATGTACTTAATGCCTCTATAAAAAATGCCCCAATTCCACAAGTTGGCTCAATGATACTTTTTGGTTCAGTAGTATTTTTTTTCAGTAAACGGCAAACTTCACGAGCTAACTCTCTTGGTGTTTGAAAATCGCCATATTCTATTTTCTTATTGTTAGTCATTACTTTAATTCAGTAAGTTATGAATACCATCGACGTTCCCAGCCACTTGGATTATGCGACCATATTGCAATCTCCATTGCAGGGCATTTGAAATTGTTAGGTATCCCTGAGTTGGCTCTTTTTCAAGAAGCTCCTCCGCAATCTCGTTTGCTTCTATATCATCAATTGGCAAATTCCTATCGTGTATGAATGCCACGATATCATCGGTGTTCCCCTCATTTTCGATTATTTCACGCAACCCCTTTGTGGTTTGAAAATCTGCTGTGTATTCTTTCTCTACAAAAATAGTATGTAAAAAATTAAGTCGTCCTGTTTTGTGTTTATGATCGTCAGTTTTGTCATAAACAAAAACCAATAATGAATATCCAAGTCCATAAATTTTCTGCCTAACCGATTTATATGGGCAAGATGATTGTGGTTGTTTTATACTTGTAACCTTAATATCAATTCCCAGATCGGGGAAATCAATACCCTTTGCCGAATTCCCAATTATAAATTGATACTTATCGGAAAGGTATTCCCTAAATTTATGTTCGATAAAAGTTCCAACTGCTTTACCATCAGTTACACCGTACATTTCAGGAAAGACCATTTTCGAATACTTAGGAGCAAATACCTTTGTTTCCCGTAGAAGCCTATTTTTAGTAAGTCTGGTTTTAGTCATAATCTTCATGATTTTACTTCATTTCATCTCTATTTGTAATAAAAATTGTTTTCGCAGCCATAGCGGAGAAAACCACCATATTTCCCCTAATCAAAAAAAGAAATAAAACCGGATTTTATTAAGAGCAGGAGGCATCAGCCTAAAAGGAAAAGTAAGTATTTCATATAACGTTCCGGCTTATGTGAAGTTTGAGGTGGTATAATTTGTCCCGCGCCTGCGGGACTCACAGCCGTGCAATTTGGGAGAGGAGGGGCGACTTTCATCTTATTCAAAGTGGAGCCACGGCGAACCGGGTAACCTGTGTTATGTAACGTCATTTTTTTACCGTATTCCCAGCCTTCGCGCTTTGCGCTACGGTCGGCAGGCAAGGCACCTGTAGCTTACGTTCTTTTTGGGGAGGGGAAACAACAAACAGAACAACAAAAACAAACACTATTCTCCAGATAAAAACTCCATGTAGTAGCTACCGTCTTCACGAGGATATAGTTTAATCGTGTCATTACCATATTGGTCTAAGGTTTCATCAGTCACGGGCTCATATACATTTAACGCGCTTTCCTTTTGAAGTTTTCCCTTAATCCATTTACCAAGAATGTGTAATGAGCCTATCGATCGAAGATTTTTATAATAGTCACCTTGGGTTCTGCATGGGATTACGTATCCATCATCTGTGTATGCGAGAAAATCCCCCTTCGGATATTTGGGATCGCTTGTAGTATCGACGCTCGAAATGATTTCGACTTCAAACCAGTCTCTTGGCGTTACAATGCCAGTAGATCTCGCAAGTCTTCCCTTTCCAAAATAGCAATTCAGACCGGATTTTTGTTTTTTATCGAATCCCCCAAGTTTAATTTCAATTGGCTTTGTTTTTGGCTTCACAAAATGTTCCATGTCGTACCGCATGGCTTCAGATGATGCAAGGCGGGGATCGGTGTACTTCTTGTGTTTTCCTCCGCCTCGAATAGTAATATCAACCTTATCAATTGGCTTTGAAACTGCATCTGTGCATAGAAAATCCAAAAATCCATTTGCTTGACTTGCAGTTCTCTCATCAAGGATTTCAGCCATACATTCCGTGTTACCCGACAAGCCTGCAACAGAAAGATTTGAAGAGCCAATGTAAATATTGCTCTCTGAATTACTACGGAAACGGTAAACTTTACCATGGTATGTATTTGTATAGACAAATCGTACCCCGCTTCCATTGCCTCCTTGCAGCGCTACCTCGTGAAGGGATTCAAGGTTTTTGTGAGCATGTTTGCTTAAACCCTGAAAGAAGGACATGCCGATTACTAGAGAAAAACGACCTCCGTCTTGCGCTATTTCAGCAACACGGTCTTTCATTCCGCGAATAGTTTCAGTTCCTACGTATCCAGTAGCAATGGTCACGTCTAGACTGTGACCAAATTCTTCTTTGAATATTTTTTGGAACTTACCGCCGTAGCTGTCGTGATTTGTGAAGATTGGCATAATTGATCGCAGTCATAGAGTAGTTTATACAAATTCTTTGCAATTGGCAGTATTCCTTTTGGCGGTACGGCGTTGCCAATTTGTTTTCTTGCTTGTGCAATTGTTCCAAGGAATTCCATGTCATCTGGGAATGTGAATAGCCTAGCTCTTTCTCTATTTGTCAGTGGGCGATTTTCTTCATAGTGGTATCCCCAAGTACCGCCTCCTCCAGCTGCAATGATTGTAGTAGATGGCTTGTCACTATGCAGTCTTCTGTAAACATGGGAAATCATTCCTTTAACGTATAGAGGATGGTCTTTCGGTACGCTTGCAAAGTTGCCACCTTCAGGAATTAAGCTGAGTAGCTTTCTTGTCTTTGGCATAATGTTTTGATGCTCATTATTGAATGGAACTTTCTCGGCTCCTTTCAGCGCTTTACTACTCGCAACATGCTTTCCTATGTGAGTAGGTTTTGGTTCTATGAAATCAATAGGAACATCATCACGCACTCCTACAATAACCAGCCTTTGACGTAATTGTGGTACTCCATAATCTGCAAAATTATAAACCTTTGCGGAAATTCTCTCATATCCTCTTTCACGTAATTCGCCCAGCATAAATTCAAGAATGGCACCTCCTTGCATACTTTTTAAACCTTTAACATTTTCTATCACAAATGCTTTAGGTTTAACATGATCTAGCACTTTGAGGTAGGACAAAAGAAGCTGACCACGTTTTCCCTTAAGACCAGGCTGCTTCCAAATAACTGAAAAGTCCTGGCATGGAGGACCACCAATCAAGATGTCAGCTTTTGGGATACTGTTTATATCAATCTTATTTATATCTCCACAGACAATATGATTTCCAATGTATTTCTCGTATGTTTTGCAGGCTATATCTTCATTGTCATTTGCCCATATTATTTTAAATCCTGCTTCAATAAATCCTAGGTCTAACCCCCCACACCCTGAGAACAATGACACTGCTGTTGGAGTAAAATCTGGCATATTTTAGGGGGAGTGATGGAAGAAATATACGGTATATGAACGTACACCTAAAGTCAATTATTTATGTTCAAGACCTCTTGCTCGAATGAATAATAGCATTGAAATACCTTTTTTAGTAATGTTTCGATTCTGAAAAAGAAAGAAGTGAAATACAACAAACATCAAACAACTCACAACAAACATGGGGGGACAAAAAGAACGTAAGCGGAACCGGTGCCGCAGGAAGGAGGTAAAAAATTTATGTTACATAACGTTTCGGCTTATGTGAAGTTCGAGGCGGTAAAATTTGTCCGCCTAGGCGGACTCACCGCCGCCAAATTTGGGTCGCCTGCCGGCCGTAGCCCAGAGGCGAAGGCTGGAGGCGCGACGAGCCACATAAGCCGTGTTA
>JAHISE010000116.1 GCA_018818235.1 Patescibacteria group bacterium
ATTCACTTATCAATGCAGCTCACAGACAAACAATTCCTGCATTTCGTGAAAGAGAAGTATGGAAGATCGGAGAAAAGTAAAGGAATTGAATCCTGATGCGGAGAGGGTTAAGGAGGAGGCAACTGACCTCACCCCCTGCCCCTCTCCACACCGCTCCGCCTGGCACGTCTCACATGTGAGACGTGCCCTGCCCACCGTGGAGAGGAGAGCTCTGTTATTGGAGAAATCAAAGCTCGTTCTCTCCTTTTGCAGAGCTCCCCTCTCCTCCTCAGAGGAGAGGGGCCGGGGGTGAGGTCGGTTGGAGAGGGGCCGGGGGGTGAGGTCAGTTGGAGGAGGAGCCAGGGGTGAGGTCGCATAGGCTAAAGAAGAAGGTAGCTAAAAGAAGAAAGAAGAGAATACAAAGTAAATAGTCTATCCCAAATCATTAATGACTTTTTGTATTGACCCCACTCACCAAGAGTTTCAATATCTTATTGAATAATTAGTACGATCGCTCTTTCAAAGAGTCGTAGATACACGCTCAAAGCCTAAGGGCTTAGAGGGTGTGTCTACCAATGGCATTCTTCGCATCAAATTAGCCTAGAAAGGAGAAAGCACATGAACTGGTACAAAAAGCACCAAGACGCACTGGAAACTGCCGGACAGCTGTTTCTTCTGGCATTTTTCCTTGTATGGATGGGATCGCTTGCGTACTACATCGGGGGCCCGTGCCTGAGACTGTACTCTACAATCAGTCTGATAACGATGAGGTTGTTCACAGACTCCCCGATCGAAACCTTTAGCATCCTGAGTTTAGGACTACCATACTCACCCGACGCCGGTATCCTAACAAATATGTGCGCGTATGCGGCGTCTACTACAATCGCGATCTTCATGTCTCTTTTCGTTTGGTTGTTTGTAGGAGACGCCCCAAGCCTCTGTGGTGGTGTTGATATTGGAAAAGGCTTTCGATGAAGCGAGAATGCCAGTGTGACACACGGCAGCACCAAATTTCGGTGCTGCCAGTTTTAACAAGCATTCAATTATAATATAAATCCCAATGCGGAGAGACTTAAGAACAAGAAATAGAAAAAATCAAACCTTACGTCAGCCTTCTCCCATCATCTGTATATTCAGAAAGAGTATAAACAATATAATTATCGTTAATTATTGCTTTACTGATGCCTCTAAATCGATATTCGGCATCTGCAAGTTTATTTCTCAAAGAGTTTACAATGGCAATAACCGTACCGCGATAAGATGGATCATGGTTAAGTGCCGGGCGATCTAGAATCTGTCTGATAAATAGTTCCGGTATGTATTGTTGGTTATCATTAAGAAGTAATTGTAATAACTGCCTTTCTGCTTGTGTAAGATCAAGTTCGGGAACAGATACAAGAGGTGTATACATAGTTAAGCCATTTCCGGCATGCTGAGGCATGATCTGGAGTCTTACCATAGCTTCAATTTCGCGAGCCCTTTCTATTTCAGATAATAGCAATGTTCTTAATTGACTTAAAACTCCTATGGCTCTGTCAAAGCCTTCAGATTCTCCACCACGAATATAACTATCTATTAGCCCATACATGTTATTCAAATTCCACGATAATTCTATTTCGCTCGGCTCAGCTTGAATTGCATCAACAGATGGGCTGCAACCCTTTTTATCGGCTTCAGTCCTAACATAAAGTATTGCTTCTTCAATAACTTCCAATAGGAACTCTGATTTTCTCTGCACATTTCGTACGATTTTTAATGATGGTAACCCCAATGCAACAAGTTCTTGTATATCATCCAATTTTTGCCCGATATTACTAACACCTGTGTTTCTGTATCGATGTTCCATCCCATATTTTAATGTATCTTCGGGTTGCTCCATAGCACTTTTAATTGATTGATGATTATGCCCGTACACTCTTGCTCCAATAAAAGCCAATGATCGTAAACTTGCGATCGCATCAATACTAAACCCAAGTGTATACAACAATCTTTTGGCTCTTTCCTTAGCCTGTTCGTCATTGAGTACATTCATCCAAGAATCTACTGTCGGAAATTCCTGAATAATGCTCTGCCTCCAATCATTTATTTCAGCAATAGGTAACTCAGACTGTCTGAACATTTCATCATCTGCTTCCCTAACGGTTGTATTACCAAATCCAAATACTCTGCCGGCCCATCTTATCTGGCATTCACGGTTTGAAACATATTGTTCACCGGTAATCTGATGTACCAAACTCGCAAAAGTATTATTTGCCACTTCGATGTTCGCTATATCTGCAGGTTGCATCTCAAGCCACTGCTCTGCTGAGTATCTTTCTTTCAATTCTACCCGCACAGATTCAAGTAATTGAACATTGATCTTTCTATTCTCTTCTAAATTACTTTCCAATGATTCAACTGTTGCAGGAGCCCACAAATTTATATGCTGGCAGATTTTTCTGGATATACCGGGCATTTGATCAAGTTCAGGCTTGCTTAAATTTTCATATGTTTCGATGCCTTGAGGAACAAGACTTATTCTCGATGCTTCCCCGACCTGATTGCATACCAATACTTCCCTCCAATCCAATCTTGGAATTTCAATAAGAGTATAACTGGCTCTGCGCAACATTCTTTTGTTTACAATGCCATCCCGAATAATCAAGTCATCAGTGAATACACCAATTCCTTGTAGTTCTGTGATAAGACTCTGAATTCTCGGTTGCAATCTGGCTCTTTCCCACCCGCTACCATTGCCTGTTTCAATATAATTCTGTGTCCCACCGGATGGGGCAATGACATTGGTGCGGTGTTCTGAAGTAATATTTAACGCAGCGGCAATTTCTTCAGGTGAAAGATTTGCACTCAGTAGCATTGTTAGACTTGATAATGATCTATCAAGCATGCCATCTATGGTTTCGGCTGTGCTTTGTTCCCCACAAGCCATTCTGTAAATTTGTTCCTGTACATCTTCCGGAGCGCTTCTTCCCTCTGGCAAGCCTATAGTATTTACTATCCATTCTTCCAATTTAATTAGCACTCCCATAAGGCTCTGGAATGCGTGTTCGGTTCCGTTATAACTGCCCGTTTCTTGTATTGCTTTTTCCAGTAGCAATCTATATTCAGATAGTTCTTTCTCGCCTATATTTTCAAAAAGACTGTCATCTTCCATAGGAAGATATACTTTAACTACTATTAGTAATAAGTCAAGTATGCTCGTTGGCGAAGAGGCTGAATAATAGGAAATAGCAAACAATTATTCTGGATCACCCGATTCTTTGCTGGAGAAAATATATAAATGAAACACTAATAATGGTATTTGTAAGTTAAATCCTTATCTGAACTCACCCCTCGAAGATGCCCTTTAGGTATGGCCCTTCTCCAACCGACCTCACCCCCTGCCCCTCTCCTCTGAGGAGGAGAGGGGAGCTCTGCAAAAGGAGAGAACAAACTTTGGATTCTCCAATAGCGGAGCTCCCCTCTCCACAGTGGGCTGGCGGAGCGGTGTGGAGAGGGGCCGGGGGTGAGGTCGGATAGAAAGCTAAAAATTTATTCCAGCAAATTATCTTTTGATCCATTATTCTTTTCAAACTCCTAATTAACCTCCGCCGCAGCACTCCTTAAAACCCTCGTAAATTCTCTGGTTATCATTATTAATTCAATAAACGCCTTCTTTTGCTGGTCTTCACTCCCACTTCTGGACAATTTCATCAACTGAGCTGCTTTCCCAAATGTTGCACACATTACCTTGGACGCCGTATTATGTGCAGACAAAGGAGCAGGTGAATATATTACATCGTGCCTTTCCTGAGCTGCTTTATTATATTCGGCCCTTAGTTCTGCAACAGACATGTCTTCGAGGTTTCTCATAGATATGTAGGAATTGCTCCTATTTTTGCTAAATAAGCATTTTAAACAAGGTGTTTTATAATGATTTTTCCCAAAATAAATCCCAATGCGGAGAGGATTAAGGAGAAGGTAGCTGGAGACAGGAAAGAAGAGGATGTAGAGATAATTAAAATACTGCTCAAAACCCCATTAATAACCCTTATTTTTAGACTAAATTAACGGATTATTGACAAATAACCGCTAAAATACGACCACGATGACCACCAAATTCATCAACAAGCAAAAGCTTGAACGAGCCTCAGAAACATTCGCCATCAGCAAACGTCTGGTCGGGATGATCTGGGATATGGATAAACGTTTACTAATTTTTGCCACAATCAGCGCGCTGGTCCCCAGTGTCATTCCA
>JAHISE010000014.1 GCA_018818235.1 Patescibacteria group bacterium
CACACCGGTGCAATCCAGAACGACTCTCGTCGCACCGAATTCTTCGACAAGACCGAACATCTCGTCGCCGACCACTTGGATGATTCCTTCATCCAATAGCCTATTGTCCTTGAACGTGACGACTTGTATGCCGTCGACTTCTTCTACTTCGATTCTTCGGAAATCGGTCAAATTGGCCACGTCTCACCTCCATTTCTTTGTTATAGCCCTTCCAAAGCACCTTCGAGATCCTCGCGGATGTCGAAGAGTCTGTTGAGCTTGCTCAGTTCGAAGATTCGATAGATGTCGGGTTGCATCCCGAACATCCTCATATTGCCTTTCGCTACCTTGATTTTCCTGTCCATTTCCATCAGCACGCCGAGCATGTCTGACGAGATGTGCTCGATGTTCGAAAAGTCGAGAGCTACCTTGGCTCCTTCCGTTATAAGAGAGGATATCTCCTCGCCGGTCCTGCGGCATTCTTGTAATTCCAGAAGCTTCTTGTTTTTGAACTCGACGATATATACACCGCCACGTACCTCCACTGTAATCAGCTTCCTTCCCGCCATGATCATCATCCTTTCGTGGTTGATTGTGGGTTGTCTAGAAATCCTTCAAGGCTTCTGCGAGTGTGTCGTAACAATCGACCAACTCGTTGAGCTTGATCATGCCGAACAGTTGTATAACATTGTCTGGCAATTCACACATCCTCAATTTGCCTTTCGCTGCCTTGACCCTTATGTCCATACTGATCAATATACCAAGTGCAGCAGGCGCATAGCACTCGTTGCCCTTGAAACTGATCACCACCTTTTTGGCGCCGTCTTCTTCGACGACCGAATACAATTCAGTTGCGATGGCTTGGATAGTTGCTTCATCCAGGATCTTCTTGTCCTTGAACTTGATCACATGAACGCCTTCTTCGATTGTGACGTCAATCCTTGTTCTTCCCATGTCTTGTCTCCTTCTGCCTGTGCTGTGAGTGAGCGGGGTACCCGTTGGTTCGTACAAATGTGTAATATTATTAAGGCACTGGGCAGGCTTGGTGTCAATGTTTACGAGGAAGAAATTGAGTTAAAAAATTGATAATTGATAATTGATAATTGATAATGAAATTACCAATATTCATAGTCAATTATTCATTACCTATGGTGAGCGAAGTTGAACAATTCATTCTTAATTATTCATTTCTAAAGTAGTGCCAAAAATCACCCCAATCATCGGCCACGAATCACAATGTAAGCAATTACTCGGAGATATTGAATCTGACAACATTGCTCATGCATACCTGTTCAGCGGAGTTCGGCACCTCGGGAAAATGTCTGTTGCAAGATGGTTTGCGCTCCAGCTTCTGCTCAAAGATAATCCGAGTGAAGAACATGAAAAGATTAAAAGTGAAGTTGAGCGATTGGTACATTCCGATTTATTGGTACTGGATCAATTATGGATGGATGGTGTTTGTGATGACTGGGACATAATTGCAAAAACATCCAATGTTCCACAACAACATCGTGCAAAAAAGCCTCCTGCCAAAACAGACATAATCAGCATAGATGATGTACGTGCAATGCAGGAAAGATTATACGAAACAGGAACCGGAACACACAGATGTTGCGTAATCAGATCAATGGAGCGGATGCAGGATGCCGCTGCAAATGCATTTTTGAAGATACTGGAAGAGCCACCGGAGGGAGTAGTATTTATCATAACAACTCAGACTCATTCGATGCTTTTACCTACAGTAATTTCACGGATGCGGACGATTCAATTCCACCGTCTTGGCTATGCTGAGTTGCAACCATTGCTCGAGGATGTATCGGAAGACGATGCACAGTTTATTCTGCACTTATCTCAGGGTGCTCCGGGGACAGTTATAACTCTTAAAAGCGACAGTGATCTATTACGCGAAAGAAGATTATTACATTCCAAAGCCGCATCTTTTTGGAAATCAAAATCATTACGGGAAAAACTGGATCTTCTTACTCCGTTACATAAAAGAGGAATTGAATCACGCAGACTTCTTACGCACTTATCTTTGGCATTGCGAGAGCAAGGTGGAACCGCAACACCCGCTCAAGTGGCAGCACTTACAAATCTGTCCAGAGATTTGGAGACGAATGCGCATAGGCAGTTGCTTACACAAAAGTTCGTATTGAATACTACGGAGTGAGTTATTAAACTGACGAGTCGCTAGTCACTGGTCACTGGTCGCTGGTCTTCGTTAATTATTGTAGAATCTTGACTAGTGACCAGTGACGAGTGACTAGTGACCACAAACATGACAAATAGCAGTCGTTAATCTTAATCTTGCTATAACAAACCACCAATGTTAACCTTCCTTGCCGTGATATACGCCCTTGTTCTCATCGGCTCGTTTATAGTGATTTGTGGCGTTCTTGGAAGCCGTATGTTGCTCAAAAACCGCTCTGTGCGTAAATTTGTTCGTGATATAGAAAAAAGAATCAAATCAGCCGAGGACAAAAAAGTGGAACTTAACGAAGGTGCTCCGGCAAAAAAACCGATACAAACAGGGAGAATTACATCGGTACAGCTGCAGAAATCCAGATCATTCTTTCATGGAGCAGAAAGGGCTTTGGCAAGAGGAAAGACAGAAGAGGCAGAGGGCTTGTTTATACAGGCACTTACGGTAAATCCTCATGCAAACGAAATACGTGCACAACTTGCAAAGCTTTATCTTACACTCGGTCGTGATCAGAAAGCGGAAGCAATGTACAAAGAAGTCCTTCAGTACTGTGAGGATACATCTTGTTATTCAAATCTTGGATTGGCCTACTATCGTCAACAAAAATTCGCGCTGGCTTGTGAAGCATATGCTGCCGCACTCGAGCGCGATCAGGCAAACCCCGAAAGGCTTGCGGCCTTAGGGCGTGCACTGTTTGCTAATAACAGATTTATGGAGGCGGCTGAAAATCTGGAAAAAGCAACGGCTCGACTTTCACGTAACACCGAACTTCTACGAATTCTTGCAGAGAGTTATATGCAAATGGGCGATACTCCAAGTGCAGAGGAGACTTACAAAAAAATAAATAAATTGGAACCGTATGATGAGGAGGTGAAGGAGAAGCTATCAGCTCTCGCGGGGGCGAATGTTTAGGCTGCTCTTATCTTGTGTGGCGATTGAGTTTGGGGGAATTGATTTTGATAAAGATACCCCTTCTCCGATGGTTGAGTTTGCACCAATAACGGTATTGCCGCCGATTATTGTTGCGTTTGCGTATATAATTACTCCTTCTTTGATAGTTGGATGGCGTTTTTCACCTCTACGAGGTATGCCCTGTTTATCAACGGGGGAATGGGCTCCCAGAGTAACTCCCTGATAAATGCGAACATTATCTCCAATTTCAGTTGTCTCGCCAATAACCACTCCTGTTCCATGGTCGATAAAAAAATGTTTTCCAATTTGTGCGCCCGGATGGATATCGATTCCTGTTTGGGAGTGAGTATGTTCGGAAAGAAATCGAGGTATCAAAGGAACTCCTCTTGCGTGTAATGTATGTGCAATGCGATGCGAGAGAATAGCTGTGTATCCGGGGTAGGCAATTATCTCAGCTATTCGTTCATTATTTAGTGCAGGGTCTCCGTCATATGCAGCCTGAATATCCGAGTTTAATTGCGATAGAATATTTGGGAGTTCTGTTAAAAAGAATTGAGTAGTTCGGTCTGCGACCATTGCTTCATTTGGCTTTCCGATTGATTTGAATGCATCCTGAATAAGGCGGGATAAATAAATCGATAATTTTTCCAAATCTCCCTGAACATCTTCCGGCTTTCTTGCTCCTGCATTAATAAACATCCAACTTATACTTTTAATCAGATCCGGAACAAGACGCTTAACCATTTCTGCATGACCAACAGTTTCATATGGCAGCATCGAATCCTGAGATATTTCCACAAGTTGTCTGCTGATTTGGTCTAATTGACTTAAATCTATTATTCTTCCGGCTGCCTCTCCCCTATGTTCTTCGAGAGTTTTAATCACTTGCGTAGATGAATCAGATTCCAATGTCGGAGTCCGATCAAATTCCTGTAAAACTGTTGATGATGTCATTACTGCGGTATTCATGATAGTAATAATAAATAAACAAAAAAGCTTCCTGCGGCAGGAAGCAATTAAACTAATTTGATATACAAGTGCTTCCTACGGCTTTAGGCAGTAGCTGTAACAATAGGCGCACATGGCATTAAATTTGCTCACGGGAGTACTGTACTTGGGAATGGAGGAGGTGTCAAATTAATCGTTTATTCGTTACTCGTTGCTCGTTAATATGCCAAACATGGTTCAAAACGAGCAACGAGTTAACGAGCAACGATTAAACGAATTTGTAAGTTGCTCTTAATTAATCATCTAATTCTACTTCTACATCACCGTGGACCACCGCCTGACATCCCAACCTCTCATCATCTTCATCAAGCCCCATACACTCTTCCCGATCAGTTCTTGGCTCCAGATTTTCCGCCCCTTTCTTTACCTTACATTTGCACGTTGTACAGAAACCATTCCCACCGCATGCAAATTCCATAGGTGCACCGCACTTTTGCGCTGCATCAAGCAGGGTTTTGCCTTCTTCTATCTCGGTTTCGTCTTGGCCGGAAGAGTGGGTGAATGTGACTTTTGGCATAAGTAGGATTACTTGAATGATAGTGGAATACTGGTCTAAAGAAACTCTGATTTTTATGTATTTTATTAAATATTCAAGTAATCTGATATTCTGATATTTAGTCACCCCAATATTCCAGTACTCCAGTATTCCACTCATGTCTATCCTCAGCATCAAAAACCTTCATATATCCACTGATGGTCAGAAGATCGTCAAAGGAATCGATCTAATCATCAAAGAAGGCGAAGTTCATGCCATTATGGGGCCAAATGGTTCAGGCAAATCCACACTTGTGAATGCATTGATGGGGAATCCCAAATACACAATTACTGATGGTGAGATTTTGTTTAAGGGTAGGGATCTTCTGGCATTGGATCCTCACGAACGGGCTCAAGCAGGACTATTCCTCGCCTTCCAATATCCAAGAACAATCGAAGGGGTGAGCCTAAGAAGCTTTCTATTTTCAGCATACTCGGCACAGATGGCTGCCAGATTTCCCGATAAGAGAAAAATCTCACCTATTACATTCCAAGCACTTCTTCAGCAAAAGATGGATTTGCTAAAACTGGATCATTTTTTTGCGGAAAGGTCGGTTAATGAGGGATTTTCCGGAGGAGAAAAGAAGAAAGCTGAAGTGCTTCAAATGCTAACACTCGAGCCGGAGCTTGCTTTGCTCGATGAGACGGATTCGGGGTTGGATATTGATGCTCTTAAGGTGGTTGCTGAAGGGATTAATGAGTTGAGGGTCGCTGGTCACGAGTCACTGGTCACTAGTCGACCAGCGACCAGCGACCAGCGACCAGCGACTCTCATCGTCACCCACTACGCCCGCATCCTCGATTACATAAAACCGGACTTCGTGCATGTTATGGAGGATGGGAGGATTACAAGGTCAGGTAATGCAGAGTTGGCGGGGGAGTTGGAAAAGGTAGGATACGGTGAAATGAAAAATTGAAACCAAAAATGAAAAATGGGGATATCATTTGAGAATTCCAGTTTGGAGTCACTTTAGCATTTTCCACTTTCCATTTTCCACTTTCCATTTATACTTCATGTCTAATTCCCCCCAACTCCATGGACTACCCCCACACTGGCAAATGCCGCTCACTCTGTATCCCGCTCGTCGTTTCACTAATACTAGGCGGAGCATTTATTTACGGAAAGAAAGTTGAGACGAGAAGTATTGATCAATTCACTATCTCCGTTAATGGCGAAGGCAAGGTGAATGCAATTCCGGATATTGCACAAATGAACTTTGGTGTAGATACCGGTAGGCAGAAAACTGCAGAAGCTGCGATGGAAATGCTTGGCATAAAAATGACAAAGGTTATAGATGCACTCAAGGCGCAGGGGATAGAAGAAAAAGATATAGCAACGCAGTATCTAAACCTAAATCCAGCTTACGATTGGAAAGAAGGTGAGCGTATTGATCGTGGATTCGAAGCAAGCCAAAATCTGCGTGTAAAAATTCGTGAACTTGACGCAATAAGCAAAGTTCTTTCTGCAGCAGCTGCCGCAGGAGCCAATCAGGCGGGGAGTGTTAGCTTTACAATTGATGATCCGGAAGTTCTAAAAGCACAGGCGCGGGTCAAAGCCATAGCAAATGCACAGGAGAAGGCAGTTAAGCTTGCAAATGAACTTGGTGCGAGCCTTGGAAAGCTCAAGGGATTCTCGGAGGGTGGTGGTTACGCACCTCCAATGGCAAGAATGAATATGGCCGTTATGGAGGCTGGAATGGGAGGTGGTGGAGATATGGCGCCACCTGTACCGGCAGGTGAGCAGGAGGTGATGGTGAATGTGGTGTTGATGTATGAATTGAAGTAGGCAATCAACAATCAACACGTCCGCGCTCCTTTCGGGAGCGGACTTTCGACAATCAACATTCGACATTCAGCTTTGTTTGGAATGTGGGCGTCAGTCATCCAGTGTTTTAGTATAAGAAGTATTCGCGCGAATGCTTCCTATAGTATACTTTACATTCAAAAAGCCACAGTTAGTACCAATACACTAATGTTGGCTTACAGATCCAATAAATAAAGCCCTGTCCTCTCATCAAGCCTGCGATCAAGCTTTGCCTCCAGCTTC
>JAHISE010000117.1 GCA_018818235.1 Patescibacteria group bacterium
AAGAAACTTAATCCCAATGCAGAGAGACTAAAGAAGAAGGTAGCCAAAAGGAGGAAGAAGAGGATACAAAGATAATTACGCATATTACCCAAAAAACCGTTAATAACCCCCTTTTTTCGACCTCATTAACGGATTATTGACAAAAAACCGTGAATTTGATACACTTTAGTCATGGCTACCAACAATCCAACAAAGGATAAAATAAGGAAGCTCAAGGCGGAATATGACCGACTTAGCAAAGGAAAAGAATCATTGCTCAATATTATTGACGAGGCAGAGCTTTCGGAAAGCGTTTTTAATTCAAATGCCATAGAGAACTCGACCCTAACTCTAAAAGAAACGGAACGAATCCTGCTCGATCTGGAGGTTCCCAAAGACCTCTCTGTCAGAGAAGTTTTTGAGGCAAAAAATCTGGCTGGTGTTATGGAATACATAAAAAACAAAACAGAAGAAACAGACCTCACCAAAGACATGATCTTGTTCCTGCACAAGATGCTTATTACAAATATTGACGACGTTATTGCAGGTCGCTTTCGCAAAAAAAATGAATACGTACGAGTCGGAGCATATGTGGCACCTGCACCTGAGCATGTTGAACAAATGATCAATACTATACTAATTGATTTTACAAACGACCTTGATAATTATTTTGCTGATAAAATTGCAAAGTATCATCTTGATTTTGAAACAATTCATCCATTCTGCGATGGCAATGGTCGAATCGGGCGAGTTGTTATCAATTATCAACTGATGCGATTTGGTTTTCCTAATATAATCATTCGCGATAAGGAGAAGAAAGATTACTACAAGTCGTTTAATGAATATCGTGATTCAAAAAATACAAAGACTATGGAAAAAATCATCACACATGCTCTGTGTGAATCACTTCATAAAAGAACAGCATATCTCCGTGGAGAGACAATAGTATCACTTGCCGATTACGCAAAGAAGCATAAGAAATCATTAAATTCACTTATCAATGCAGCTCACAGACAAACAATTCCTGCATTTCGTGAAAGAGAAGTATGGAAGATCGGAGAAAAGTAAAGGAATTGAATCCTGATGCGGAGAGGGTTAAGGAGGAGGTAGCTGGAAACAGGAAAAAAGAGAATAAAACGATCATAATAAATGTTATAAAAACAACAGAATCGAGCCATATCAACCAAATCTCAATAATATGCTATGTTTCTTTGACATACTAAATAGCAATCACTACCATCACTAATCCGTGTGCGCATATAGCGCCGCGGTGTTTCGTCTGTCCTTTCAAAACACCGGAGAAAGACCCATGAATACGATTGTCTCAAGAACATTTTCGGATGCATTTTTCGCAATGAGGACGAATTCCGAGGACTCGTTGTTCTTTGAAGGCGGCTCCAACAGATTAGCTCAACGATTCTTGACTGAACCAAGTTACGTACCAACAATGAAAGATTTTCCGGATTATGATCCGGAATGTTGGGGTGATATTTCGGAAGATTTTGAACAGCTAAGAACCGAAGTTGCTCTCTTTCTTGAAGGCCAAACGGCTACCGATAGTATCCGAGATGGCACCGAAGCAAATGGCGAAGGAGAAAAAACACCAATTGCAATGCTAAAGACCTACGCGAGAAACAATTGGCAACTCACAAGCGCAGATATCGAATTAACACATCTGTGCAACTGCCGATGCCAGTTCTGTTATCTCGCAAGCTACAAGAACTATGGTCTGTCACTCGAAGAACTGCATCAGGCGGGGCTGGCTCTAAGTAAGGCCGGCGTAATCTTCACATCGCTAACAGGAGGTGAACTTTTCTTACGACCGGATGCGATTGAGATTCTGAACTTGTTCGCGGATTTGAACTTCATGCTTGATGTTAAATCCAACGGAACACTTCTGAGTGCCAAAAAAATCGAAGCACTTGCGAAACTGCCGATCTACGATATGCAGATTTCGATCTACGACATCGTCGATGGACACTCAGATGTTACACAACGATCGTACCCTTTCGAAAGAGTTGCAGAGAACATCAGACAACTTGTTGAAATCGGCATACCACTTACGCTCTCTGTGACTGTTGGAAGACACAACATTGATCAACTCGATGCAATTCATCAGAAACTCAAGCAGATTGCTGACATCGCCATTTTTTACTCGCCGTATATAACGCCACGACGATCCGGCGCAGACGACGGAATTAAACTTCGTCTTTCTGCTCAGGAACTCCAAGAAAAATTGCTTCCGTTCCTTCGGAGAACAAACAATTATTCCAAACTGGAGGCGTACCGCGACTGTTCTGCCTGTCTGCATCCTTGCACCGCAGGCATTACACAGATCGCTCTTGATCCGATGGGAAATCTGTATCCTTGTTTGGACCTTCCCGTCGAGATCGGAAATGTAAGACATGGCGATGTCGACACACTTTTGTCCGTTGAATCTCGTAAAAGGACAATGAGTAAATTCCGGATGGCAGAAATGGCTGAATGCCTAAGCTGCGATGTCCGGGAATACTGCGATAGCTGTGTTGGCGTCGCAATGTTGG
>JAHISE010000118.1 GCA_018818235.1 Patescibacteria group bacterium
AGACGTAGATAGGAATATTGGAATACTGGAATATTGGGTCTCGCCAATATCGATAAACCCAGTATTCCAATATTCCAATTAACCCTGTTTTTGCATTTAATCAATCTCCTCACCCCCCTCGGTTCCCTTGGCTCCCTTGGTTCCCTTTTCTAAGCATCCCTAAGCCACAAAACCCTCTGTAAATTCTTGTACACAAAATATACTCAAGACACAGTTTTTATCCTCAGTCTATGCCTAAAACTTGCACTATATTTTAGGCTGAGTACAATACCCTGATTTGCCTAGAGCAGATCAGACTCAGAAAGAAAGACAAACACATACACGCTCTCCTTCCGTCCAAGTGGACGGACCCCCGCCCCGGGACACAGGGTTCCGGGGCACACTCAAGGAAAATGGAAGAAAATAGATCCTTTACACCATCGATTAGGTTGATTCAGTCCTTTACAAGCAATTAGCTAATTAGCAATTAGCAATTGGCTACCGGTTCCTTATTAGCGAGTACAACTAGCCAATTGCCAAAAAGCAAATTGCCAATTGCATCCCGGTACTAGATCTGAATTAACCCGAGCAGATAGGAGGGGAGCCATCCCCTAACAAAATAATCACTCATCAGCTTCCGGAATCCTCTCGAGGGACTCGGAGGCCCGAGCAATTAATCCTTTACCCTGATAATCGTTCCGCTCAGTCAAGCTTACCTTATTATTCTGGTACACGCTGAGGATCTGGACTTAGATTTAAGGGGATAGTCGATTGTCGAATGTCGATAGTCGACTGTAGGGACCCGGCTCCCATCCTCTCTGCTCTGTGATGACGTTTCGTGGAAGAGAGGTCGCTCCACGACATGCATCCCTTACTCCCCATGGTCTCCTTCGCTTCGGCGATGTTTTGAGTTCCTGGTCCGGGGACCTCGTTCGGTTGCGAGGAGAAACAAGAAACCTGAGCAAGGCAGAGATGCGAGGGCTCCTCCCCTCAGTCCGCTTCCCATCCCAAACGACTCAGCAGTAATAAATGCTTCTGATAGTCGAGGAAGCCAAGACACAAACACAAAAAAGGCCAGAGGTTTATCTGGTCTTTTTTGATGTATGAGTTGACCTCACCCCCTGACCCCCTCTCCTGCCCTATCAAAGACTTCGAGTAATTTTGATGATATTATTACATTCTGGTCATTTACAGGAGAGGGGGGAGCCCATGCTATTGAAATAAATATGATTGCTATAGAATTATGAATTCAATTTAAAAACCTACTGTAACTTAGGCTCCCCCCTCTCCTCTGAGTTTGAATATATAAAAACAATATTCAACTTAGTAGTTCATTTACGTGGGAGGAGAGGGGGCCGGTGGGTGAGGTCGCTACTTCTTCCCCTCCCTCTTCTCCTTCAGCTGAATCATAGTCTTCGACGGCTCCGGAACTCCCCCACTCTTCTCTAGCTTTTCTCCCAACTCTTTGTATGATTTCTTTTCTTCTTCGGAAAGCTGCTCACCCATAAATTCTTTTTTACGAATCATATTAAAATCATTCACCCACATCTCACGGTCTCTCCAAGCTCTGTATTCATCCAGCTTCATTCCCTTCTTCCGCGCTCTTTTTAGCTCCTCTTCTTCTTTTTCTTTCGCTTTGCCTGCTTGCTTGGCACCTTTTTTGGCCTCGGAAGATTCCGCAGCCCATTTGAATATCTTTTCTTCCACTCCTTTGCGATTTTTTGCATAACGCTCACGCGAGAGGTTGCGCAAAATTTCGGATCGACCCTCGTCCTGCTTAAAATCAGGTGGAGGAAGAGTGGAAACCGAAAATGGTTTTGTGTTAACCCCGTCAATCATCAACCTTACATATGCGTGATACTTTGGAAGGCTAAGAATGTCTTTTGGAGTTACCGCTTCTTCGAATTGCAGGCTTATGTCCTCAGCATCATCACTGCCAACCTGGAAGCTGATTAGTGTTCCAACGTTACCGAATACTGCGTCTTTGAGCGCTGTGTTCTTGTCATCAATCAATAGTTGAGCCACATACTGATTCGCCATTGTCAAAGAAAGACGATATTTACGGGCTTCCGAAAGAATAGTAGCAAATGACTCGGTTGCAAAGTTCTGGAACTCATCAACATAAAGGAAGAAGTCTTTTCTATCCTTTTCTGGAATATCCGCCCTCCCCATAGCGTCAATCTGGAACTTGGTTACAAGCATGGATCCCAAAAATGCAGATACATCTTCTCCAAGTTTTCCCTTACTCAAGTTAACCAAAACAATTTTCCCGCTATCCATCGCATGCCGAATATCCAGTGTACTTTTTACCTGACCGACAATGTTCCTCATCACTGGAGTTGTAAGTAATTGCCCCACCTTGTTCTGAATAGCTGAAATTGCCTCTGTTCGGTACTTTTCTGACCATACTGCATACTCATCTTCCCAGAAACTTTTTACCAGAGGATCAGTTACTTTTGCAACAACCTTTGCGCGATATTCATCATCCGCAAACAGACGCATGATTCCAAGCATAGATGATCCTTGGTACTCGATCAGAGCCAAGAGAGTATTCCTTAGAATATGTTTCATCCTCTCACTCCAAACATCCGGCCAAAGTTTTACAAACACTCCCATAATTCCCGAACATATGATTGCACGCTGATCGGGATCCTTGCACTCGAGCATATTGAATGAGAGTGGATAATCCTTATCGGAAGGATCAAAGATAATCACATCATTTGATCTGCTCTTTGGAATAAAATTGATGATGTCTTCAATCAGATCTCCATGAGGATCAATAACTCCAACTCCCCTGCCGTCATGAATATCACTGAATATCATATTTTCCAGAATCGTTGATTTACCCATACCGGTTTTTCCAATGCAGTAAATGTGACGACGTCGATCATCGGTACGAATACCAAACTTGGTACGCTGACCTCTGAATACCGCTTCTCCAAGAACTGTTGTTCCTTCTTCACCAACCAATGGAAGATTGATGGGCGGCTCCAGTTTTTTGCTGATTACCCAATCGATGTTTGGAGTCTGAACAAGATACGAAGGCATATGCCAGAGTGTCGCAATTTCTTCAACGGATAGAATGTATGGCGAAATTTTAAATCCGAACTGAAGTTCCTCGGATTTTTTAGTTTTACCTGTTTCGAACGCGTTGCAATCAGGAAGTGAAAACTGTCGGAAGCTCCCTGTCATCTCATCCAGTTTTATTTGTGCTTCATATTCAGATTCTTTGGGA
>JAHISE010000002.1 GCA_018818235.1 Patescibacteria group bacterium
GCTACTTCTTCCCCTCCCTCTTCTCCTTCAACTGAATCATAGTCTTACTCGGCTCCGGCACTCCCCCGCTCTTCTCTAGCTTTTCTCCCAACTCTTTGTATGATTTCTTGTCTTCATCAGAAAGCTGCTCACCCATAAATTCTTTTTTGCGAATCATATTAAAATCATTTATCCACATCTCACGGTCTCGCCATGCACGATATTCATCAAGTTTCATTCCTTTTTTGCGTGCTTTTTTGAGCTCTTCTTCTTCTTTTTCTTTCGTTTTACCTGCTTGCTTGGCACCTTTTTTAGCCTCGGAAGATTCCGCAGCCCATTTGAAAATCTTTTCTTCCACTCCTTTGCGATCTTTTGCATAACGCTCACGCGATAGGTTACGAAGAATTTCGGATCGACCCTTGTCCTGTTTAAAGTCCGGAGGAGGAAGCGTGGAAACCGAGAATGGTTTTGTGTTAACCCCGTCAATCATCAACCTTACATATGCATGATACTTTGGAAGGCTAAGAATATCTTTTGGAGTTACCGCTTCTTCGAATTGAAGACTTATGTCCTCAGCATCATCACTGCCAACTTGAAAGCTGATTAGTGTTCCAACATTACCAAATACAGCGTCTTTGAGTGCTGTGTTTTTGTCATCAATCAAGAGTTGAGCCACATACTGATTCGCCATTGTAAGAGAAAGGCGGTATTTACGGGCTTCCGAGAGAATAGTAGCGAATGATTCAGTCGCAAAGTTTTGGAACTCATCAACATATAGGAAAAAATCTTTTCTTTGAGCCTCCGGAATGTCCGCCCTCCCCATAGCATCAATCTGGAACTTGGTTACAAGCATGGACCCGAGGAATGCAGAAACATCTTCGCCAAGCTTTCCTTTGCTCAAGTTAACCAAAACAATTTTCCCGCTATCCATCGCATGCCGAATATCCAGTGTGCTTTTTACCTGACCGACAATGTTCCTCATCACGGGAGTTGTAAGTAATTGACCCACCTTGTTCTGAATAGCTGAAATCGCCTCTGTTCGGTACTTTTCTGACCATACTGCATACTCGTCTTCCCAGAAACTTTTAACCAGAGGATCTGTAACTTTTGCGACAACCTTTGCACGATATTCGTCATCTGCAAACAATCTCATAATCCCAAGCATGGATGATCCTTGGTACTCGATCAGAGCCAAGAGAGTATTCCTAAGAATATGTTTCATCCTCTCACTCCAAACATCAGGCCAAAGTTTTACAAACACTCCCATAATTCCCGAACATATAATGGCACGCTGATCGGGATCTTTGCACTCAAGCATGTTAAACGAGAGTGGATAATCCTTATCAGAAGGGTCAAAGATAATCACATCATTTGATCTGCTCTTTGGAATAAAATTAATGATATCTTCAATCAGATCTCCATGAGGATCTATCACTCCGACTCCCCTGCCATCATGAATATCACTGAATATCATATTTTCCAAAATAGTTGATTTACCCATACCGGTTTTTCCAATGCAGTATATGTGACGACGTCGATCATCGGTACGAATTCCAAATTTGGTACGCTGACCTCTGAATACCGCTTCCCCCAGAACAGTTGTTCCTTCATCGGAAACCAAAGGAAGATTGATTGGCGGCTCCAGTTTTTTACTGATTACCCAATCGATGTTTGGAGTCTGAACAAGATACGAAGGCATATGCCAGAGTGTCGCAATTTCTTCAACGGAAAGAATGTATGGCGAAATTTTAAATCCGAACTCAAGCTCCTCGGATTTTTTAGTTTTACCTGTTTCGAACGCGTTGCAATCAGGAAGTGAAAACTGTCGGAAGCTCCCTGTCATCTCATCCAGTTTTATTTGTGCTTCATATTCAGATTCTTTGGGAGCAATAACACTTACACGAACATTGCACAAAAACAGAAGCCTGTTTACTTTGTCTGCTGCGGCTGTGATAGATGTCTCGCGATCATGGGTGCGCGCACTCGCATTCTCAATTTCCTCATCGTCCGAACTGTATGATACTGCTCCCAAATCACCGGTTAAAGAGATAGGAGAAGAAAAATATTTACTGAATCCCGGCCAAGCTCTAAACCCTCCCATTAAAATAGCTAGCGGAAGAAAAATGATCCTCTTCCATCCTCTGGCTAACTGTATTTTGGAAAAGAATGTTGCATATCTGTCCGAAAGA
>JAHISE010000119.1 GCA_018818235.1 Patescibacteria group bacterium
CAACAACTCCCGCAACGAACATATTCAACACATAGCTCCTGACAAGCTCTTTCGACTGAGTCATCACAACCGCAATCACCAAAATAGCTGCTGCACCAATCCACGCACTTCTGGAAAATGTAAGTAAAATTCCAAGGCCTAACAAACTAGAAACTAGTAACCAGTAACTAGTAAACTTTCTCTCAAGAGCTCTATAAAAACCAATGCTAAGCGGCACCAACAACCATAAACCAAGTTGGTTCGGCCCACTCATAACCGACTGCACCCTCCTCCATCCTCCTCCTTCCAGGTATTGGAATGCAGCCAAAGGTTGATCGGGAACATAAAGTGAGTGAAGATCACTGTACCCAAGCCAATAAAAGAATCTTTCGGGAAGATAAAGTGTGTCCACTGCATATGCGGCGATGACTGCTCCAACCATAATCAATACTCCCATCGCCTTTCTGAAGAAAGCCTGCGACCAAGTAACTCGCCTGAGAGCGAAGAAGGCTATCAGCGGAATAAAATCATATTTAAATCCGAATGCGTACAACTTCCAGTCTGCGTGAGTTAACCCCGTAACTACAAGCGAGTAGATGATCAGCCCAACAATCAGCAAATCAATATCATCAAAAGCCCATCTGCTCCTACCGGGCTTGGATGGAGTACGCAGCCACTCGATGAATGCGATCAAAAGGATAATCCCGAGCAAAACCTCCTTCCACAATGCGAGAGCTGTGAGCGGAGCATGTCCTGAACCTGATATTAGTTTTGTACCAACCGTAACCAAAAGAGCATGGAACGGGAGGAGTCCGAGCAATAGGAGAGTCAAGCGTTCACGGGAGTTTTGCATCATCGGATTAATTGTACACGATCTACCACTATAAATTTTCACAAAAATTTTCTTGCATTTATAAAATCATAGTTTAAAGTTGCAAGTCCGGCGCTTCCACTAGTAGTTAGAGGAAAAAGCAATTAACGCCGTTGGGGCTCTGGAGTCCCGTTTGCAACCTCTAGTGTGGGAAGCGTCGCTTCCTATACCGGTGTCTCTCGCCTGAGTGTCCCAGGACGGCGCAAATTAAGCCTGGCTGCGAGAGGCACC
This sequence comes from Patescibacteria group bacterium, assembly GCA_018818235.1. Lineage (GTDB taxonomy): Bacteria > Patescibacteriota > Gracilibacteria > Peribacterales > Peribacteraceae > UBA2144. Next base: position 1,082 of record JAHISE010000119.1, read on the forward strand.
GGGTTTTTGATTCCAAAATAAAAGAGCTCCTGTGGTTCTCGGAGGCGTTGGAGCATCTAAGAAATGGAAAGTGGAAAGTGTAAAATGGAAAATTCTAAACCCTGGCAGTCGCGATTGCCGAGGATAAAGCGACACAAAGCTTGTTTACCACCAAATCATACACCCATTTTACACTTTCCACTTTCCATTTTCCACTTATAAACTCAACCTCTTCCCCTCACTCCTAAAAACTTCCCCTTCACCAAGAACAGCCTCAACCGCATCCACACACTTAGCAGAAACCCCCTCACCATATATCTTCCCCGCATCCTTCATTTCCTGATTATCCCAAGCATATTCGATCATCTTTTTAATTAGCTCACTATCGATAGGAGGAGCTATCAAATTACCACCATTAATTGCAGACTCTCCACGATCTGATCCAAATCTGAGTGTGACACAAGGAGTACCAAGCACATTCATTTCTTCCTGCATGGAACCGGAGTCCGTTGCACAAACCGAAGCCTTTTGCATTGCTGCAATTACATCCGTGTACAGTGGCCAAACGTCGGAGAATATAAAGTTTTCGTGATCTTGATTTAGTTTCTCCACTTCTTCCTTTAACCCGAACCTTTCGAACGCAGCCTTTGTCTGGTGCATATTAATTAGAAGCACCGTTCGCCCTTCTTCAATCATAGATTTCATAGCATTATAAATCGCCATAAACCTTTTTTCGGAAATACAATTCTCACGGCGGTGAATGCAGAACCTAACGAAGTTACCATCAGCCAGTTGTGGATACTGTTCAAAAATTTTCGAATTTGCAGCATTATCAACAGCTTCCAACGTCGCATCAACAACCGAGTTACCAACAACAAAAATACGATCATCACAATAACCTTCACTTTGCATAAACTCACGATCAAGTTCAACCGGAGCCAAATGAATCCCAGTCGCAGCTTCAGCGCATCTGGTATTAAACTGCTCAGGATATGGTTCCTGCGATCCTCTTCCCCAATTATTCTTATCCATCAAAAACTTCCTCCAACTCGCTACATCGAAGTTTGAGATTTGAATTTTGGAATTTGAGTTTTGCTTGGGATTTGGGATTTGGGATTTGGGATTTCCATACTCCGGCGTCAACGTCCTAATCCCCGCCTCCACATGCACCGCTCCAAAAGCATGGCAATATCCCGCATTTGCGCTGGCCATCGCCGTAGTCGTATCTCCATGAACATAAGGAATTACTATCTTTCCTCTTTCTTTGAGCTCACCGATGACATATCCAAGCCTTCCGATAATCTGACTCACGATTTCATGCATTCCACCCCTCACATTCAAATTAAAGTCCGGCTCCACTCCGAATTCTTTAAGCATTCCTCCACTCAAATTCTCATCATAATGCTGACCTGTATGGGCCAAAACGACAATATGACCTCTCTTTTTAAGCTCTTTGAATAAGGGTACCTGTTTAATGATATCCGGCTTTGTCGCGATCATGACCATGTGGACATGGGGATCGGACTCTGCCGCCAGATCATCGTAGAAAGTTGGTGAGCGATAGGTTATTTCCTCTTGTTGTGTTGACATTGTAATCACATTGGGTATATAATTGATATGTTATTTTCCAATTCAAACTATGGCACATTTACATGTCCGCACAAATGATAACACGAAAAAGAAGGCAATGGAGATTTTGGAGTCCTTAGGTTTGGAC
>JAHISE010000120.1 GCA_018818235.1 Patescibacteria group bacterium
TCCCTCATTCATGGAAGCGATCGTATCCACTATCTGACTTGTCGACTGTTTGGAAAGCTGTTTACCACAATCAGTGCAATGTACCTTTCCTGCTTTTGCCCAAAGTAATCTCATGTAATCATAAATTTCCGTAACAGTTCCTACGGTGGACCGTGGATTTCTGGGTGCTGTCTTTTGATCAATCGAAATTGCCGGGCTAAGTCCTTCTATGCTCTCCACTTCGGGTTTTTCCATTTGTGCTATAAATTGTCTGGCGTAAGAACTTAGGCTTTCGACATATCTTCTTTGTCCTTCTGCGAATATCGTATCAAAAGCAAGGGATGATTTTCCCGATCCCGAGAGGCCTGTAATGACAGTCAACTTGTTGCGAGGAATGTTGACATCAATATTTTTTAGGTTATGCATTTTTGCGCCTTTGACCTTTATTTCGTCCATATAGGGGTTGGTAAGTTTATGGTTTCTAGTTTTTCGTTTCTGGTTGTGGAAGTAGCTATATAAATTGATTTATTGCTTGTATAACGAAAAACCATAAACTATAAACTAGTAAACAAAAAGAAGCCCGACGCACGGCGCAGGCTCCCAGAGCCTAAGCTTACCAAAAAAATCGTCTGCTGTCTAGGGTCTGGGGGAGGTTTTGTTAGGTATTTTACATTTGAATTCTCAATTTTATCCTCTACCATTTCCCTCCTTTGCCCTATTATTCATTCGTATGCCTTCTTTAAGAGAACAACTCAGTGTACCCGAGTTCCACAGTGAAGCGCAGAAGCAGGAATATCTCCAGGCATTATTTAATGGAGAAGTGAAAGTACTTATGAGTGGAGGTATGGGTGCAGGGTTTACGGAAGAAAATTTTTGTGGGGCGATGTCAGAAGCGGGGCATATTGGTACGTATTCGGCAGCCATACCTGGGTGGAGATTAGGACAGGAAGCTCAAGAATTTCAAACCGTTGGAAATTTGAGAGAAAGAAATGCAGAAGCAATTGAAAGAGCAAGCAATTACCTTCGTGAAAGATATGAGTTTGCAGTAAAAAATTCAAATTTTATGGAATTGCTTCCATCATATAAGCAATCACGAGGTGAAGTTGTTAGAAACGGTGCATTTGACATATTGAGTGTTGGTGCGGGGATGGATTCAGAGTTACCTGCAGATATGGCGGAGGCAAATGCTGAACTACAAAAAGAAGAGCCAAAAAGAACATTACGTTATATGCCAATAGTATCTTCTGTTTTGGCTGCAAAGATCTATCACAAAAAATATGCAAACAGTGGTAATAGTCCTGATTCATTAAGGCCACCGGACGGTTACTACCTCGAATTGCCAATAGATAAGCGTGGCAATACAGCCGGGGGGCATTTGGGCGCGAAAAAAACTAAAGATCCAAATCCTGATGATTTTGATCCGGAAGTAATACTTGCAGGAATCAGAAAATTTGATGAGACAAGTCCGGTTATTCTTGCCGGAGGGATTGCATACAGAGATCAAATTAAGGCAGCGCTTGATATGGGATTTGCCGGTGTAAGTATGGGTACTCGTTATCTGTTGACTCAAGAATCAGGAATGTCTAATGAGCGGATTAAAGATATGTATTTGAATCCTGATGTTGGAATGTTGCTTGATCAGAACAGTCCGACAGGATATTGGTCAAGCAGGTTGGATGTTCCTCATACGGAGCGCACTATAGAATTAATCAGGGAAGCAATTGGTGGTTGTGTGGATTGTGTTGGTGACATTTGCGAATTCAGGTCAAATTGGAAAGATACAGAAGATACTCACTATTGCATCTACAGGGATTTGATTAAAGCTAGACTTGGAAAAGAAGTGGGTATCTATTTCTCAGGAGGTCAGATTATTGTTATGCGTCATGATGATCGTTATAGAAACGATGGACAGATATATATTCCTACAGTGGAGGAGATAACTGAGTATTCATTAACACATGATGCTCCTGAATAATATTTGGTTGTTCTATTTCTTATTCTGATGCCTATATTTTCTGTCTGCGTAATACACTATGGACATTGCGACTGCGAACAATCCCATAATGATGTAGAAAGATGCGTAAATAATGTCGAATTTCATGATTATTAACGGGTAAAGGCAAAACTAAGTATCCATAAACAAATTGTAGAAAGCAAGCCGAATATGGCCATTAAGAATGATGCTTCTCTGTAGAAAAATGGTATAAATAATCCTATTGCGCATACTTCGCCAGCGGTAAGGCAGATATCAGATAGCCTATTATATTGTGTATAAGAAAGTATCAAGGTGGACTATGTTACACCTTGTTAATTTGGAGTCAACTCTAATTATTGGATGTGTAAATTTTCACTAAATTCGTATTATGCTAAATAAATTCATAGTATTATTATCAGGTGTTCACAGGAATAATAGAATCTATGGCAGAGGTTAAAGAGCGCACTGCGGATCAGCTTATTGTTGAATGTCCTGCGGAATTTGATGATATTAAAATTGGAACAAGTATTTGTGTTTCGGGGGTTTGTTTGAGTGTTGCCGACCTCACCCCCTTACCCCCCTCTTCCTTGTCTTCCCTTTTCCCCCAACCCCCCTCTCCCGAGGGTTCCCTCTCCCCCCAACCCCCCTCTCCCCGTGGGAGAGGGGGGCTTTCTCTGGTTTTTGATGTAGTTGAGGAGACATGGAATAAATCTAAGTTTGGATCACTTGAAATTGGAGACAAAGTTAATTTGGAAAGGGCAATGAAATATGGAGATCGGTTTGAGGGGCATGTTGTGCAGGGGCACTGTGAGGGGGTTGGGGTTGTTGCTCTCTCCAACTTGTCTTCCCTCTCCCTCCAGTCTCTCTCTCCCGAAGTCTCCCACTCCCCCCAGTCTCTCTCTCCCGAAGTCTCCCTCTCCCCCCAACCCCCCTCTCCCACGGGGAGAGGGGGGCTTTGCAATGCAGTAGATTGGAAGGAGCATTTTGCTAAGAAAAAAACAGGCAATATTATTCTCAAGAGAGCTCGTGAAATGAGAAAAGATTCAACAGGAGCAGAAGAAGTGTTATGGAAAGTTTTAAGAGGTCAACAAATAAATGGTGTTAAATTCAGAAGACAACATCCTATTGGAATGTTCATTCTTGATTTTTATTGTCATCAAGCAAAGTTGGGGATTGAAATCGATGGGAGCATTCATGATAATAAAGAGCAGGAAATATATGATCGAGATCGTGAATTGGTATTACTTGAAAATCGTGAGGTGCACATTATTCGTTTTAGTAATGATGAAATATTTAATAATTTAAAATGGGTAATAACCCAGATTGAGCGTGCAATAACAGAGCTCCCCTCTCCCCTCGGGAGAGGGGCCAGGGGAGAGGGGTTACAAGGGAGAGGAACTGAGGGAGAGGGGCTACAAGGGAGAGGAGCTGAGGGAGAGGGGATGGGGGAGAGGGAAATAGAAGAAAAACAACCAAAAAATACATCTTTAACAATATCTATCCCAAATTCACTAATAAAAAATATTCACCACAAAGGCTCCATCTCCCTTGATGGAGTTTCACTTACTGTTGCGTCAATAAAAGATAATCTGGTTACAGTAGCACTGATTCCACTTACTTTGAAAAACACGACGTTAGGTTTATTAAAGGAGGGGGATCAAGTGAACATTGAAACAGATGTATTAGTTCGTAATCCCAATCTTTTACTTCAAGAAGTATGAAGCACGCATTGTCAGAAATTGAGCTTACGAAAATATCTGATTCGGATCTTCGTATCGGTATTGTTCATTCTTCCTATTATAAAGAGGAGGTTGGGAAAATGATTTCTTCCGCAAAGGATGCTTTGGTTGATTCCGGAATTAAAGAATCAAATATAACTGAATATCCGGTTGTGGGAGCTTTCGAAATTCCATTGATTGGTTCAGCCCTTGCAGATGCAAAAAAGGTGGATGCTCTGATAGGTTTTGGAGTAGTTGTTCAAGGTGAAACTCAGCATGCTCAGGCAATTGTTGCAGAAGCTGCCAGAGGTATGATGGATGTTCAGACACAAAAAGGGATTCCTTTCGCTTTCGAGATTCTTCATGTTGATTCGTTGGATCAGGCGAGGGAAAGGGTTGAGGTTAAGGGGAGGGAGGCGGCGGTGGCGGTGTTGAGCTCGTTAAATGTAATTAATGCAGTGATGTAATGGAATACTGGATTACTGGAATATTGGTCTAAAGTGTTACAGATTTTCTACATGTTCTTTTTAAGCTCCAATATTCCAATACTCTATTATTCCAATTTTGCAACTTGCGGTTTTAACTTGCAAGGATGTAGAATACGAAGAACCCTTGCCCCTTCATACATATGCGTAACTTATTTACAACTCTTACTACTGTTGCTCTGCTTTTGCAGGGTAGCCCGATTGCGTTTGCCGAAATATTTCCTGATGTTCCCGACGGATATATTTATCAGGATCCGATAGAGGCACTTGTGGCTGCGCAGGTGATTAATGGAAATCCTGATGGTACATTTGATCCCGAGCGCGGAGTAAATCGTGCTGAGATGCTTAAGATGCTTTATAAGGCAAAGGGCAAGACTCCGGATGCTGCAAGCAAGAATTGTTTTCCAGATGTGGATGCGGGCAGTTGGTATGAATCGTTTGTGTGTGACGCGGCTGCAAATCGTTTTGTACAGGGATATTCTGACGGGACATTCAGACCAGCCACTCTTGTAAATCGTGTTGAGGCAATAAAAATGATTGCAGAAGTTTTTGGAATTAACATTTTGGATATCACCGAAGAAAACAGAGACATAATTAAGTTTGTGGATGTATCCACTGCTTCATGGTATACAAAATATCTGTATTCGGCATTCGAGATGGGGATTTTGCCAATTCAAGGACAAGTAGGAGCAAGGTTTTATCCTGACTGGCCTTTGCTAAGAGGTGAGGCTGCAGCGTATATCTATAATTCTTTGCATATTCAGCCCCATGAAGAGCGGGAGGATCCGGAAGATCAATTGGGCAATGATGAGGATTTGGATGGTCAACCGGATGCAACTGCGGATGATGATGTTCAGGATGAAGAACCGGATGCCGGAATTCAGGTTCTTGATTTTCCATTTAATGTCAGTGGAAAATTTGCGGGAAAGAAAGTTAAGGCTTATAAGTTTTCACTTGTTACTTCAAAAGTGGTTTCGATTGTCACATCACTACAATCGGGGCAATCAGGTAAATTAAGTTGCAGATTGTATAAGATGAAGGACAGTGGATTTTCCACTGAATATTATTTGGGGTACCAGACAGGAACAAAATGCTATCTTCTTGCTGCGCTTAATCCCGGAGAATATCAACTCGAAATTCAACCCACAGTAAATGACACAACTTATGATATTGTTTCGGAAGAAACAACCGGAGACGGCAATGACGGATTCAGTCAGGCAAAGCCGTTTACAATCGGACTTACAAAAACCGACGTGCTGGGTGCAAATGATCTGCAGGATTGGTACAAGTTCTCGTTAAGTTCCGAAAAGAATTTGTGGTTGGATGCATCCGATTCCGCAGAGATCACGTGCATTATTTATGCTATGGATGATGTGGACCTCTACGGTTTCTCCGGACCGCAGTGTAACCAGAGCTACACATATCCGGAAGGGACTTACTATATTTCCATTGGCAGAAAGGCGCCGAGGGCGTCGACGCAGACGTATACGATACAGTTGAGGTAGGTGTGAGTTGATGAAGATTTGAGGGTCAGTTGTATCATTGTAGTTATAATTAATAGGAGTGTTGGGAGTCGCTGGTCTCTGGTCACTGGTCGCAAGCAACACTTGCATGGTTTGATTAGTGACTAGTGACCAGTGACTATAATATATCATTTTATTGCATCAATACTGGTTTCATTTGACCCTCAAAACCTCTATAAATTCTATTTCTTTATTTATTATTATGTATAATTACACCTCTATGCAGCCCTTCTCCCCCATTCCACATGCCCTCGATCACCTCCGCTCCGGCGGAATGATAATTGTTGTTGATGATGAGGATAGAGAGAACGAGGGGGATTTGATAATTGCGGCGGAAAGCATAACGGAAGAAAAAATGGCTTTTATAATTCGTTATACCGGAGGGGTTGTTTGTCTTCCATTAAACAATGCGATTGCAGATCAATTGAATCTTCCAAACATGGTTAACGAGAATACCTCCAAACATAATACTCCATTTACTGTGAGCATAGATGCGGTAGATGGAATTACTACCGGCATTTCCGCTTATGATCGATCCATCACAGTGCGCAGAGTGATCAATCCCGTTGCAAGGCCGGAGGATTTTGTACGTCCCGGACATATTTTTCCTTTGCGTGCGCATGATGGAGGAGTTCTTGTTCGTGCAGGACATACCGAGGCTGCCATTGATCTTTGTGTTCTTTCCGGACTTCGTCATGGTGCTGTTTTAAGTGAGCTCATGAATGATGATGGAACAATGATGAGGCTTGATTCACTTCAGGAATTTTCAAAAAAACATTGTTTACCTTTGATTACGATTGCAGATTTAATTGCTTGGAGACAGCGAACGGAAATTTTTGTTCGCAAAGAAGCAACTTCCAATTTAGAAACCGATACCGGTGCTTGGCAGATGCATGTGTTTACTGATACTTTAACAAAAGATGAACATGTTGCACTTGTAAAAGGTCATATTAGCAAAAATCAACCAGCGCTAGTTCGTGTTCATTCAGAATGTTTAACAGGTGATACTTTCCATTCAAAACATTGTGATTGTGGTGAACAACTTAAAATTGCAATGGAAAAAATTAGCAGTGAAGGGGCGGGTGTTATCCTATATATGCGGCAAGAGGGAAGGGGTATTGGTCTTACAAATAAAATTCGTGCATATGAATTACAACAACAAGAGGGACTGGATACTGTAGAAGCAAATACACGTTTAGGATTCAAAGAGGATTTACGTGAATATGGAATTGGAGCGCAAATTCTTAAAGAGCTTGGCATTAGTCATTTACGTTTACTTACGAATAATCCAAAGAAAATTGTTGGTTTGGAAGGATACGGATTGCATGTGATTGAGCAAATACCAATTGAATTGAATTCGTTGAATGAGATGCAAAAAAAATATTTATTTGTAAAAAAAGTTAAGTTGGGGCACAAGTTAAAAGGTGTTTGAAAGAAAAAATAAATTTTAAATCATAAATTTGTTTAAAAAACGCAATTTCTAATAAAACACATTTTTATTTTTACGCTTTATAATTTTTTTTTGTAATTAAAAAAATAAAGTAGAATTAGTGCCAACTCTTTCCCATTTATTTTTTTTACCCCTTTCATGTTATGCCAGCAAAGAAGAAAGCTGCAAAACGCAAGCCAGCAAAAAAGAAGGCTGCAAAACGAAAGCCAGCAAAGAAAAAGGCTGCAAAGCGAAAGCCAGCAAAAAAGAAGGCTACAAAGAAAAAGGCTGCGCGCAAGCCGGCTAAGAGGAAGACAGCAAAAAGAAAGAAGAGGAAATAAGCCACTGCGATTACGCTTGCCGTGGTCGGTAGTACACGTGTGCTTCCAAAAACATCCGTTCGTAAGAGGGGGTGTTTTTGTGTTCTTCGACAATCAACAGTCGACACGCTTCGCTTTCGACAATCGACATATCCGTTCCCTATTCGGTGAGCAAACCTTGAACAATATATAGCAGGTAGTCGAATGTCGATTGTCGATTGTTAATTGTCGATACTAAGCCAAAAACACAGAGTTATTGAAGATGCCAAAGTATGTAGTAATGTATAAGTATGATTGATTCTACAGATAGTCATTTAAGGCTAACGAGAGAGGTCTGGAATGGTATGCATCTAGATGATTGGGGTGATGGTAAAGAACCCGAACAAAGGATACTGGATTTATGTGAATCCAATAGAGAGAAAATATTAGATCTAGGCTGTGGGGATGGAAGGCATCTTATTCCGCTTGTTCAAAAAGGATTAGAGGTAGTTGGATTAGATATTTCACCAGAAGCACTAATAATATTAAAGAGGAAACTTAATGAATTAGGTTTAGATGCGGATCTTTATTGTGGTACAAGTCACGAATTGCCATTTAATGATAATGAGTTTGGAACTGTAATAAGTATAGGGGTTATTCACCATAATCTATGGAAAGATATTGTTAAAACTATGAAAGAAATTCGTCGTGTAATAATTGACGGGGGACAAGTTGCTTTGAAAGTTAGATCTACTAATGACACTTCTCAGCCTAGAGTTCAGATTGATGATTTTGGATATACGGCGAAAGATACTGCAGGAAAAAAAGAGGGTGTTGTTCAACATTATTTTACTAAGGAAGAGATTGAATTTCTTGCTGAAAATAATGGTTTTGACATTGTTCATGGACCGACTGAAAAACAATACGAATGTAAAGACAGTGAAAGCATTAAAGCTAGGTGGGATGTGATATTGCGAGCGAAGTGATTTAAGATTCTAACATCACAATCATATGTATTTGAGTTATCCATCCGATGGCTGGGAAACCGGAGATAAGAAAGGCAAAGAAGCTACCAAACAAAAATTGCGAGCAGGTAGATTAAAATTTGTCACAATTAAAAAGGGGCCAAATCATCTATCACATTTATTCTGGAATATGGAGCATAGTGATGCTATTTCAAAATTGTTTGCGGAAGTTGGTGATGCAGTATTCGAAGGTGCCGGATTGGTTGATGCTGATGAGTGTATTTGGGGATCTCCTACATGTTTAAGTAAATATTGTAAAGATAGACCGGCAGATCTATCGTTGCAGAGCAGACTATCTTCTCAGCTTAGGGAGAAAATAAAGGAATTGCTTAGGTCTTAAGAGGAGCATTATGTGATAATATGGTTGCAGTGCCCCCTTGGCTTAACCGGATAGAGCGTCGGTCTTTCCATCTTCGCAATCACATGAGCCCGTGTAGCTCAATTGGATAGAGCACCAGTCTTCGGAACTGGGTGTTGCAGGTTCGAGTCCTGCCACGGGCACCATTAATAAATGAATAAAATGCTACGGTGGATAGGCGGAACCGAAGGTTGCAGGTTCGAGTCCTGCAGGGGGCACCATTGTCTGAACCATGATTTTCTTGATTACTTGATTATCATGATATGCAAATTCTGTATATCAAATGAATCAAGTAATCCTTTAATCATGTAAATCAAGGTTCAGACATAATGCAAACCCATGCTATACTACACTCCATGCGGCGGATGCTAACCCTCATAGCCGTTCTGGTACCAGCCATTGCGTTTGCGCAGATAAGTCCGTTTCTTGATGTTCTCGGACATCCTCATGCGGCGCAGGTTGAGTTCTTACACTCGCGAGGAATCGTGCAGGGCTACGGCTATGGAATTTTTAGACCTGATATAAATTTAAATCGTGCAGAATTTCTTAAGATTTTGATGTTAGCGGTTTATGGAGATCAGGCACTATCCACTGCCAACAAACAATGTTTTACTGATTTTATAGGGGAAGAACAGTGGTATTGGGTTTATGCGTGTACGGCAAAAGAAAAGGGGATTATAGAAGGTTATCCCGACGGTACTTTTCGTGGAACAAGGAAAGTAATACTGGCAGAAGCGCTAAAGATGAGTATTGATGCATGGCAGATGCGCAAGCCTGCTTATCCGAATGGACCCCCAAACTGGTACGATTCGTATTTTGATGTCGGAGCATCGCGCAGGATATTTGATGAATTCCCTTATAGCCCGGGGCATTTGCTAACACGAAGCGAGATGGCAGTTTTGTTGGTTTCGCTTGGACAACCAATGAAATCTGTAATAATAGTTAATCCTCCTCAGGTTGATGATGATTTGCCTGACGATGATCCGCCTCAGGCGGATGCCGATGATGATTTTGATTGGCCTGATCTGGATGATGATGACGATGATTTTAATTTCGGAGATGATGATGATGATGACACGGGTCCGCTATCCGATTGTGGTAACGGTGTTTTGGATATGTTAGAAATTTGTGATGATGGCAATATTCAGGATGGAGATGGTTGTTCCTCGATTTGTGTTACAGAAAATGGATGGACATGTTCACTCGGAATTTGCAACAGAATTCCGTCGTGCGGGAATGGAGTAAAAGAAGGCGCTGAACAATGTGATGACGGCAATACAGTGGATGGAGATGGTTGTAGCAGTATCTGCGTAATAGTCACTGAACCCATTCGGCATGCGGCGTTAAGAGTTGAGCAGCGACCAACGGACTCGCAAACGATTACAACGGGAGCTAATAATGTAATGATGTTCGCTTTTGATGCAATTGCAGGAAGGCAAGATGTGTTTTTAACAGGTGTAACTTTCAGAAGTGATATTGGTACTATGGCAGATGCAGAGAATTTTCGTGTATTGGTGGATATGAACGGAGACGGTATTACAGAGACTTTTGTCGGTAATGCATCCGCACAGGGGGAAAAACTAACGTTTACCGGTCTATATGTTCCTATTTTTAACGGGGAACCCAGAAGGCTGGAATTGATAGCTGATATATCTTCAAATGCAAGTTCATCTTCTCTTGCAATTGGATTTGATACTTCCGAGATACAATATATAACTGCAGTCGGAGTAGATGATGGTCGTGAATTAGCAGGAATCGATACGGATTCCGGTGGTTGTGCTTATTCTCTTTGTTGGATAGCTGTTTTTACTCTTAATTCTGTAAATCCAATAACGGTTAATAATCAGGGCAATCTTTTTGTTACTCAGGATACAATTCCTGTACGAAGTCATCAGATACGTGCCGGTGAGTTGAGCGAGCAGTTGCTAAGGATCAAAATGAGAGCAAAGGGCGAAAATGTTCTAGTTACCGATATTGTGATTGCTGGAGGAAACTCACATATCGATCAGCTTGAGATTTTTGAAGAGGGAAATCCGACTGCCGTTGCAATAGCAAGGACTGTTACATGTGCAACTTCTTCAGCAGGATTGTTTTGCGCAAAGCCAAATCTGATAGTACCACGCGATTTGGAAAAATCATTTCTTGTACGTGCATTTGTAAGACCGGATTCTCCGGCAGATGCCAGTGGTAATCCGTTTTCACTTTATCTTACCTCGGGAATTTCTCCTCAGCCGGCGATTAAAGCTCGAGGAATTGAATCAAATAAGTCACTTAATCAAAATGATGGCAATTTAACTGAAGGAGGTGAAATATTTATTGGCAAGGCAACAGCCGGACCTAATGTGACAATTACAGGTCCTACGCATGATATTGTTGCTTCAAGCATCGTTTCCGTAACAAATGCACACAGTGATCCGGATGGCAGCTCCATACCAGTTGGTAATATGGCATTTGCTTCCTTTAGATTCAGAGTATCGGAGAAAGTAAGTAGTGACAGTTTCCCGGTACATATCAGAGACTTGTCCATATCTGTTCTTGCAGACGGAGTTCAGATAGATTCGACATCAGTTGTAATATTTAATAATCTTAATCCTAATGTTACCAAGGGATGCACGGCATCCGCTACTACGGGGAATATTGTTGTTAATTGTTCCAATCTTGAAAATAGTGCTTTAAATACAACCATTTATCAGGGGACATCCGTTGAACTTGGATTGCGAATGACAATAACCAGATCTCAGATGAATCCGGGAGTTAATACTTTGCAAGCAAGTTTGAGGAATCTGGGAAATCGATCAAGTACCGGTACTGTTGAATGGGATGATGGTTCTACAACTTTCGAATGGGTTGATGTTGCAGAACAGAGAGTTGGGTCGACGTTGTATAGGAATGAGTGATGACAATTGACAGTTAACAATTGACATATTAACAAGTGACTATTTTCGAAAGACTATAGCTAAATCAATATAATTTGGTATAAAAATATCCTTACATAGAAAATCGGATCAGGAGATAATTTACTGGAATAAATTTTTAGCTTTCTATCCGACCTCACCCCCGGCCCCTCTCCTCTGAGGAGGAGAGGGGAGCTCTGTAAAAGGAGAGAACGAACTTTGATTATTCTATTTTTTGAGAGAGCAAACTATGAATTCTCCAATAGCAGAGCTCCCCTCTCCACGGTGGGCAGGGCACGTCAGTCATGACTGACGTGCCAGGGCACGTCTCACATGTGAGACGTGCCAGGCGGAGCGGTGTGGAGAGGGGGCGGGGGTGAGGTCGGTTAAGGATTTGACTTACAAATACCGTTATTAGTGTTTCATATATATATTTTCTGCAGTAAATTATCTACTGATCCAGA
>JAHISE010000121.1 GCA_018818235.1 Patescibacteria group bacterium
CGGATGGCAAGCCAATCAGCCTTCGCTAAAGCTACGGTCGACAGGCCAGCAGCGAAGGTTGGCTTATGATAGAATGCTCTGCCTATGTGGCATTACGTTTACATCCTCAAAAACAACCAAGGTCGCCAGTATGTCGGCCCAACGCAAGATGTGAAGAAGAGGCTTGCGAAGCACAATCACGGAGAGGTTCCCCACACATCTAAATTCAAACCTTGGGAGCTTAAATTTGCTTGTTCGTTTCCTACGAAAGAACAGGCTCTTACTTTTGAAAAATATCTAAAATCAGGTTCGGGGACTATGTTTCGGTATAGGCATCTTGTTCCGAATCGTTTAAGAAATATATGAAGAGTCTTCCCGCGCTCGACCAAACAAAAGCCAAGTGATACATTAAACTCATGCACAGTTCAATTCCGTTCACTGCAAGAAAAACATGTAAGCAATGTAGCACAGGATTTGGGGTTACGGACGAGGATATGGCTTTTTATGACAAAGTGTCGCCTGTTTTTGGAGGGAAGAAGTATCAGATACCACCTCCAACGCACTGTCACAATTGTAGGCTACAAAGAAGAAGGGCATTTAGGAATTGTAGGAAGCTCTACAAGAGGAAGTGTGATTTAACTAAGAATGAAGTTATATCTGTATATTCCTCTGATAAGCCACATAGAGTTTATGGACAAGAAGCATGGTATGGCGACAACTGGAATCCATTGGATCATGGAAGAGACATTGATTTTTCAAGACCATTTTTTGAGCAGTTTAAGGAACTATCAATAGAAGCTCCTCGCTGGAGCAAGATAGCTTTTAATTGTGAAAATAGTGACTATTGTTTGCATAGTGGTTTTCTTAAGAATTGCTACTTAGTTACTTCATCTATTGAGTCCGAGGAGTGCCTCTATTGCTATCGAATATTTAGTTGCATTCACTGTATTGATTGCTCGAACTTGCATATGTGTGAGATGTGCTATTTCTGTATTGATTCCGAGCTTTTAAACAATTGCATATATGTGCAGAATTCGAAACAGTGCAGGAATTCTGTGTTTTGTTTTGACTGCGCTTCATGCTCTGATTGTCTTCTATGTGTTGGATTGCGTAACAAAAATTACTGCATTCGAAATAAACAATATTCAAAAGAGGAATATAAAAAGAAGCGGGATGAGTTATTTCAGAAGGGCATAGATTTCCTCACTGGAGAACTTGAAGTCCTTAAGATGGGGGTGCCACACAGAGCTGTGCATAACTTTAATTCCGAAGATTGCACCGGCGACTTCATCTTCAATTCAAAAAATATCATCGATGGCTACTACATGAATGACTCAGAAGATTCAAAATACGTACAGGAAGGAAAGAAAACAACGTTATCGCATGATTGCTCAAACCCCGATGAATTTGTTGAGTGCTATGAGGTTGAAAGCAGTGCTTTTTGTAATTGTGTTCTCTTCTCTGACAACCTTATTGCAAATAATAGCTTGTATTGCAGTACATGTATTAAGATTGATGACTGCTTTGGCTGTGTTGGACTCCACAAAAAGAAGCATTGCATCCTCAACAAACAATACTCCAAGGAAGAATACGAGGAACTTGTACCTAAAATCATCGAACACATGCAATCAACAGGAGAATGGGGTGAGTTTTTCCCCGTGGAGCTTAGCCCATTTGCATACAATGAAACTGTGGCTCAGGAATACTTCCCACTAACCAAAGAAGAGGTCGAAGCCAAAGGCTGGAAATGGAGGGATCAGAAAGACGAAATTCCAAAGGTAGAGAAGATCATAAAGGCTAACCAGCTCCCCGATTCAATCGAAAGTATTCCCGATGATGTTCTAAATTGGGCTATAGAATGTGAGGCAACTTCACGACCATTCAGAATCGTAAAGCAGGAGCTTGAGTTCTATCGCAGAATGAAGCTACCTATTCCTCATCTACATCCTGATGAAAGACATAAGAGGAGGATGGCTTTAAGAAATCCGAGGAAGTTGTGGGCGAGGCAATGTGATAAGTGCGGAAAAGAGATGGAAACGACGTATTCTCCCGACCGACCTGAACGAGTGTTCTGTGATAAGTGTTATTTGAAAGAGGTCTACTGATCAGCCGGTTTCAACGAAATGAGCGCAGGAGGGGCTTTGTGACCAGTTTATGGCTTACAAAACCCAATTTTCCTCTATTTGCCCTCTTTTCTCTAGAAGAGTAAAGTTAATAGTTGCTATTTCCCCCTATTACTATGGCTACTGCTACTAGGACTAAGGTTAAACCAATAGGCAAGGTTATTCATTTCTACGACAAGATTGGTGTTGCAATTGTAGAACTAAGCAAAGCCGTCAAAGTCGGAGACGCCGTAACATTCCAACGCGGTGATCAGGAATTTTCTCAGGTGATCGATTCCATGGAGGTTGAACACAAGAGTGTGGAAAAGGCGAAGAAGGGAGAGGTGATTGGGATGAAGGTGAGTGAGTCTGCAAAAGAAGGAACAGTGATGGTTGCTGGATAAATAATGAGTTATGGGTCGCTAGTCACTTGTCACTTGTCACTAGTCGACAACGCCGTTGGACCAGCGACTAGTGACTAGTGACCAGTGACCACATGTCGCATTCAATTCAATGCTCTTACCATTGTTGCCATATTTGCAGGTGAAACCAAGTCATCCAGCTGAACGTTCGCTGGCATAGCACCTCTTGCATTCATCGCTTCAACAAATGGAGTAAACCATTCACTGTTTGCATCAGAAGTATCATTTGCTATGCCGTGTGCCTTTGCAAGTATCTTTGCAGCTTCCGCATAGTTGATTGGTTTAAGAGGACGGAATGTTATGTCATCATATCCCTTAACAATACCGGCAATCATTCCTGCACAAAGATGTGGTCCGTAAGTTGCTCCATTTGGAACATCGCGGAAAAGTCTCCAGTAATTGGAGGGGGATAATTGTTCAAAGCACGTTGCAGGAATTCCATCGGGATACATTCCATCCACAACAGCTGTAAGGAATTCGGAACGAGTTACATACATTGATGATGTTGAGATGGGTGATATATTGATATCAGTAGTAGTAGTAGTTCTTAATCGATCTCCGAATCTTATAATATCGCGTTCCTGAACTTCGTTTGGTTGTACTTTTGTTTTTGTGTAGGGTAGTGCATTCGGAAACTGTTCTATGGGGTAAGCAAAGGCTGTGTTACTGAGCATCAAAGAGCCGATAATTATTTTCGAGATGTTGATTGCAATGTTATTCATAAGATTTGGGAGAAGGAAGGAGGGGATTGTCCTTCCCGTTTACATATAGTGCAAGCCAATTGTGAAATCATGATTTGATCAGGGGTTTGGTTTTAGCCCTAGGGGGAGGGAAAAAGGGGATCTAATTTTTTGGTGCAGTTAGGGGTCACTAGTCACTAGTCGGTGAAGTATTGAAGTTTGACCAGTGACAAGCGACTAGCGACCAGCGACTCCCCGCATCTATCTTATTTTTGCTATCATATCAGCGATTTTCTACCCCAACCCCCCATGGATCAAGAAGACATTCAAAAAAAAGTAGAAGGATTTCTACAGGAATTAGGCGTTCCAAGTTTTATTGTTTTTGGATTCCAGAAAGATGCATCGGAAGAAGGAAAAGTTGAATTCGGAGTCGTGTCCTCGCATCACAAGATTCCACCAAATGCTGCAATAAAAGGAATGAGTTGGGCTTTGAATGATTTTATTGCGAGATCGTTGTGATGGAATATTGGAATAATGGAATATTGGGCCTCGTTAATAAAAGCATATCCAGTATTCCAATACTCTAATATTCTATTGCCTAGCGGTGCAGCATCTCTTTCACCAACCAGTTCGCAAATCCAAAAACAACAGCAACCACAACCCAGCCCCATAGTCCTCCGTAGATTTCCATGGTTACAAGACCGGGATCCATGTTTATAACAACCATATGAGCAAACTGTATGAACACTCCATTAACAATGATAACTGCAAGGATTGTTGCAAAGAGTTTGAGTGGGAGAGTAAGAATGTCCAGAATCGGTCTTACAAACATGTTCATCAGTGTGATTAGTGCACCGACTATAATGAATGCAGGTATTCCTCCGGTCATTTGGAAGTATTGGCTCAAATAAGTCGCCATAACCCAGACGGTAGCTACGTTAAGTAGGAACTTAACAAGGATCTTCATGGGCCAGCCGAAGTTGGATGAGTTTGACATGGCTAGGATTATAAAGGAGAGGCTTGGGTTTTGGAAGGTGATTGCTTATACGATCTCCGCGCATTGGCGTGCCGGTCGCTCTCCCTTGGTCTCCCTCTCCCCCGGCCCCTCTCCCGAAGGGAGAGGGGAGCTTCGCTTTTGGAGAGATCAAAGCTTGTTCTCTCATACCAACTTGCATAATAAATAATACTAATATTGAGCCCCCCTCACTCTTCGACTGTGTTCAGAGTGACCACAAAACTAGTAAAAGGGCTTTATCTACGAGTGACCATGAGTCTGTCGAATGGTCACCCATCCTCTCCCCCCTTCGAGAACCCCCTCACCTTAAAATAAGGAGGGGGAGGAGATAAGGAAAAGTAAATAAGAGATTTCTTCCCTATGAGAGCATCGATATTAGTTCCATTTTAAATGCTAATTGGTATCAAATATTGAAATATCAATGTTTGTTCTCTTCAATTCCTAGGTTCCCCCTCTCCCCTCGGGAGAGTACCCTTCTGGGGCATCTTCGAGGGGCCAGGGGGAGAGGGGCAACACGGGGAGAGGGGACTCTGCAGCACAGCTATCTGATGTTTGTACTTCTATTTCTCTGATAAACGTTGTTCAAATTTAAATCTTCTTAAATCTTATTCCCATCTTCAAATTCCCAACTTCAACCGAATTCTCGACTCCATCATTATCCCCAAGCTCACTCCTCGTCTCTTCCGCAATCAAATCTCCGTGGTCTTTTAGGATCTCATCAGCCCCTTCTATCTTTAATGCTATTTGATCAGTAAACGAGAGTCCTGATTCTTTTCGCAATCTTTGAATCGTTCTAATCAGATCACGAGCCAATCCTTCAGATTCAAGTTCTTTTGTAATCTTGGTATCAACACTGACAACAACTCCTCTGTCAGCTGCAGCGTCCAGTCCTTCTTTGCCAAGATAGACTACTTGTGCCTCCTCCTGTGTCAGAAGCTCTTCCAGTATCAGAATCATTCCATCTTCATTGAGTGTAAAGTCACCGGCTTTTCCCGCCTTTATCAGATCTTGGACTTTTTCCGGAAGGCGAGGTCCTATCTTTCGTGCATCAACTTTTACTATTACTTCTGCAAGTTCTTTGGGGTCATCTGCGAATGCCAAGTTTTTAACATTCAGTTCCTGACGAATCAGGGATAGGTCTCCGTCAGAAAGCCTCGCTGACTCGAGCATTTTTGGTGAAAGCGCAACAATAGCTTTGTTTAAAGGCTGTCTTACTTTTATATTCTTTTCGGCTCTGGCTTTGTGGCCAAGCGAAACAATAAGGCGCATCAGTCTTGTCTTCTTTAGCAACTTTTCTTCTTCTTTGCTAAGTTTGCGTTCTTTTGGCCAGTCAGTTAGGTGTACCGAGCCGTGATCCTCTTCGACAAGATTCA
>JAHISE010000122.1 GCA_018818235.1 Patescibacteria group bacterium
AAGGATGGGACGATGGGTGGATATGGATTGGGATTACAAAACAATGGATCCAACGTATATGGAATCTATTTGGTGGGTGTTTGGGGAACTACATAAAAAAGGATTGATCTACGAGGGTCACAAGCCAATGCACGTTTGCCCCAGATGCGTTACTCCTCTGAGTAACTTTGAAGTGACTCAAGGATATAAGGATGTTACAGATCAGTCTGTAACCGTTAAGTTTCTCCTAAAGCCGAATAACGAGAAAACGAGAAAACGAGCAAACGAGAAAACGTATCTCCTAGCCTGGACAACAACCCCTTGGACTCTCCCTGGAAATCTCTTCCTCGCTGTTGATCCAAAGATGAAATATGTAAAAGTAAAAACCGAAGATGGCGAGATTGTAATCTTTGCAAAAGATGTTTACGAAAAATCTAAGGATGAGCATCCCGACCAAGAAGTCATAGAAGAGTTAAAAGGAAAAGATCTGATTGGAATCAAGTATGAACCATTGTTCCCATACTTTAAAAAGGAATACGAAGACAAAGCTTATTACATTCTGGAAGGAGACTTTGTAACATCAGAAGACGGAACCGGAGTGGTGCATATAGCCCCAGGGTTCGGAGAAGATGACTATAACGTTCTAAGCAATATCAACGACCGGATATCGGATTCCGGCCGAAGGTGGATTCCGATCCTCCAGCATGTAACAATGGACGGGAAGTTCATTAATGAAGTTTCTGATTTTGCAGGAATGGAAGTTAGACCAACAGATGACCCGGGCAAGACCGATAAAAAAATAATCGACTGGCTGGATAAAAATGGAAAGTTATTCTCAGTTGAAAAATATAAACATAGCTATCCGCATTGCTGGAGATGTAACTCCCCTCTTCTGAATTACGCAACCTCCTCTTGGTTTGTATCAGTGGAAAAAATAAAGGAAGATCTTTTGGATGCAAATGCAAAGACCACTTGGGTACCGGAACATGTTCGTGATGGTAGATTTGGAAAGTGGCTGGAAGGTGCACGTGATTGGGCAATTTCGCGTAACCGCTTCTGGGGAACTCCTATTCCTATTTGGAAATGCGAGGAAACAGGCGAAATAGAGGTGATTGGATCACGTGATGATCTGATCAAACACTCTCCTCAGCGCTTTACAAAACTAACAGTGATGAGGCACGCAGAAAGTGAGGGAAATCTGGTGCCTGTTTATCAGGGCAAATTGCCGGGGACTGATCTAACCGACAGAGGCAAGAAACAAGTTAAGGAAGCCTCTAAGAAATTTAAATCAGAACAGATCACTACAATTTATTGCTCACCATTGGAACGTACAAAGCAAACGGCTGAGATTTTAGCCAAGGAAACAGGGGCACAGGTGGTAGTTGATGAGAGACTCAGGGAAGTTGATTTTGGTGAGTATGAGGGGAAAGCAGTGGATTTTTCTGATCTCTCATTTGTTAAAGCCAGAAGGGCACACAAGTTAGCAAAAGATAAGCCCGAAAGCATTTATCACTTTCCGGGAATGGAAACCTGGCAACAAGTACAGGATAGAATTTCAGATTTCCTTGACGAGACTCTGCCTAAACACAGATCCGAACATATCATTGTTGTAACGCATGCCGATCCTTTGCAAAACGTTCGCCACTTCTTTACACAGATTGATCCCATAAAAATCTCACACCAACCTTATCCGACTCTTGCAGAGAACCATACATTCTTTTGGGATCATCTGACTGAAACCGAGCTGGATTTGCATAAGCATACGGTGGATGAGGTTGAATGGCCTAATGGCGGGGCTGATGCGATCACGGAAGTGACTCTGGTTAGACACGGACAGACCGATGCTAATAAAAACAAAATTATTCAGGGAGGAGTAGTAGATGATCCTCTCAATGAAAAAGGTAAAGAACAAGCATTGGAAACCGCAAATAAACTTAAAGGTAAAAAATTTGATGTAATTATTTCATCAACATCAAAAAGGGCGGTGGAAACAGCAGAGATTATCGCCAAAGAACTTGAAATGAAAATAGACGAAAAATTGAATTTCTTGACAGAGCGCTATCAGGGTGACTGGGGAGGTAAAAATCGTGATGATATTTTAAAAGATAATCTACCTGTTACAGAAAAGATCAATATTGCGATGCATCACATTACTGCACCAAATGCAGAAAGTTTGAGTGAATTCTTTGATAGAGGTCAGAAAACATATGAATACATAACCGATAAATACAAAAGTAAAAAAGTTCTATTAGTCGCCCACAGAGGTTTTGTTCAGAGCTTAATGGCTTTCACAAACTCACTGACTTACAGAGAAGCTATTGATCTTCAACTAAAGAATACAGAAATGATTACCTTCCAAGTCAAACCCCTCTTCAAACGCATCCCCGAAGTCTTCGACTGCTGGTTTGAAAGTGGCTCCATGCCCTACGCTCAACCACACCACCCATTCGAGCAAAATGCCCGCAGCGGAAGATCGTTATCTTCCGCTCCAGATAATCCCACGGGTTTCCCCGCTGATTTTATTGCCGAAGGCATGGACCAAACCCGAGGCTGGTTCTATACGTTGATGGTGCTATCAACCGCATTGTTCAGGGAGCCTGCATTCAAGAACTGTGTAGTTAACGGAATTGTGCTGGCAGAAGATGGAAAGAAGATGAGCAAGAGCCTGAATAATTATCCCGACCCAATGCTACTGACCGAAAAGTATGGAGCAGATGCGGTTAGATTTACTTTGATGAACTCACCTGCAGTAAGAGGAGAAGATCTGAAGTTTTCGGAGAAGATGGTTGCAGAGATTATGAGAAATGTTCTGCTTCCACTTTGGAATGCTTACAGCTTTTTTGTTACTTATGCGGCAGCTGCAGATTTTGAACCTTCTGACTCACGCAAAGAGTCAAAGAACACTCTGGACATCTGGATAAAAGCAGAAATGCAGGATCTGACGAATAGAATGACCTCACAGCTCGACCGTTACGAACTTTCACTTGCGTGTAGCGAACTTGATGAAACTATAGACGTTTTAACTAACTGGTACATACGTCTGTCACGTCGGAGGTTTGCAGGCAAAGGTTCTGCTATTAGCCCTTGCCCCGCACCAGAGCGCTCACGCACTCGGTGCGGGGCTAGCGCAAGCGATATTTCTGCTATCGAGGGTTATGAGAAAGAGGATCAGACAGCCGCGCTAAATACTCTGCATGATGTACTTTTGACAATGAGCCAATTACTTGCACCATTCTGCCCATTCTTGTCTGATGCAATTTATCTGAATCTTGTCGAAGAGGATCACGGCTCGGTACACCTAACTGACTGGCCAAAAGAACGCAAACTTAGCAAAGAAGAAGAAAAGTTGCTAAAGAAGACAAGACTGATGCGCCTTATTGTTTCGCTTGGCCACAAAGCCAGAG
>JAHISE010000123.1 GCA_018818235.1 Patescibacteria group bacterium
AAAATCTTCATATCATACGTGAGAAGAATCCATTTCAAATCAGCAGATGAGGGGTGGTAACATTCATTTGCCCCTACCTTTGGAGTATATTAGTGCCCTCTAAACTGGTAACGTTTATTTGCCCCCCAACCACTACTCACTCGTATGTCCCTACTCCCCCCCCAAATCACCAAAACAATAGAAGAGTTCAGCAAACTTCCAGGAATAGGGCCAAAGTCCGCCGAAAGGCTTACCTTCCATCTACTCAGAAGCTCAAAAGCGTCTCCTGAGGGGCTTGGAAAGGCGCTTGGTGAGCTTAAGGTGGCTCTTGAGTACTGCAAGACCTGCCAAATGGTTTGTTTGCAGGAGGAGTGCAGTATCTGTAGCGATTCTTCGCGTGATCATTCTATGATTTTGGTGGTTGAAAATCCTCTGGACGTGGTTGCGTTCGAAAACACTTCTTACAAGGGGGTGTATCACGTACTTCACGGAGTGCTCTCCCCTATCGATGGTATGGGGCCGGAACAGCTTAAGCTGAAGGAGCTCATCGATCGATGTCAGTCAGGCGTAAGTGAAGTCATTGTTGCTACAAATCCGGACATAGAGGGTGAAGCGACAGCAAGTTACATACATGATCAACTAAAGGACAAGGTAGAAGCGGTTACACGGCTTGCGCACGGGCTTCCGATGGGTGCGGATATAGAGTTTGCGGATCAGGTTACTCTTAGACAAGCAGTGGAGGGGCGGAGGAGAATTTGAATTATAAATCGCAGCTGGGGTTCGGTTACCCCAGCCCCACAGAGATGTGATTCCAGAGATGTTTTATGGAGATATACCAATTAATTGATTAATCAATATATCAATTAATTGATATATTGATATATCTAGACATCAGGTGTACCCTCAAGTCATGGGTAAAATTGATTACAGACAGCTAAAAAAGAGCAGTTACGAGCTACTCGGAAGGGAATTTTGGACCACATGTAATTCTGCGAAGTCCACAGAACAACTGACGCGATTTATAAACGGAGTACTGTCCCCTTCCGAAACCGTGATGGTTGCCAGGCGCATTCAGGCTGCAAAAAGGTTGCTAAACAAAGAGCCTCAAACAAAAGTAATGAAGGATCTGAATATTGGACAATCAACTGTGGACAAAGTAGAGCAATGGATATTACGTGCGGATAAGGGAACACTGGATATGCTTAAGAAAAAGAATTAGGCAAGTCCCAATTTTTGCATTATTAAGCGAATATATTTGGTTGGTTTTAAGTTTAATCCTACTCAATCTTACACTTCGAGTCACACTCATCCCCATCAACATTATTTCCGTCGTCGCAGCTTTCGCGGTTATATCTATCTACTATGCCGTCACCGCAGTAACCTGCATATATTTCGATATTTTTGCAGTCACTAGAACAATAAGTGCATTTATAATTATCCCTTATGGGATGAACCCCGCCATAATACGGCATATAAAAGGCTTTACACTTATTTCCATTTGCTATGCCTTTGTCACACTCCTCATCTACTTCCACCTTACTGTCACCACAAGTGGGTTCTGATACTTTATAGCATAAACAATCCCTGCATATTTTGCCCGGGATACATTGTTTCCAGCTTGCATCTCCACACTCTTCACCCGGATCAATTGTTTTGTTGCCGCAACACTGTTTTCCAAACCCCGCATCACAACTTGCTTCTATTCTGCAATTGGAATTGCATCCATCATTGTTTTCCGTATTCCCGTCATCGCATTCCTCGCGTACGTCAACCATAATGCCATCTCCGCAGGCCACTTTGGGCATACATTCTCCTGTTTCAAAAACGCACCTGGCATATTTACCGTCACCCTCAACAATCGCACCAAATCTATTTGTGTCAGAACAGGCTTGCACGTCCGTACACTGCGGATTGTATATGGGATTCTTGCATATTCCACCAAGGCAACCGTCGGGGCAAAAAGCGAGTACTCTTTCGACTCCACCTTCGGTGCAATAGAATTCCTCGTGTAAGCAATTGCCTCCTGTACAATTATTTACAACTTTCCAGTTTCCTTGGTTTGCATTGCGAGAGATTAAGCCTGTAATACAGCGGTCAGGTAAGAAGGTTTGCAGATCATTAAGTACGAATGAAGTTTCTCCATACACATCAGTGCTTCGTCCGTTTTCGGTGTCTGAGCATATTTCCGGATCGATTTCCAGTTTGCAATCGGAATTACATCCATCTCCATTATCCTCATTACCATCGTCACACTCTTCGTTCCCTTCATGTTCTCCATCTCCACAAGCAGGCTCTTGGCATTCATTAGTGCAACTGTCAAAGTTATTATTATTCCCGTCATCACATTCTTCTCCTTCGTGCAGAATTCCGTCACCGCAAGCAGGTTCCGTACATAAGTTTGTGCATTCGTCAGTATTCACATCATTACCATCATCGCACTCTTCATACTTGTTAGTTATTCCATCACCACATGAGTGTCTTCGTAGTATGCATTTGCCTTTTGCGCATCCATATTCACATGTTTTATTGGATGTGCTTAACTCTCCATTTTCACCGCACTCAACCTGCCGGAGGTTATTATCATCAATGCATTTATCGGTAACAAAAGATCGTATACCATCTTCGGAAATTTGCATCACTATGCCGGTTGTAAACATATAGTTCTCTGGTTTGGATGACGTTGCATTGGAAGTGCCTGCGTAGAGCACTTTCTCGGATGGAAGATCATTGCAGGAGACACTTAGTTCGGTTGAACCGGGGTAATCAGATATACAAATCAAAGCTTCATTGTTTTTGTCGCGGTCGACGGATCTAAATTGCATTTTCTGTACATCGAAAATGTCATAACCGTCGTCAGTCATAAAAGTGATAACATCCGGATAAAGTTTCCTCGTGATACTTGCTATATATGCCTCAAAATCAGTGACGGACGGGGTTTTCCATTCAAGATCTTTGAATTGATTACCGTTCTTATTGCAGTCATTGTAACCTCCGACAGCCATTCCTTTGCCATAAAGGTTTACAGTAATTGGTTTAGAAATAGTTGATTTTCCAACTTCTTCATCCAGAGGTGGCCATACAAGTACAGTATCGGCGCTCGCTCCCTTGCGACGCCCGACTATCCAGATACTTTCATTTCTGCTAAGCAGACTGTATTTTTCCAGTTTTTCGAAATCAAGTCCTTCTACGAAAAGCGTTTCCCAGTTATCCAAATCAGATGATCTGTATATGCGGCGTTGGTCGGAAGCAAACACGTAAAGCATATCATTATGCTCTACTGCGGCACTAACTCCGGGGCCTTGTGGCAAATCTTTATATGGGTCCCAAAAGTATTCTGTCTCCGTTACCTCTTCGGTTTTATATGTCGAAACTTTTACAAGCTTCTTTTTTCTTTCCTGTCTTTGTTTTTCAATTGCATTGTTTTTAAGTCTTAGATAATCGTTTTTGAATTTGAATGCAGGCAACCCACTACCGCCGTATGTTGCTTGCTTGGCAGGATCATCAATTTTCTGCCAATAGCATCCGGAATCCAGTTTTTTATTTGAACAATTGAATGCTCTTCCGTAGTTTGCTTGGGTATTCGGTCTAAAGATACAATTTGTAATAACCGGTTCGCCGTCCAATGTGTGGAAGTCTGTAACATCTGCAATATCATGTTTGTTCCAGCTTTTGGAATACGGATTTTCGGCAATAGTTCTTGTACGTTTTCCGTATTCTAAAAAGAGCAATGAATTCTCTTTTTCCGAGAAAGTGTAAAAACCCGGCTGCCAGTATTTATTTCCAACTAAAGCAAATGTGTTGCTTTGCCACGGCATTTTGGAAATCACTTCCGTAAATTCAATATCGGTCTTGCGCTCACAGTTATATTTGCAATTATCTTCACCATCACATTCTTCGTCCGGACTTGTAACACCATCTCCACATTCTGCAGGCTTCCACATACAATTGTTCATGCAAACATCGGTATTGTTCGTATTCCCGTCATCACATTCTTCGCTTTCCTCCAATTTTCCATTGCCACAGACCAGATTTGTCATCTTCTCTTCCATATCCACAATCTCCAACACCCCCGTATTACAATCAAAAACCAAATCACGATCTGTTCTTACATAATAAACATTGTCTGCTGTTATGTTTTCAAGGGTGTTTTGCAGTGCCAACAGTGGTTGCCCCCTTAACATAGAAGAAGAGAAAGCAAAATCACCACCGAAAGGAGGTTCATCTCCTGTGTACTCGTATACAAAAAAGTGAACGCCATCAGTTGCAGCTAATATTGGTCCTTCGACTAGCGGGTTTGTAGCAGCACATACAATTTGATTGTGATCATTAGTTTTAAAAATAACCGGATTTGCTGATTCTGCGGAAGTAAAACGTTTCTGTGCTCTTGCAACCGATGCAACAAAAAAATCATTATCAAATTTGGAGAATTGATTTTGTTGGATTTGGCCAATAGCAATTATTGCTATGGCAAGTGTTCCGATAAAGAAAAATGCTTTGGTTAACTTTAGCATTTGACGGTTTGGGTAGATTAAAAGGAATTGTATCCAATTGGCAACATAAATACAATTTCGTTAAAACGGGGATTAGGTGCAAATATTCTTTTCCAAAGGCCGATTACTATTCTCTCATTTTTGGCGTCACATTAATTGGTTCCTGGGTTTGAGTCCCTGCGCTTGGGATAAGCATCTCACAAACAGAAGGTTCTCCCTCACATTTCCATCCTATTTCTTTTTTACATTTATCATCACATCCATCGAAGACATCGGTATTCTTGTCATCACAAACCTCGCCAGTCGAAGGAGTAATTACACCGTCTCCGCAGGCGGGATCAAGCGGATCATCATCTGTTGGGGGAGATGAAGGACAGTCTGTGATACAGTTGCATTCGTTCTCCCATGCTTCACAAGTTCCATCTCCGCAATTAGAACAAATACTAACATTTAACCCGGGAAGGCTGGATGGGGCTGTACACTCACCGTTAACTTTGCTTGCGATGATGATTGTATTTAATCCATCACAACATTGAGGCGCTCCGGAAAATGACATTTGTGTTTCTCCGGCTTCTAGACATTGTTCGGCATCACCTGTGCAATCTGCTGCACAATTGCATTTATCTTCGTCATTACTTTTTTCACACTTGCCGTTACCACAAGTCTGTGCCCATTTGTCTTTACATACCCCTTTTACACCTTCGACATTAGGCGCAACACACAAGCCATCTTGTTCTGATGCCAAAGACTTAATGCCTGAGCTCTTGTTGCAGCACACAGTATGTCCGGATTGAGAATCCAAATAAACAAGTTCGCCATTTTGAGCGCATTCAGGTTCATCACATTGGATTGTTCCACAACTTGTATCACATCCATTTTCATCTTTTGGAGGAGGTACAAGCACGCATCCCTCGGCTAAATCCGGTTCAGCACAGTGAAAAACCGGACATTCTGTGATTATTTCATCTTCATTTTTGCACTCGGAATCACATCCATCACCATCATCATTATTACCGTCATCGCACTCCTCTCCCGCATGATTCAAACTCAAGTGATCATAGATTTGTCCTCCTTCCACAACTCCATTTCCACATACATAAACAGTTTCCAGTTCTCCCGTATTACAATCAAAAATCAGATCACGGTCGGTTCTGATGTAATACATTTTTCCATTTGTGATGGTAGTTAAAGTATTTCTTGAAGCAAGCTTTGGTTGTCTTCTTAGCATTGAAGATGAAAAAATAAAGTCATTCAGAAATGGAGGCTCGTTTTCCGTTTTTTCGTATACAAAATAATTAGATATATCGGTGTTACTTAAAATTTCTCCTTCACTAATGGGATTAGTAGAAGAGCATACGATTTGATTGTGATCATTAGTTCTAAATATAACTGCTTGAGCTGATTCTCCGAGCGTGAAGTTTTTCCGGTCACCCTGAATTCTGGCAGTTAAAGAACCGTATGCAAAAATCGCAGTTAAAGAGAGGATTCCAACAAGGATAAGGGTTTTAAATGTGGGAAGTGGCATTGTTTGTTTGTGGATTTGTACGTATATATTGTATCACAAATGGGGATTTGAGACAATAAGTCTCATGCGCTTCATTACTTAGTATTTGTGAAAAAGAATTCAAATAATGATGCCCAGAAGGAGGAGAATCTGCCTTTGGATTGGGTGACTTCAGAAGCATCAGTTGATGGATAACATCCAAAATTTATGTTGTATACCGAGCCGTATTGATTTACCCAGCCGTCATATCCATTGTGAGGTGCACTGACCAGAATGTTCAGATTACCATCTTTATCAAAGTCACCAATATGTGAGACCGACCAGCCAAAATCAATTCCCTTTCTAAATTCAACACCAATCCCACCGTCGTTTGTATCAGAAATTGTAGAACTCGATTTAACTGTTCCATCCACATTCAAAAGGAGTATGTGTGCCTTTCCTACGATTCTATCTTCTTGATCATTAGAATAGTTACCAACCAACAGATCATTAATCCCATCCCCGTTTATATCACCAATATTACTGACATCAGCACCAAACATTGTTCTGTGAGTGGAGAAACCTAAATTCTTGGTCTTCGAATCAATCTTTTGTGATGATTTAACCGAACCGTCACTATTCAGAAATTGAATCCACACACTATCCTGACTGCCCACAGCCAAGTCAGTTATACCGTCACCATCAATATCGCCTATTGCATCAATTGAACGACCATAGAAACCGCGATCAGGCGTGAATTCGGTTTTGCTGTCAGAAGTTTGGCGGTACTTTTTAATGCTACCATCTTGGTTCATAAACAAAACTGAGACCGTAGGAATATCTTTTGAGTTTTTTATTGCATGACCTCCAATTGCAATATCTGTTATCCCATCACCATCCATATCTCCCATATTTGTAATACTACTTTCCTTTAATACCAATTCAGAGTCAGCAGAACTTTTATCTTGTAATCTCTGAGATGATTTAAGGGTTCCGTCAGTATTTAAGTATAATATGTGTGTATTGATGGGGTTAGTTACTCCGGAAGTATCCGATACTATTGCTATGTCCGGTGTTTGGTCTCCATCAAAATCACCGAGAGCTGCTACATCTACTACTTTTTCTTTCTGTTCGTATGCATACTGATCACTCAAAATTGATTTGTATGATTTGATTGAACCGTCTTCGTTCATCAGCAAGATATAAATACCATATCCTTCCAATGATCCTTCTATTGCAACCGCAAGATCGTTGATACCGTCTTTGTCCACATCGCCAATGTGTGCAATTGCTGATCCGAACCCTGTTATATACTGGCCGTCTTCAAAAACTTCTTTGTCTTTGACAGATATTTCTTTGTAATCAATTACTCCATATATGTTTTTGGCACACATTGCAGGTGCCCCACAATCCCGGCTGCAGCTATCTTGTGTCTCTTTCTCGTTGCAAATCCCGTCACCGCACCAAGCAGTTGGCCCGTTGCTGCATGTCCCGGCTCCGTAACACTCTTTTCCTGCATCGCAGGTTCCCTTCTCTCCCCACTCCAGGCAATTATCATCGTCATAATCTCCGCATGTTCCATATTCTGATTTACTTAAACATTCTGTTGTATCTGATATGGTGCATTCATCTTCGCATTCAGCAAAACAGCTAAGATTAACAAAGAAAATTGCACCCTTTCCCGTACCTCCGTGGTTATCTTTTGGTGCACCGATAAGGACATCGGGATTTCCATCGCCATCGAAATCTCCAAGTGAGCCGATAGATTCACCGGAGTACTTATTAAGCAATATATCTTCCTTAAGACCTCCATTCTTCTTGGAAAATGTTTTAGATGACATTACAGTCCCGTCACTATTCATAAATAGAATATAAAAACCGTTTTCATTCAGTGCTTCGACAACAAGGTCAGATACTCCGTTGGAATCCAGATCTCCAACACTTGCAATACCACCATTCAGATACTGATTTCTAATTAGTCCGGCATCTTCACTTCGTGTTTTTACAGCATTTTTAACTGTTCCATTGTTATTCATGAATAAAATCCATAATGCTCCGCCCATGTTATTTTGATTCTGATCCATAGATTCTCCAACGGCTATATCTATTACACCATCACCATCCATGTCTCCAATATTTGATACTGATGATCCGAAGTCGTCCAAATCAGGACTGATATCTGATTCAGCCGGCTTCCAACCAGAATCAAGTAACTGTTGATTTGATATTTTAATATGGTCTTTTACAGCTCCGTCATTATCTAAAAATAGAATCCATGTTGCATTGGCTCCCGGCTCGCCGACAGCAACATCATTTATTCCATCACCGTCTAAATCTCCAAGTCCTGTAACACTTTGGCCAAACATTCCATCTTTAGTAAGATAACCTTCGAAGCCGCCCTCGCCGTCAGAAATTAAATTATATGACTTTACAGTTCTATCACTGTTTAAGAGTGCAATCCATATTGCGCCGGTAAAGGCATACTCAGATTTACTTTTACTGCCGGACCATGTCATAAATGTATAACGTTTATAATATTTTTCTCCAATAGCTATATCTGTAACGCCATTTCCATCTATGTCTCCAATATTTGCTATTGAATTGCCAAATTGCTGATGAGCATTTTGGTTATCATCATAATAAAAGTCAGTTCCTTTAATTGTTTTATATGATTTAACTGTTTTGTTTGCATTCATGAAAAGTATAAATATAGAATTTTCTTTGTTGTTTGTATCTGCTCCTCCAATAGCAAGATCAGTCACGCCATCTCCGTTCATATCGCCAAGGGGGGTCATGCTGTGTCCAAAACCGCCTCCCACAATAAGTACATCTTCAAGGTTTCCTTCAAAATCGTTAATTGTTTTAACGTTTTTAACAACAATGTTTTGGTCTGCGCATGCTAATGCAGGACCGCAATCTTTCGAACAACTTTTCTGAGTTTCATCTCCGTTACAAAGGCCGTCGCCACATTTTGTAGCGGATTTGCTTGTGATGGTTTTCTTTACAGGTGATTTGGTTTCACCCTGACAGCCAAGATCCAAAATATAAACTGCACCCTTGTTTGTGCCGCCGTCTTCGGATTCCATTGGGGTACCGACGGCAATCTCGGTACGTCCGTCTTTATCCAGATCACCAAGTGCACTGATAGAACCAAAACGGTGAGTATGCTCGTTTAAATCTGCAAAGAATCCACCCTGAGTTGACGAAATCACTTGTGATTCTTTAACTGTACCATCTTCATTCATCAATAATAAATTGATGGAAAATTGAAGCTGATCTTCGCGCAAAGAACCAATAGCCAGATCAGAGATATGATCGCCGTTCAGATCTCCGATATTTGCAATGGTATTATTGCCAGAAGGCTTGTCATTGATTTTGGATAATTCCTCAGTAATTTTGTAGGTATCTTTTACAGTGCCATCAGTGTTCAGGAACAAGATCCAGAATGCCTTGCGATTTGATCCGGATTCAGTTTTGTTGTTGGGCTCTCCAACTGCAATATCAATAATGCCGTCGTTATCCAAATCACCAATATTTACAACCGAATCTCCAAAACTATCCAAGCTATTGGAGTCCTTATTTGCAAAGTCAAACGTTGATTCGGATATTTCATTATGGGATTTTATTGTACCGTCTGAATTCATGAATAAAATCCATACAGTATTGTTTCCATTCTGGCCAACAGCAATGTCATTAATACCGTCTCCATCCAGATCACCCAAGCCTGCAATATCCTTTCCAAAACCCCCATTTTTTAAGTCTCCAGTAAAACCACCTTCGTCCTTTGTAATTAATTTATAAGATTTAACACTTCCATCATTATTAAGCAGTGCAATCCAGACGGCGCCATAAACTGTTTTTCCCATATAAAAGCCATGTTGTGTTTCGCCTATCGCTAGGTCGGACACGCCATTGTCGTCAATATCACCTATATTTGCTATCGATCTTCCAAAAAGCATATGATCACTGTTCATTGGGTTGTAAGTAATAAATTCTCTACTTGGCAGTTTTTTATGTGATTTGATCGTTTTGTCTTCATTCATAAATAAAATGAATACAGCTCCTGCCTGATGTATTACTCCGCCACCCAGACTTTTGTCTGCATCCGAACCAATAGCCAGATCTGTTACACCATCACCGTCAATGTCACCCATCGCAACAATACTTGTGCCAAACATGTCTGAATTGGCAATTCCAAGTGTTGCATTTCCTAAAGCAGGAACCCTCTGATAGCTTTCTATATTATATGGTTGATCTGCTGAACAAGTGAACGCACTGCCGCAATCTTTGGCACAATCCTCCTGGGTTTCATTTCCATTGCAAATCCCATCATCACAGGATTCGGTTCCTGCTAGTCTTTCAACTTCAGTTTTGCAATTATTACTGCACCCATCTCCGTTCTCATTATTTCCATCGTCACATTGTTCCTTCCCCTCTTTATTTCCATCACCGCAGGTGGTTATGGCTTCTCCTGTGCAGTCCAATTCAAATATGTATATTGCACCGGACTCCCCCAAAAAGCCTTCATCTGCGGGGTTACCTGCATTGTCTTCCGGTGCTCCTACAATAATTTCCGGTTTACCGTTGCCGTCAAAATCTCCAACTAAAGATAAACTTTCTCCAAAACTGCGTGGTTTTGCACCAGCTTTTACAGGAGGGATAAAAATATTTTGAGATTTAACCGTACCATCTGAATTTGGCAATATTATCCACAAATCTCGTTTGTACAATGATGATGCGATTACGTCATTTGTACCATCACCATCAATATCACCGGCATTTGCAACGCGGAGCCCAAAGCCATCACTGGTTGAAATATCACCCATAAATCCGCCAATATTTTTGGAGATTTCTTGGCTTGTTTTTACTGTGCCGTCAGGGTTCAAAGATATTATCCAGAAAGCTCCATGCGTGTCTCCATCTTCCGAGAAGTTTCTTTCGCCAACTGCAATGTTAATGATGCCATTACCATTAAGGTCGCCAAGATTACTTATTGAGGATCCAAACATTGACCTGGTTTGCAGCTCCTCATTTAGATTTCCTTGTGTTGCAGAGATCTTTTTATTTGATTTTACAGTGCCATCAGAATTTAGAAATAGTATCCATACAGCACCTGCATCTTTGACGCCATCATCATCATTTCTTGAGCCGATTGCAATGTCTGTAATTCCATCACCATCCAAATCTCCCAATTCAGAAATTGCGTATCCAAAATTATCATATTCATCTAACCCATTTCCAGTACTATCTTCTATTGATGATATTTTATGAGTTTTTTTAACGCTGGCATCAGCTTTAAGCAAAACTATATATACTGCCCCTTTTTCTTGGCCATGTTCATATTCCCCTGGTGCTCCTATTGCCAAATCAGTTACTCCATTACCATCTAAATCGCCAATATTTGTTATAGAAGTCCCAAGCCTGGCGTCATTATTGGTTTTAAAATTTGTTTCCAGGTTACTCTTTGTGGCTGAAAGTTTTCTAAATGATCTTACTGTTTTATCAGATTTCATAAAGAGCAGATAAACTACTCCTTGTCGTATGCCTCCATCATTCTCGCCCGGCGCACCAACTGCAAAATCTGTTATACCATCGCGATCAAAATCTCCAATTGATGTTATGCTAGCTCCAAAATTACTGCCCTGCATAAGTATTCCAGAGAATGAGTCAGATGCATTGGATATCTTTGTGTAGTTATTGTAGCCATATTCCTGTCCTTTTAAACAAGTAATAGCACTCCCGCAATCTTTCGAACAACTTTTCTGAGTTTCATCTCCATTACAGAGCCCGTCGCCACAGGAAGGGGCTCCGCTTATTTGAGTTGAAGTTGGTGTTGTGGCAGGAGTTACAGTAGGCGTAGGAGGCACAATAGGTGCGGGAGCAGTTTCGGGGGTTGGTGTAGTGGTGGTAACATCGGGTGTCAATTCAATAGTCAACACCCCATCAAAATGAAAATCGCCTTCCTCTCCACCGTTCGGCATCACTTTACCGGCTTGCAAATCAAAAACAGAAATCCATTCTCCACCCGGTTGATACCCTGGACAATATGCTTTGACGAGTCTGGCCATATTTGTTGAAGAGTGCGGTATTCCGATCCATGTATGAACGTAGCTCCCCTGATCGCCGATTTCAGGACTCTCAAGCAATTCTATTTTTTTTGAATTACTTGAGTTCAATTTAAATATTTTTAGTGAGCATCCGGGGATAGGTTTTTTTGTCTGATCGTCAACAACCTCTATCGGAACCTTTTCACCACTACTGACATTAAATGCTGAACAAGTCATATGTTGTGTTGCTCCTGGACACAATGATAGATCCGTATCATTTGCAGTTTTATTGATTATCGTGGAACCTAAAGGCGTAAATAGAGTATCTTCCATAAAAGTATCAAGTTTTGCAGTACCCAACATAGGATCAAGGAATAGATCTTTTCTGGATGCCCAATATTTATTGTTGGGATCTGTTGCTTTCATATCAATATACGGTTCGATCCCGGAGTCATCAGTAACATTCCCAATTGAATAGTATTCGCTCAAACCGAGACCATGACCATGACCGAGTTCATGTATAAGTGATCTAAGTTGTCTTCTGTAGTAATCATCACGGGCTTCATCATCATTTGAAATATCATTTGAGTTCCAAATGTTTTCCAACTTATATCCAAAAGATGATATCGCATTGTTATTAAACATATTGCATCCGCCGTTACCACCGTGGCTTCTGTTAAGCTGGCTTTTTTCTATAATCACATGATATTCGTAATCCGGTTTTAATGGATTGCACATACCGCCAGTTGGAAACGGCTTATCCCAGATTTCCACATGCTGATCAGGATCAAATACAAACTGCCTGACGGTACTTTTCGCATATATTTTATTTATATCTTCAACATAGCGTACAAGTCTATTGCTTACATCTGTAAGATCAGTATCAATAAGTTCAGGATCTAACAGAAAGCGTATTACAGCCGTTTTTGTCTGTTGCTCTTGCGGTGTAGGTTTAGAGTCTACAACTTTGTCCTGAACTTCTTCATGCTCCTTCTCCCGTTCAACTTCTTGAAGATCTGATTCTCTTTCTCCAAGCTCTCGTTCGATTTCACGCAAAACTTCATTTAATTGTTCATTCTCGCCACTCAGTTCATCAATAGAATCTTTTGTATCAGTTTCCACTTTTGATGTAGTTGGTGTGTCCCTCTTTTTTGGGGCTATAACAGTTGGTGCGGAACTTTTTGCATCCTCTTTCTCCGGAGGCAAGTGTGCCTGCCCTAGTTCATTCGTAGTGTCGTCTACAGTTTCAGGTATATCAGATGATGGTTCAGCAGTTTTGGATGTTGCAGATACAGGCACAGCAGTCTCGGGTACAACTTGTTGGTCAGGCTCTATTATTGGATCGTTGCCTGTTGCAGTTTTCTCTATTGGTATAAGCATATCGCATACCGAAGGTTCACCTGAACACTTCCAGCCTATCTCTTTATTGCATTCATCGTCACATCCGTCGTTAATTTTTGTGTTGCCATCATCACATACTTCATCAGGATGTACCAATCCATCACCGCATACTGCTGCAACTGCCTCAATTATACATGATGCACTACACCCATCCCCATCAATATTATTTCCATCATCACACTCTTCTGCACTGTGATTCAAACTTAAATTGGCATGTGTTTGTACTCCTTCCACTACACTATTTCCACATTCATAAACTGTATTTAGTACTCCTGTATTGCAATCAAAAACAAGATCACGATCAGTTCGAATGTAATAAACGTTGCCTGCCGTAATTGTGTTCAGAGTGTTACGAATAGAAAGAATTGGTTGTTGTCTTAACATCGAGGATGAAAAGGCAAAGTCTCCCCCAAAAGGAGGTTCGTCTCCCGTGTATTCGTATACAAAAAAGTGAATGCCATCAGTTGCACTCAGGATATTGCTTTCGCTCAAAGTATTAGTGGAAGAACATGTGATTTGATTGTGATCGTTTGTCCGGAATATAACCGCCTGAGTTGCCTCTGCAATTGTAAAACGTTTTTGACCCCCCTGAACAGTTGCGGTCAATGAGTTGAATGTAAGGGTGGCAGTTGCGGATAAAACTCCAACAAGGAGAATAGTCTTAAAAATGGAACGTGACATTGTTTGTGTTTGGGAATTTATATATTGGTATTATACCATAAATATATTAAATGGTCGACTAGCAAAAAAGTAGGTAGAATCAATGCTTTTCAATGGAAAATAATTAGTTTGATCGAAGAATTTTTACGAAGCGAGTGAACAATACTTACCACTCAATTTTGTCCACATTACCGCTAATTAGTATGAGTCGGTATCTGTATCAAGATTATTCTATTATGGGTTTTTGCTACAATCGTTTCTGCAGTCATCCGTATCTACACTATTTCCATCATCACATTCTTCGTTGCCACCGACGTATCTGTCTCCACAAGTAATTTGTGAAAATTTTAAACAACTACTTGGTTCATATCCGCAAGAATATCCTGTTTCAATACTGCAAAAACTTGAACAGCCATCACCGGATATTGTATTTTTGTCGTCACATCTCTCATTACCTTCTATAAATCCGTTACCACATTCAATCTCTGCAGTTTCTGGAATTAATCCTTTGTACAACCTGTAAATTTCAACCGGTTCAAGTTCTTTCTTATAAATACGTACATCATCAATAAACAGATGCCCAAGTTGTGTACCGAGTCCGATTCCTGATTTTGTAATAACATCTGTATTGCTGCACTCGCCGGAATCAAAGTGATACTGTGGAGTTAATTTGTTGTTGTAGCAGCAAACAAGATTTCCATTAATATAAACCTTAGGAGAATAATTGTCCCGATTTGGCCAAACAATTGAAATATGATGCCAATTATTATTTGTAATCAATGATTGTTTTGTACGCATGTAACCACATCCCCATTTTTTCCATCTATTAAAGAGCAAAGTTCCATCTTTCATAATATATACCTGATAAGCAAAGGCATCGCTGGTTTTAAAGTTCTCACTAAACATTGTTCCCTGAACTACAGGTCTTTCTATTAGAGCATCGGTTCCGTCAATCTGATCAGTTTTTACCCAGAATGACATTGTTACATCTGATCGTGTTTCAGGTAGTTTGTTTGGAATAATTACTCCGGCATCACTTGCAAGTGTCATTGCACTTGCACCGACTTCCAATGATTTTGAGTTGGTAAAACTCACACTAACCCTATTGGAAGACCATTTAATATCATTGCTATTATTAATCATTGATCCTGTAAATTCAGAAGTCGATGAGTCTTTTATCGAGTTTCCCGAACCTTCATCTAATTTATAATATGCAATTAAATCATTATTATCATGACCATCGGGCTTATTGTTAACCGGGCATTCCGATGTTCCTTTTCCAATCCCATCGCAATAATCATAATTAAATTCACAATTTGTTGTGCAACTGTCGTTCGTATTATTCAAATTACTGTCGTCACAATCCTCTCCTTCATCTACCCTTCCATTCCCGCACTCCTCAAGCCAACATTTAGAATTACATCCATCACCATCAATTTTATTATTATCATCACATTGCTCGAAATGTGAGAATCCGGTTGGATTATCAAGAGCTCCATTACCACATAAAATCAAGCTCTTACAAACATTTTTCTTAATACACATGTTTTTGTTTTTATCATAATCATAAGTACATACACTGTTAGTATTCTCACACATTGTTCTGTTTGCTTTTTCGTGATCGGATGTTCTTTCGCCACTTGGAATCATAATTTCTAAACATTCCTGACAAAGTGCAGTGATGTCTTCCATTTTACAATCTGCTGCACATCCATCTCCGTCTTTAGTTCTGCCATCATCACATTCCTCTCCTAATTCCCGAACATAATTACCACATACAGGATCGGACTTAACACCTGCTTCATTAATAACACAATTATTGGTGCACGTATCTGAATCATCTGCGTTGCCGTCATCACACTCTTCACCAACATCTAATCTGTAATTTCCACAAAATTCTTTCATACAATATTTGTCACATCCATCACCATCAATATTATTTCCGTCATCACACTGTTCGTGGTTCCAGGCAGATAGAGAGCCATCGCCACACCTTCCGGGTGTCGGGCATAATTGCGGATCAGAGCTACATCGACCAACCACTGAGGATCGCATATCTGCCTGATGAGTGGAATATACACAATATGATCCAATTTTTTTGCAGCTATTAATGTTGCATCTGGCTTGCATTGCAGAATAACTATTGCTCATGCCGTATTGATAGCCGCAATATTGTCCACATTTATTACAGTCATCTAATGAGTATGCTCTGCTTTCCCACATACAATTATTGCTACATCCGTCTCTGTCATCTGAATTTCCATCATCGCATTCTTCTCCTATAGCAATATTCCCATCTCCACATTTTCTTTTGCATGAGTTATTACATGCATCGTCATTGTCTTGATTGCCATCATCACATTCTTCACCACCTTCTACTCTTCCATTTGTACATTCTGATATCAGACATGTTTCGTCGCATCCGTCACCATTTATGGTATTGCCATCATCACATTCTTCATCGGATTTAAGTTTACCGTCTCCACAGAATTCTTTTTTGCATTCACTGTCACACCCATCTCCGTCAGTTAGATTTCCATCATCACATTCTTCACTTTCATCTATTTCATCTACTATTCCATCCCCACATTCTACTATCATACATTTGGAGTTGCATCCGTCACCGCCATCTTTATTACCATCATCACATTCTTCAGTTGCGAAAAGTTCCGGGAAGTATTCCAGCTTTCCGTTACCGCAATTTGAATTAATTGTTGAACAAATGGGATTTGCAACACAGCGTGAATAATCCGAATTAGGTGAACATATTTTACTGTCAACACTCTTGCATTGTGCTGTTATTTCATCTTTCCAATATGAACCAATATGCGTTATCTTTAAGCTGTTGCATTCATTACACAAATCGATAGCTTGTTTTAGTGATTTAGTACTGCCATCGACACATCCATTCTTGCCAATTTCACAACTGGATGAAAGACATACACCATCTCTACAAATACTTGGGCAAGTAACTTGCTCATAGCTCACGATTCCTTTTTCGTCATCACAAAATGCTTCCGAAAGTACTCGATCGCCAAGTTGTGCAACACAATAGTCTTTGAATCCACCGTATCCTTCACGAATTATAAAGCCGAATTTATCGTAAGCTTTTCCACCGTCCGAATCAAAACATGCTACTTTTTTACATTTATTATCACATTGGTCAATATTGTTATCGTTACCATCATCACATTCTTCATTCCCTTCCTTCTTGCCGTTGCCACAAACAGCATCTTTTACGATTGGTGAACATGGATCAACTAAATAAATAATAGGATCCCCATCCTCATCACATCTTGGGAAAATGTCTCCGTTGTCACAGATAAATGGAGGACAAGCTGGAGCCGATTTTACCGGAAAACATTGTGAGCTACTTTGGCATAGTGCACTGTTACATGGAGTTATGATTACCGGTGCCAGGCAACTCTGTTGATTATTTTGTTGAGATGGACATGGATCAAGAGCACACATTGCATCGTCATCATCATCGGCAATTACAGATGGAGGACAATCTTTTATACAGTTGCATTCGTTTTCCCATACTTCACAAGTTCCATTCCCGCAGTTAGAACAAATACTAACACTTAATCCTGGAGGAGCGGGGGGAGTCGTACACTCACCGTTAACTTTGTTTGCGATGATAATTGTATTTAATCCATCACAACATTGAGGCGCTCCGGCAAATGGCATTAATGTTTCTCCTGCATCCACACATTGCTCAGCGTCACCTGCGCAATCTGCTGCGCAGTTGCATCTATTCTCTCCTGTTTCACAATTATTGTTTCCGCAATTGATGCAGATCATAAGGTCATCAGGTATACATTCGCTATTTGTATCGTTTAGATCTGCCGGTAT
The DNA here is from genome assembly GCA_018818235.1 of Patescibacteria group bacterium. GTDB lineage: Bacteria > Patescibacteriota > Gracilibacteria > Peribacterales > Peribacteraceae > UBA2144. The sequence continues at coordinate 17,916 of JAHISE010000123.1, forward strand.
TGAGTTGCTTACAACAGACAGTCCGTTACAACAAGCCGGTCCCATGAATCCTCCTTGTGTGGTACATGGGGGATCAGTTTCTTGGCCTGTTGCAGAGCATCCGTCTCCATCGTCGGTATTGCCATCATCACACTGCTCTGCCATGTGATTCAGTCCTAAATGATTATGAATTTGTTCTCCTTCAACAACTCCATTCCCATATTCATAAATAGTATTCAGAATCCCGGTGTTACAATCAAAAACCAAATCACGATCTGTGCGAATGTAATAAGTATAGCCTGCAGTAATATTGTCCAAGGTGTTTCTTATAGCAAGCAAGGGCTGATCTTTTAACATAGAAGAAGAAAATGCAAAGTCACCCAAAAAAGGAGGTTCATCTCCCGTATATTCATATACAAAAAAGTGAATGCCATCAGTTGCGCTTAACACCGAGCCTTCACTAAGTGGATTAGTGGAAGAACATGTGATTTGATTATGATCATTTGTTTGGAATATGACTGCCGCAGTTGCTTCATTTATCGTAAATCGCTTTTGGTTTCCTGCAATTGAAGCAAGGAATAAGTTATTGGCAAGTTGGTCACTTTGATTTTGTCTAACTTGACCGATTGCAACGATGGCTATGGTGAGTGCTCCTATTGTTAGAAAAGATTTGAATATGTGTGGCATTAGGCAGTTTGGGGAAGCTAAAAGATATTGTATCTAATTGATAAGGTAAATACAATTTTAGTAAAGATGGATTGGGATCAATGCCAAATATTGTGGAAAAAATAGTAAACCGAGTTATAAACCCCAAAACCCAAATCACAAATCACAAATCACAAATCACAAAAAAAATCCCAAAACCCAAATCACAAAAGACAAAAATCCGTAGTAATTGTAATTTACTAATACTGAATACAGTATAAAACCCATTATCCCTTCAGGTTCTATAAAAGATCAGGTGAATCAATTATTACGAATAGTAAGCTCAATAATCTTAAAACTTACACAATAAATCACAGTTGGGTTTTGGGATTTAAAATATAGTCCCTGCACTTTGGCATTGATCCACTATTGCCATAATCCCACCAAAATCATCTATTTGAAATATTTGATAAATAGTGTATAATATTACTAGAAAACCAATAACAAATATCAGTTATGAAAAAATTATCTTTAAAAAGACTGTCAGTTTACATTCTTGCAATTGTGGCATTGATAATTGCGATTAATTCATTCGATTTGACAGGTGCTGTTATAAAACAAAAAAGATGCCGGGGGGATGAGTGTAAAAAAGGAAGTGCAAACGTAAGGATTGTTGATATTGGAAGTATTACTATAACTGATGACCTAAAAAGAATCATGTTAAATCTGGACCGGTACCCCAGTGTTCCGGTTGCCGGACGTTGTCAGATAAAAGACAACGATGGAAATGTACTAAAGACTGTCGGGAGGAGTGCGATTCAGACTTCTACACTCTCCATCGATTGGGGGCTAAAAGATTTTATAACAGGCAATGGTGTAAAAGCATACAAAGCCAGTTGTTATGTTTGCCCGCAGGATGCAAAAGACAAAGATGATTGCGGATCTCTTTACACGCATTCTTTCTCCTACGATTCGAACAGAGATTTATGGCAACCCAATTGTGGGGATAAGCGGCTAGATGAAAACGAGGAGTGTGACGATGGAGGCAACGAGAACGGAGATGGGTGTAATGAGTATTGTGAGATAGAGCAGGGTGATAAGGATATAGACAAAGACAAAGATAAAGGTGCAGATTCAGACAGTGACTCGGATACCTATTTAGATACAGATTCAGATAGCTATACTGACATAGACAAAGATCCTGATTCAGATTTTGATAGCGATGATAACACACCATCTTCGATCTGTGGGGATGGCATTATAACATCTTCGGTTGGAGAAAATTGTGACGATAAGAATACTCAAATTGATGACGGTTGTGACTCTGATTGCAAGAAAGAAATAGGTTGGAAGTGCAAAGGGGAACCTTCGGTATGCGAAATGCTTATACCTATGGGAGATGTTTCTACTTGGCTCAGCACAGGTGACGAAGATGGTATCCATGACGATCTTCCGTTGTCTTCACCAATATCCGGAGGTGATAGTGACTCAGATAGCGATTTAGATACTGACACTGATTTAGATACAGATGATCTTCCTGATGATCTTCCGCTACCCCCACCGATAAAGAGTGCACAGTGTGATGAATGTACAAGTTGTGGAGGAGGATTGTTTGACCAATGTGAAGAGGACGAATGTTTAGCACTTGGCGATTGCATATTCTCAGATATTTTCTTTGGAGGATTTTGTGACCCGAATCCAAGTGTTTGTTCCGATGGAGGTGGCGCGACTCCTATTAGTACAGGTGATGACGATGACTTGCCCTTGGAAATACAGGACATAATACAAGGTTTGCCAACTATTAACACCAAAGGTACACAGACTCCGCTCAGTACAGATGATGACGATGACTTGCCTTTGGAAATACAGGATATAATACAAGGTTTGCCAACTATTGACACAACTACTTCTACTCCTACAACTTCTACAACCACAATCACAACTACTTCACCAACACAAACAACAACTCCTACTTCCAACAGTTGCAATTTTGATTCATGTGATCAGTGCGGAGGAGGAACGCTTGATAATTGTACGGAGAGCGATTGCACAGGGCGTGGAGATTGTGTATTTATGGATATTTTCTTCGGAGGACTTTGTGGACCTGACCCCGATTGTACGGAAGATTCCGGAACCGGAGGTGGAGGTGGGACCGGTGGCGGAGCCACGGGAGGCGGAACTTCTGGTGGTGGAAGTACAGGTGGTGGAAGCACAAGCGGTGGAGACGGTGGACCAGATGATTTCAATTTTAATGATATATTCGGTCCCGAAGATGATTATAATCAGCAGCCATTCAATGGAGTTTCCCCTGCAGTAAGAAGTACCTCAGTTTCTCCTTCTTCGGCACCTTCGGCCACAAGGCGTAGTTCAGCTCCATCCGCATCTCCGGCGGGTCCGGTATGTGGAAATGGAATTAAAGAATCAGGTGAGGGTTGTGATGATGGAAACGCAAGAAGCGGAGACGGATGCAATGTGGCATGCAAAAACGAAACCGCTATTGTCTCTTGCGGAGACAATATAATTTCCGTCGGTGAAGATTGTGATGACGGCAATCTTAAGAACGGTGACGGATGCAGTTCCAAGTGTAAAAAAGAGGCAGTAGAATCTTCTTCCGCCTTGCCTCAAGGTGAAGGCGGGTTGTTCTTACCTCAGGATGTTGCTATCCCGGAGGGGGCGGTTAGACCGCAGCAGCGATAATTTTGGTTGATTGTGGTTTAACAGATGTAGTCGGAGATTCGTTGCTCGTTTACTCGTTATTCGTTTATCTGTGGCGAACCAGATTATTAACGAACAACTAGCAACGAGCAAACCAGAAACGTATTTTAGTGTCTAAACCCCCTCACCCCAGTCATCACCATTCCAATCCCCAGCTCATTTGCTTTTGTGATTACTTCTTCATCTCTGATCGAACCTCCGGGTTGTATGATCGCTGCAATTCCATTCTTTGCGGCTTCTTCCACGCTGTCGGGGAATGGGAAGAACGCATCGCTTGCCATTACTGCTCCCTTTGCTCTCTCCCCTGCTCGCCGAGCTGCAATGATTGTTGAATCAACACGACTAGTTTGTCCGCATCCGATCCCCACACTCACCAAATCTTTTGCAAAAACAATCGCATTACTTTTCGCGTGCTTAACAACTTTCCATGCAAAGAGGAGATCTTCGATCTGTTCATCAGTTGGTTTGGTTTCGGTGGCTACAGTCAGATCATCTTTGGTTACAATTTTTGTGTCTTGATTCTGAACCAGCATTCCCCCAAGAGAAGATCTGAAAGTAACCGCATCTTCATCCGGACATTGGTGTTCTATTGCGCGGATATTCGGACGCTTTTCTGCGAGGAATTCAAGGACACCATCTTCATATCCCGGTGCGATTATTACTTCGGTAAAGATTTTCTGCTCAATAATCTTGTCAATGATATTCTTTGTACATGGCCTGTTTAAGGCAACAATTACTCCGAAGGCAGAAAGGCGATCGGCATCGTAACTTCTTTGGAAAGCTTCTGCAATATCATCATTGACCGCCACACCGCAAGGGCTTGCGTGTTTAATGCATGCGCAAGACGGTCTTTCAAATTCGCAAACCAGATTAAGCGCACCATCGGCATCCAAAATATTCAGGTAACTCATTTCTTTCCCCTGATGTAATTTCCATCTGGGCTTATCTGATCCGTAAATATCGTAATATGTTCCCCATTGATGAGGATTCTCACCGTACCTCAGAACAGTTTTATTTGTCAGAAGAACTCCGGTGTGTGTTCCACCCGAAAGCGTTTGAGTAATTGCGGTGTCGTAAGCTGCAGTTCGAAGGAAAACTTTTCGTGCCAACTCACCTCTAAGTTCCGTTGAAGTTTCTCCGTTGTCTTTCAACTCATAAACCACCCGATCGTAATCACCAATGTCACAAATCACGGTTACATGATCTGCATTCTTTGCAGCAGCCCTTAGTAAACTCGGACCTCCGATATCAATCTGTTCTACAAGTTCTTCTTGGGATACTCCTTCCTTCCTTGCAGTCTCCTCAAATGGATACAGATTCACAACCACCAGATCAATAGATTCAATTCCAAGTTCTTTAGCCTGGGCTTCATCTTCACTGTTTCCACGGCGGAATAACAGTCCTCCGAATATGAGTGGGTGTAGAGTTTTAAGTCTTCCTCCAAAACATTCGGGAAACTTGGTAATTTCTTCCACGGGAGTTACGGCAATATTGGCTTCCTTAAGGGCTTTTTCTGTCCCTCCTGTTGAAATTATCTCGTAATCGAGGTCAACAAGAGATGCTGCAAATGTGGTTAAGTTGGTTTTATCGGAAACGGAAATAAGAGCGCGCTTTTTCATAGACAAGATTTAGTTTAGCGCAATTTTTGTGGATTGCGTGTGAAATCTTAGCTTTTTATCTGACCTCCGCGCATAGGCGTGCTGCCCTCTCAAAGTCCGATCTCACCCCTTGGCCAGCTCTTCAATTGACCTCTCCTCCCGCCCCCCTCTCCCGAGTCTTTCCCCCTGCGCATCTGGCACGCCGGCCCCTCTCCCGAGTCTCTCCCTCTCCCCCGGCCCCTCTCCCGATGGGAGAGGGGAGCTCTGCTATTGGAGAAATCAAAGTTTGTTATCTCTTTTTGCAGAGTTCCCCTCTCCTCCTCAGAGGAGAGGGGCCGGGGGTGAGGTCGGATAAGGATTTGACTTACAAATACCGTTATTAGTGTTTCATTTATATATTTTCTCCAGCAAAGTATCGGATGAACCCTTTTAGGGAAGCTATGAAAAACACATGAAACGTAGCAGCGATTCGAAAATCACTGTGCTGTACGGCGGTTTTCGAACCGCCGCTACGAGTTTTTCAGAGCTTCCTTAGCTTATATGATTATTAATCAATAATATGTAAATTTACACAAGCCCTCAGATCTATCAAAAATGCCACTTTTCTGCTAAAATTAGAGGATTAACCTGTAATGAGGTAATCGAATTATTGAATCTCATATCAATACAAATGCCCGAAGATAAGCCCATAAAAACAAAGGCAGATCCTACCACTCAGCAGCACCCGTCCCCGGGTGCGGGGAAAGAGGAATCAACCTCCGCCAAGGCTACGGTCGACAAGAAGGAGGTATCAGCCTCCGCTGAAGCTATGGTCGACAAGAAGGAGACCGCCGAACCGGAGAAATCATCGGGTGGATCCTCGGGCAAAAAGAAGGTGTTGATTGTGGAAGACGAAAAGCCATTGGCACATGCTTTGGAACTTAAACTTTCACACGAAGGTTTCGAGACTCAGATAGTAAGCGATGGTGCTCAGGCTTTGGAGAAGGCAAAAGAATTTAAACCGGATATTATCCTTTTAGATTTAATTATGCCTTGTATGGATGGTTTTACATTTCTTGAAGAACTAAAAAAAGAAGGAGCAAAGACTGCGGTGATAGTACTATCAAATCTTGGTCAGGACGAAGATCGTAAGCGTGCGGAGGAATATGGGGTTAAGGGTTATTTTGTAAAAGCAAATACTCCCATTTCTGACATTGTTAAACAGGTAAAAGCTGCAATTTAGATCTATGCCATTAACTGATGACGCCATCGGCACAATACTTCTGGAGCAAAGCTATGTCTCTGAAGAAGAATTAAAAAAAGCTTTGGAGAGATCAAAGGAAACAAAAGCTTCTCTGCTAAATATCCTGATGGATCAGGGACTTCTGACTCAACAGCTGTTCGAAAGTGCGCTTGCGGAGCATTACAAACTTGCATTTTATGACGTTCAGACCAATCCCCCTCCTTCCAATACCATCACGCTATTACCGGAGGAAATTGCTCGTGCTTATTCAGTCATAGTTGTTAAGAAAGAAGGAAGCAATATAACTGTTGCAACGTCAGATCCAAGTAATGAAACTTTGGAAGAGGCTATTAGGTTGAATCTTGAGCAAGAGGAAGCGGTGATTCCAGAGGGGGAAGAATCAGAGCCTGTGGAAGACGAAGGGGCTATAGATAAGGACATCGGACAGCGGACAGCGGACAGCGGGGAGGAGGCATCAGCCTCCGCCAAGGCTACGACCGACAAGAAAGATGATACAGAAGGTCGGGAAGGTTCCACCTCCGCTCCTGATGGAGCTACGGCGGACAGGCAGGAAAGTCAGGAAGGTTCGAAGGAAAAGGATGAATCAGAGTCCGATAATAAGCCAACAGCAACCAAAGCAGAACCAGAGCAGGGATACCTCCCTGTGGAAGACAAAAAAAAGAAATCAAAAGGTTTTAGTTTTAGTTTTGGAAAAAAGAAACCAGAAAAAGCCGAACGTAAAAAGTTTACTGGTGAAATCACGTTCGTGTATTGCCCAAAAGCCAGCATTGATTCAATCTTTAAACATTATCAGAAACCACTTGCAACGCGGTTTCAGCAAATTATCGATCAGGAACAAAAAGTAGCACCGGAAATTCTGGAAGAAATCTTGGATGATGCGATTCAACTTCGTGCTTCCGATATTCACTTCGAGCCACAGGAAAAAATTGTAATAGTACGTTTTCGTGTGGACGGAGTTATGCACGAGGCGGGTCGTATCCCAAAAGAACATTACGAAGGGGTATTAAATAGAATCAAAATTGACGGAAATATGAGGATTGATGAACATTTCTCAGCTCAGGATGGTGCGATACGTCATAAAACATCGGTTGGACCAATTGATATCCGTGTTTCTATTGTTCCGATTGTAGATGGAGAGAAAGTTGTAATGCGTATTCTGGCTGAGTATGTACGTCATTTGACAATGACTGATTTGGGATTCACTCAAACAAATCAGGAAATTCTTACAAGGGCATCCAACAAACCATTTGGGATGATACTTACTACCGGTCCAACAGGATCAGGGAAATCAACGACGTTGTATGCATTGGTAAAAATTCGCAATGCTCCTGATGTAAACATATCAACAATCGAAGATCCGGTTGAATATAAAATTGCCGGAATCAATCATATTCAGGTTAACAACAAAGCGGAACTTACATTTGCAAAAGGACTAAGGGCACTTGTTCGTCAGGATCCTGATATCTTGCTTGTTGGTGAAATACGTGATGGGGAAACTGCGGATATTTCTGTCAATGCGGCTCTTACTGGCCATCTGCTATTTTCAACTCTTCACGCAAATGATGCGGCAACGGCAATTCCGCGTCTGCTTGACATGGATGTTGAGCCGTTTCTACTCGCTTCAACTTTGGAAGTAATTATCGGGCAGCGTCTTGTGCGTCGAATATGTCCTCAGTGCAGATACAGTTATTCGGTTCCGGCAGAGGAATCAAAAAAGCTGTTTCCCGGAGCCGATAAATTCTTCAATGATGCAAAACCTGCGACTCTTTATCGTGGGAAAGGTTGCGAGTCGTGTGGCGATACCGGTTACAAAGGACGAGTTGGTATCTATGAACTTCTGGAAGTGACTTCCGAAATAGAGGAATTGATAATTGCAAGAGCAAGGAGCACGGAAATCAATAATGTAGCTCGCAAAAACGGAATGCGATTAATGTTTGAGGATGGTTTTGAAAAAGTTATCACAGGTATGACGACGATCGAGGAACTTGTAAGGGTTGCAGCACCACCAGCCGTCGCTTCAGCCTCCGCCAAGGCTACGGCCGACAAGGAAGCTATGGCCGGCAAGCCGGATGTTGTTTTGTCCGCAGTCCCCAAAGAGGAAGATGAAAAATAAGGATGTTGATTTGTCGGCTGCAGTAGGGAAGGAAATGAAAGGCCTGGAGAGTTCGGAAGGAAAGGAAGGTCAGGAAGGTTCGGATAGTACGGAAGGTAGGGAAGGTTTGCAGGAAAAGAATGCATCTAAGCAGGTGGGAGATAAACTTACGGTATTTCCAAAGGGGGTTGGGGGGCGTGCTCAAGAAGAGGGAAATGAGGAAAAGGAATTTGCAGCAAAAGCCCCAGTTAACATGTCATCTGTCGAACCTTCCCAACCTAATAAGTCCGAAAACACATTGGCATCAAAAAAAACAAAAAAGAACAAAGAGCCCTTCTGGAAAAAATTTGGTAAAAAGAAATCTGTAGATGAGTCAGATAAAAAGAAAAAAAAGCCTGAATCAAAACTAATGGCAGCTCTCTCTTCCATCAATAATATGGGAATGGGGAAGCAGGTGCACATGTTTGTACAAAGTACTGCAACCATGTTAAATGCGGGGCTACCTCTTCTGGAAGCTCTAAAGACATTTCAAATGGAAACAAGAAGCAAGCCGATGAAAAAAATGGTCAGTCGTATTATTACAGATGTCGGAAACGGATCTCCGTTTTGGCGTGCAATGGACAGTCAGCATCTGTTTACACAATATGATATTGCAATGGTGCGCATTGGTGAGGAGGCCGGGAGCCTGGCACAGAATATGGTTTATTTGTCACAACAAAGGGAAAAAGACAGATCACTAAGACAACAAGTTAAAATGGCAATGGTGTATCCGACAATAGTAATGGTTATGATGTTTATAATTGTCATGGGGTTGGGTCTTTTTGTATTGCCCAACCTTGTTCAGGTTTTGTTCTCTTTAAATGTGGAGCTTCCTTTGATGACACGAATTGTAATTTACATAACAAACATATTCAGTGACTATGGAAAAATCTTTGTGCCTTTGCTTATCTTAGGTTTTATCTTTTTTATTCTTCTTGGAAAATTTACAAGATTCAAAGTTGTTTCGCAGTGGATTGTTTTTCATATACCCGGCATTGGTCGGTTAGGGAAAGAAGCTTCCATTGCCAGATTCGGAGTTGTACTCGGTGGACTTCTCCAAGCCGGAGTACCGGTGGTGGAAGCTTTGACATCACTTGTAAATGTTACGCAAATTGTCGCGCAAAAAAAACTATATGTGGAAATACTTGAGCACATAAAGATCGGTGATTCATTTCAAGCCTCATTTGAAAAGTGTAATGAAAGCGAGAGAATTCTTTCTGTTTCTGTCCAGCAGTTAATTATCGCGGGTGAAAAGTCAGGATCATTGGCCGAGAGCTTGCTTCAAATAGCTACCATATATGAAAAAAAGGCATCCGAGACAGCGAAGGCTTTACCTGTAATTCTGGAACCAATTCTACTTCTTTTCATCGGCGGGCTAGTTGCCGCCATTGCTTTTGCTATTATTGTTCCAATCTATAGCGTCGTTGGAAACATTAGTGGAGCTTAAAGACGCGCATTTCTATCCCCATCTTAATTATGAAACGTGGTTTTACTCTCATCGAGACGGCGGTCACATTGGCAATAGTAGGAGTATCTGCGGGTTTGGCTGTACCCATGTATCGCAATTATCAAATAAGCAGTGACTTGGATTTGGCAACAAATCAGGTTGTGCAGGCTTTGCGTGGCGCGCAAATCAGATCTCAGTCCGGTGAAAGCGATGCGCAATGGGGACTTTATGTGCCCGAAGGAACAATTTACCAAGGTGAATCTTATGTGCTTCGTGAACCGGGGGTCGATGAGAAGTATTCACTTTCTCCTTCGGTTTCCACTTCCGGACTTTCTGAAGTCGCTTATTCTCGGGTAGATGGATTGCCGCAGCAAACCGGAGATATAATTATTACGGCAGTTAATGGAAAAAGCCGAATAATTACAATTTCAGCGGATGGAATTTTGTCTTCTACTGGAATACAAGAGGCTCCGGTTGAATATGGAGTAGATGATGATGACGAAGGAGACGATGACGACGACGATGTGGGCGGTGTTGATAGTGATAGTGATGGTATTAATGATATTGACGAAGGAAGTGATGACATTGACGGTGACGGAGTTCCAAATTATCTGGATGATGACAGTGACGGAGATGGTATTCCTGATTCAGAGGAAGGAGGAGGCGACAATGACATGGATGGAGTTCCCGATTATCTGGATGACGACAGTGACGGAGATGGGGTTCCGGATGCAGATGAGGGGATTGTGGATTCTGATGAGGACGGTATCCCTGATTATTTGGATGATGACAGTGATAATGATGGTATCCCCGACGGAGAGGATGACGATAGGGATGGCAACGGTATTATTGATATCGATGAAGTTACGGATAATGATGCAGAAGAAGAACCTGGAGAAGAATGCGAAGACAGATTTACTGTTTCGAATGATGGGACAATCGAAACTACCGGCACAGTTGATGTTACATTCAACGGTTTGGGATCAGATATTTTGTACGGAAGCAGAGGTAGAGTATCTGTCAATGCATGGGCAAGTGTAAACGGAGGTAAAACTTGGATCCCGCTTTTCGAAGGAAGAGATATAAAAGGAAGTGTTCAAGATGTGACCACTATTAGAAACGTTCCATCAAATAGCAAAATAATGGTAAGAATAAGCGGACGATATAGCTGGTACTTCAATAAAAAATATGAATCTAATGATAATTCCGGGCATATTTTGGTTTTGCGAAGGGGAAATAACGCACCTGACTACAAGCCATTAAGAAATCGTGGAGCCCTAAAAAAGTATCTTAAAGATTTATTTGATGTCAGAGGTAAAATTAAAATCGGGAAATACGATACTGTTATCTTGGCTGAACTGGAATCCCTTAACAAAAACAAATCAGATTTTCAGGATGCGGTTATTCACGTAAAATTCGATCAAAATAATAACAGTTGCGCCAGAGAAGATGAACCAAGATTTAAAGTCGTATTCGATCGTATCGAAAATGTCGATCAGGGAAATGCTGCAAACGAAGTATATGTCGGCGAATCTGCAATGCACTATTCTGAATCACAATGGATACCGCTAACACTCAGTGGAGTTGCAATTCTCGATAGCGGTCTGGATGAAAATGTTGAAGGTTTATCGATAGAAAGACGTGAAGGAAAGGTGCGTGTTCTGTTACATGGTTCACATACCGGTATTTCAAAAGAAATAGTAGATGCTCGTATTGTTTTTGATAACGCAGTTGTAACGGGCATGGAAAATGATAGCGGTAACAATCAGTCAGAAACTCCTTTCGATGGTGTTGTTAATGATGGCCCCTTGGGGGACGAGGCCACAGCTGGCGCGACAGAAGTTCTTTTCCAGACCAGAGTAACCAACTCGGATGATGCCATTATTATCAATTGGGCACAGGAAGCCGAGGAAGATGAAGTAGAAGAGGAGGAATCTGAAACACAGGGAGAAGATCCGGACATAGATCCTTGCGAGGCAGCTTATACCATAGAGGACGGCAATATTATTCTTGGGGAAAACGCACATGTAACTTTCAGTACTCTTGGATCATATGCAAGGCATGGTAAAAATGGACCCGAAATTCAGGTTCGATTAAGTGCGAGTGTTGATGGTGGACAAACTTGGAGGACTCTTTACAATTATCATGATATTGACGGAGGCGAATCTCAGTCATTCGCAAATGTGCCTACGGGTAATAAAATTATGTTAAAGGTTGAGGGGCGATACGGATGGGTTTTCAAGAAAAATGTTCAACTTAAGGATGGATCCGGACGAATGAAAATATTCAGATCAGGGGATGATGTTCCTCAGTTGGTTAGTTTTTTGAATCCGCAAAGATTGCAAAAATTTATGAGAGACAAGATCAAAAATCATAAGTTCGATATTGGCAGTAGAAGGGTATTGATAGTCACGGAACTTCAGGATTTGGACAGCCAGTCTGATTACCAGGATTCGGTTGTGGAGGTGATTATGGAGAAAACTTCGTGCGGTAGCGTGGAGGAGGACACGGAAGAAGTGGAGGAAAGAGAAATGGAAAACAAAGTTACAATATGTCATTACCCTCCGGGGAATCGGGATAATCCTCAGGTTTTGGTGATAGATATTGCGGCCTGGCCAACTCATAAATTAAGAGGAGACCGTCTTGGAGCGTGTGAAGAAGACAGGGATGGAGACGGTGTACCAAACGCAATGGATCTTTGTCCGAATACATATGTTCCGGAAGGAGTTCCAAAGGAAGATATGAAGTTCAATCGTTTTGCGTTAACAAACAATAGTACGGTGTTCAGCAAGGGGCCGCGTAAGAAGATTGGTGAATTTACAATCAATGACACCAAGGGTTGTAGCTGCGAACAGTTATTGGATGTCGCGGAAAATATCAAGTCTTATTATTTTGATCAGTATCCTCTGCTTCATCGCAATTTAAGAGCCTTATTCCCTGCCTATACGCAAGGTGCGAGAAGGAATGGCTGTTATTATAGGTTGTTGAATGTGGTAAAGAGGGGATGATTTAGTTTGCTAGTTGACTAGTTTCTGGTTTTTAGTTCGCAAGCCACGTCACTCGCCACTGTCATTCACGAATGACGTGGTTCGCGATTGATCGTGGCAGGCGAAAACTTGGATGTTCATTATCAAAATAACTAGTCAACTAGAAACTAGTAAACTTGATAACTAACCCGATGTTGCTACGCTTACCTGTGCATTGTCTAAATATTATCATCATCATCGCCCCGCCTTCTTCCTTCTCGATGTCCTACTCGGCATCTCCGTCTTTGCAATATTTATCGGAATCGCAGGTTACGCACTCATCTCCACACAAAATATTTCCATAGTGAGTGGCGACAGAATCAGGGGAGCTTCTTTATCCCAACAGGCGATCGAAGCGGTGCGCAGTCTTCGTGATGATGATTTTGATAATCTTTCCGAAGGAACTTTTGGTTTGGCCATTAATTCTGTTAGTGGAGAATGGGAATTGAGTGGAGCAGGAACAGTCAGTGAGGATGGATTTACAACACAAGTTCAAATTTCATTGCCCGATGAAGATCATGCATTAGTTTCTGCAGAAACAACTTGGTCATTCGGTTCCAATCGATCAGGAACATCATCAATAACAACGCAACTGAGCAATTGGCAGCAGGTTAAAATAATCGGGAACTGGGAAGTGCTTTCAGAATTAAGTAGCATCGCCGAAGACCCCGCTCCGCGATTCAATGATATCGCGATTACAGGAAATTATGTATTTGTTACGAGTGAAGTTGCAACCGGAGGAGCCGGGCTTTATGTGTTTGATACGACTAATCTTTCGTTTCCTTCCCGTATTGCAGACGGATTTAATCTGGGTGCAGACGGATATCAATTAATTGTTTGCGGAGATACACTTTATGTTCTCAGCACTTCTTCTTCTGCGGAGGTGAGAGCTTATAGCATCACATCTCCCGAAGCATTTGCCGATGACAAATTGATAGGTTCATACAATATTCCCGGCTCAGGCAGAGCCAGATCCTTGGCAATCTTTGGATCAACTTTATTTGTTGGCACTATTACTGATGCCGTTGAAGACGAAATATATGCGCTTGATATCACAGATCCAACGGATATTCAGCTTCTGGATTCATTGGATGACGACGGAAGTTATCTGGATATGTATTTGCATAATGGATATGCATATGTGAGCAGTACGGAAGACGTTGCTGAGTTAACAGTTGTTGATATTTTTGATCCTGCGGACATCAAGTTTGCTCCCGGGGTTGGTTACAATCTGACAGATGTACCTGACGGACTTGCGGTAATTGCATTTGGGAATTCTGTTTTATTGGGACGTGCCTATGGAGATGTGATTCAGGAGCTTGTGCTTTTTGATGTCGAAGAAAATCCCGTGCCCACTCCCCCGCCGGGACCTTGGTATCACGGAATCGGAGCGGACTTAAGTGCTTTGGATATTGAACCGGCTGGAGAATATACTTTTGCTGCAACAGCGCACGATTCAGCGGAACTGCAGGTGATAGATTTGGAAAAATTCCGGTTGGGTCAGCTTCCGCGTGTTGCAAGTATCGACACAGACACGGGGGTTGGCAGAGGTATTAAATATGATATTCAAAGAGATCGGCTATTCTTTACAACAGATTCTGCGATTCACATTTTTGCTCCCGGCATATGATCTATCACTCTTTCAAAAACGGCTACACCTTTCTGTTAAGCACTTTGTTTGTCGGGGCAATTGCAATTGCTGTCACGGGCACGATGCTGATGATGAGTTGGCTAACGCTGCGAAATGGACAGATTCTGGAGCAATCCGGCAGAGCTTACGAAATGGCAGCCACATGCGCAGAACACGGTCTTCTGGAATTATTTGAAGACAATGTTTACATAGGTAATGAAGATTTAGCCATTGGTGATGGAACCTGTTCTATTCTGACGGTTGGTGGATCGGGAAACGAAAGCAGAACATTGTGTACGGAAGGAGTGAGTGGTGGAACAACCAGAAGGCTGGAAATTATAATTGAAAAAATTCTTCCAACTATTGAAATATTTGCATGGCAGGAGGTCGAAATGTTCTCTTCGTGTGAGTATTGATGAAGTTTTTACACTACTTAAGTGTAAGTTAACTAGTTTACTGGTTTACTAGTTTCTAGTTATGTAAACAATTGATAAGTCGAATCTGAAATTTGCTAAACTAGTTAACTAAAAACTAGTAAACTAGCAACTGAACAGCATCCAATATGATTACATCTAACAAACAAGGCACGTCCCTCGTAGAACTATTAATGTTCCTCGGCTTCTTCGCTCTTTGCAGTGGCGTACTGATCGGAGTGCTTGCAATGTCAAATGAACAGCGTGTTCGGCAACAAACTATTACAGATGTGGAACAAGAAGGAATGCAATTTCTTCAGATGTTAACCAGAAGAATGCGCAGTGCCGAAAGAATTATTTTACCTGTAGCAGGTTCAACCGGCTCTGTGCTTGTTTTACAGATGTCTGATCAATCGCAAGATCCAACAATTATTGCATTGCAAACGGGATCTGTAAAAGTTGCTGAATCAAGTACGGTGCGCGTACTAAGTTCGAGCGGCATAGTTATTTCCAATATTGTTTTCAGAAACACCTCCGTATCCGCCAATCGTCAAAGTGGTCAGATTAATTTTGTTGTTACCCGCAGCGTTCCTATCCCAACCGGTGGAACATACACCCGTCCTTTTGGAACATCTGTAGTTCTGTTTTCCGATGATGATCCTGGTGGAAATTCTTGCGGATGCGCTGTTCCTGTTTGTTCAAATGGATGGTTGAGTTGGGGGTATTGTGAGGGGGAGGTGTGTGAGGATGTGGGGGAGGTGGTGCCGTGTGATTGATAGTTCTTATGTGTCACTAGTCACTGGTCGCTTGTCACTGGTCTTTTGTGTATTGATTGACTAGTGACCCTTCTTCGTTCGCTGCGGCGAACTCCGGACGGGTAGGCCACGTCACTCGCCACTGTTATTCGTGAATGACGTGGCTCGTGAGTGACCGTGGCAGGCGAGTGACTAGAGACCAGGGACCTTTCAGTGATCAATTTATACATTTACATACTATTCACCACCCCCGTCAATCCAAACATAATTATTGAACAAAAAATTTGTTATACTTCTCAAAAGTCGTATTGCAACGACTCTTTACAATTCTTCCCCCCCTATCTTTATGAAAATCCGTTTCCACAAAGGATTTACGCTCATCGAGCTCCTGCTGGTGATCGGTATTATTGCTATTTTGGCATCCATTGTCATTGTGGCTATTAATCCGACCAAACAGCTAGGTGATGCACGTAATGCTCAGCGCCGCAGCGATGTGAACACAATTCTAAATGCGGTTTATCAGTATGCCATTGATAACAATGGTACTTTGCCAGGTGCAATTCCAACCGGAACTGCAAAACAGATTTGTGAAGCTGCTACAACAGGCACAGCTTGCACAGACGCTCCGGTAAGCGGTGTTGATCTTGCCAGTCTTGTTGGAACCTACATTGTAGGTATTCCCGAGGATCCTCAGGATACAACAGATGATACTGTCGGATACACTATTATTCAGGACGCCAATGGTCGTGTAACTGTTGCAGCACCGGGTGCTGAGCAGAGTGCGACGATCTCGGTGACTAGATAATTAGTTTGAATTAGAAAGAAGCCCTTTTTTGCTTAGGCGGGAGGGGCTTCTTTTGGTTATCGATTTGATCTCCGTGCATTGGCGCGCCGGCCCTTCTCCAACCGACCTCACCCCCGGCCCCTCTCCTCTGAGGAGGAGAGGGGAGCTCTACAAAAGGAGAGAACGAACTTTGATTATTCTATTTTTTGAGAGAGCAAACTATGAATTCTCCAATAGCAGAGCTCCTAAACCGACCTCACCCCTAGCCCCTCTCCTCTGAGGAGGAGAGGGGAACTCTGCTAAAGGAGAGAACAAACTTTGAATTCATCAATAGCAGAGCTCCCCTCTCCCATCGGGAGAGGGGCCGGGGGAGAGGGGCGCAAGGGGGTGGGCCGGGGGAGAGGGAGACTCGGGAGTGGGCCGGGGGTGAGGTCGATTGCTGGGCATCTTCGAGGGGCTAGGGGGAGAGGGAAGACAAGTGGAGCAGTGCCAGAGGCAAAGGGAGATTAAGGCAGTTAAGAAGAGTTTAGGTCAAAGAAAGCTAAAAACGGCAAGGATTAGCCAATAGACTAAAATCTAGAATCATGCTATAATATCTTATATACAAACAATGACTACAGAAAGCGAAAAAACGAGGCTCTCCTCGCCGCGCACGTCCATACGCAAGCGTGCCGTTCGGTTGTATGTTCTCTTTGCAGCATGCATTGTTCTGGTGCTAACTCTAAGTTCATTTTTTATGGCACGTGGGTTTCTGGAACAGAGAGTTCTCTCTCAGCTTTCTTCCATTGTTGCAGCCAAGGAAGATCTGGTTGAGCATGTTCTTAGGAACGACAGAGCACGAGTAGCGCTTCTTGCTACAAGGACAGAAGTTAAAGAAGTGATTCAAGGCAATAATACTCGTACCATTCTTAATGAGTTAATAGAACGTATGAGAGAAGAGCATGTTCCGGTACTTGGTGTTGCAGTTTTTGATCTGTCCGGTCAAGAAGTATCCGGTGCCGGATTATCTG
This sequence comes from Patescibacteria group bacterium, assembly GCA_018818235.1. Taxonomy (GTDB): domain Bacteria; phylum Patescibacteriota; class Gracilibacteria; order Peribacterales; family Peribacteraceae; genus UBA2144. The sequence continues at coordinate 35,292 of JAHISE010000123.1, forward strand.
CAAGATCAAAACCTCCTGAACAAGAAAGCACAATACTGTATGCCATTACCGATGATTTCGGGTGGCAGGAATATGAAATCTTTTCGCCGGTGTATTTGGAAGGAAAGCATATTGGAGTTATAGGAGTGCGTTATGATGCCCGTCCGCTTTTGGATACTCTTTTGTCGGTTGCATCCGTTGGTGAGACAGGAGAAGTTCTTTTGGGTGCAGAGCAAGATGGTAAGTTGGTTATATTACATCACAGATTTCAGCCGGACGGAGGAAAGACCCTGCTTCTTGGAGATATTGATGAGCAATATAGTTATGGTTCACCTCTTGCCAAAGCTGTAAAGGGTGAAGAAAGCCTTCGGCGCAGCGAAGATTATTCGGGGCAGGATGTATATGCCGCATATAGGACATTGCCAAGTTTGGGATGGGGATTGGTGGTTAAAATTAATCGTTATGAAGCACTGGCAGGTACCGTCAGACTGGCTTGGTTTATGGCAATTCTTGGGATAGTGCTTATATTCGGAGCAGGTTTAATAGCGGTTATACTTGCGAAGTATTTAACTGATCCAATTATGAGGCTCAGTAGAAAGATGCAAAAACTTGGTCCCGAGAATTGGGGCTTTAGGCGCAGTGTTTATACGGGGGATGAAGTGGAATTTCTCGATCAGGTGGCTACAGATATGGCAAGCAGACTTAAAGAAATCTACGGGCATTTGGAAGAGAAGGTTGCGGAAAGAACGCAAGAACTGAAAGCACAATATGCAAAAGATCGTGCGATTTTGGAGAGCATACAACACGGAATAATCACAGTGGGAAAAACCGGAGTCATTCTGAGTGTGAACCCTGCAGCCAGCTTACTTCTTGATATGGATATTACGGATCTAATTGGAACAAAAGCAGAAGAAACAATCAGATTTTGCAAAGAAGGCAAAACGCAGGAAGCTCAGAACAATCCAATAGTCAGATCTCTTGTAACCAGAAAAGTAGCTCGTATTGATAGCAATCAACACGTTAGTGTTCTGCAAAAAGACGAATCATTTCTTCCTGTCACGGCAATATCAGCTCCACTTTTGGACAAGGGGCAATTGCTGGGTGCGGTAATTGTATTTCAGGATGTTACGGAAGAAAGAAGGGTGGATTATATTAAGTCCGAATTTATTTCTCTGGCTTCACATCAGCTTCGCACTCCCCTTTCGACAATGAACTGGTATCTGGAACTATTTTCTGATGAAAAAGAAGGACTTTCACAAATGCAAAAGGAATCAGTGAGAGAAATGGATAGAGCAAGCAAAAGAATGTCTGATCTTTTGGATACACTTTTGCATGCTGCAAGGCTTGAAGGAGGCAATATTATGCCAAATATTCGTAAGATAGATATTATTGCTTTTATGAATGATGTTGTTGCCGAATGTAGGTCGGTTGCAAAGATAGAGGGTGTAAATTGTAAGTCCGATATTTCGCAGGAGCCGATTACTATTAATACGGATCCCGTGTTGCTTAATGTGATTATTCAAAATCTTTTCAGCAATGCGGTAAAGTACTCGCCAAAAGGGGGCGACGTGAAAATCACGTTAAAGAGTGACGGAAAATATATCGATATTACGGTCAAAGATAGTGGAATGGGGATTCCGGCGAACGAACAACACAGAGTTTTTGAGCGCTTATTCCGTGCCCGCAATGTCAAATCCATTGATACCGAAGGGAGTGGATTGGGTCTATATATTTCTAAAATGATTTCCGGAGTTATTGGTGGCGAGCTGACATTTGTAAGTGACGAGAAAAATGGAACGGTGTTTACGTTGAGGTTGCTTGTTGTCTGAACCATGATTAAAAGGATTATAGGATTATCATGATTTATAAATCTTAATTTTTCTATAAATATCAGGAGCTCTTGATTAGTAATCAAGATAATCCTTTAATCATGAAAATCATGGTTCAGACAATGAAGCTATCAAAAACCAGAAGCCTTTCGGATTCATGGTTTTTGATCTGCTCTTTCTATACTCCGGGTTTTGTCCTCCCGCGTGAGCGAGATGGGTGATCATCTATCTGTGATCATGATTGCTCAATGACCTCAACTCATAATGAGTATGCGGAGGGGTAATCGGTATGACGGAATCATCAAATGTTCCGATCACCCAAATCCTCCTTACACCACCTAGAGTTTACCGCCCTCGCCTATGGTGGCGGGGTCCTCGGTGCTCCGAGGCGTTTCACGCCCCACCAAAGGGGCTCGTCTCTGTGGCACTATTCCTACTACGTCTTTACCTTATATCTGACGCAGCGACGGGTGTTACCCGCTAGGCATTCCGTTGGTGCCCGGATGTTCCTCTCCCGCATACGCGGGAGCGATCACCTGAAAGAGCAGACCACTATTATATGTCATTTCAAAGAAATCTTCAATATATTTGATGTTTTTCATCAATTAATTGATAATTGAGAACGGATAATTAATACTGGTATTTACTAATTCTCAATTACCAAGCCACCTTAGCTCAGTTGGTCAGAGCAACTCACTTGTAATGAGTATGTCCGGGGTTCGAATCCCCGAGGTGGCTCCATTCTGGAATGACTTTCTCCAAAATGGATTTCCTTACAGAATTAAGGGGTTTATCTAGGGTTTTGTTCAGTTCTAGCGGGCTTATTACCGATGCCATGTGCTCTTTACCCGTAGCAAGGGTGGAAAATGGCTGTGTTAAGCGCAAACTTACCACTTTATCTTTCAGTTCTAGCGACTGCCCTATTCTGTGAAGAATAATCAGACGTTCTTTACAGGTTGCAACTGCGTATCGTTCGCAAAGTTTCTCCAAAAATATCAGACTGCTTATAAGTTCATCGCGCCATGTCTTTGTCGCGCTTCCGTAATCATCAATACGTTGTTTGCAATTTTTTAAATCATTTTCAAGGCTTTGCATTTTTCTGTCGAAGGTTTCCGTTGTAAGGGCATTGGGATTTACCAAGCGCATATCAATAAGAGTATCTATTTTCTTTTCGATTTCACTGTGTTCTTTATTAAGATTTTTAAGCTCTCTTTCTCTGCGCTTCTTTTTATCCGACTGCGACAATTTTAATTCATTAAGACCCCAGTCAATAAAAGACTGCGGTATATGAACTTTTTCAATGAAGGCATTTAATTGCTTGTTTACTTCATCTTCCGTCAATCGGCTTCCTTTGTGGCAATTGCGTGAGCAACGAAAGTAATAATAAATGCGTGAACAGTTTTCACTCTTGATGATTTTCTCCTTAACTTCAAAAACAATACTTCTTCCACATTCCCCGCATTTAATAAGTCCTGGATACGGATTTTCATGTTGATGGCTTCTCGGCCTCCCTCTGTCACCCAGAATAATCTGAGCTCGATCAAATTCATCTTTTGTAATCATTGGCTCATGTGCCCCCTGCCAAATCTGTTTATCCCACTCAAACTCTCCATAATAAAACATTGAAGAAAACATGTTATATAGAGTATTAAGCGCGATTGGTTTAATTGTTCCTTTCCTCCCGACCCTAACAGTAAGCCCCCACTTATTAAGAGCAATCTCGTGTATCTGCTTAACGGTATATGCTTTTGTAAGAAGCAAGTCCCAACACTCACGTGCTTTATCAAAACGCTCAAGGTCTTTATAAATCTGCTTCTCACCTTTTATGCCTCCGTAATCATTTAGATATCCAAAAGGCGCTGTGGTTGGTCGCCATCCCTGTTTTACTTTCTGCACCATTCCCCGTTTTACATCTTTGGCAAGGTCGAGTGAGAACTGGGTTGCCATTCCAAACTCAACACTCATCTGTATAACATTATCAGAAGGAATATACGTTTTTTCAGAAGTAATAATCGCTTTAATGATTTCCTGTTGGAGCATCCACTGTATGCGTCCTCCATCAATAGGATTTCGCGCAAGTCGGTTAAGCCTCCAGCATACTATTGCTTCCGCTTTTCCATCTTCAATAAGAGCAATTACTTCATTGAAGGACGAACGTCCAGGTTGCTTTGCCGATCTTTCCTCATCGTATTCTGCAACAATTTCATGCCCCTCACGCTCGGCACGTTTTCTGTTTTCATCTCGTTGTCCTTTAATTGAAAGTACCTGTTGGTCTTCTTTGTCTTTGGTACTTTTGCGGTTATAGATGATTACTTTCATAGTTAAGGTGGTTAAAAACCCAAAAGGGCGACCCTGGAACCCCAACATCGGTCGTAGGACTTAGTCGGCAGGATCGCCCTCTTGGGCGACTACATGAAAGACCTACGAGCTGTGATGTGGGGTTCGATATAATTATAGCACAGGTACAGGTAGGACAAGTGTGCTGAATTTAGGATTCGGTTCATATATCCATGTTTTACCATCGACATCCTTTTCACGGTGAAGAACCCCAAGATGTACCAGTTGATCAAGGTGGCGCTTCACAGTCTTGTAATTCTTCTTAAGAATGTCAGAGCCTTCCTTTGCTGTGATCTTTGACTCCTCATGGAAAACTGCAAGTGCTTCTGCTCTCTGTACTGGCATGGATGAGAGGGCTACACGTTTGATGGTAAGAAACTCCGGTTCACCTACTTCCTCTTTGCCACGCACTATTGCAAGCGATCTGCATAATGCTTTAAGTTGATGCAATGCTCGGAAGGGTTCTTCTTTTTGTATCTCTTCAATTTCTTCAAATGTTTTTATTTCTCCTTCCTCTGTTTCAAACTGCTGTGTTTTGGAGCGCACTTCACCTCTGGCACGTGCAACCAATTCGGCAAGAAGGTTAAGTTGTTTACGGATTACAGGATCAACGGGGCTTATATTTACGCCATTTTTTTTAATACCATCACATAGAGCCATAACATAGCCGGTTGCTATTTCAGATGCTTTTGTTACGCGTGTTTTAAAGTCGTCAGACCAAGCTATACCAAAACAATGTTCGCGTTGTTCATCTGTAAGCTCTGGAACTCTAATAGTAAGAAACCTTGCACCAACCATATTCATATATCGTTGTCGCAGATTTAGACCCATTGGAGTAACGCACCCAATATGTGAAAAGGTGGCTTCGTAGCGAATTGTACCTCTGGCACCACTATGTTTACTGAACGAGCCATCATAGATGCTTACAAGGTCACTTAGCAGTTGTTTTACAGTCTCCTCGGAGCGCCCAAAGAAGCTTGTGTAATCTTTGCATATAAAACAGCTACCATTGAGTTTCGGTAACAGGTCTTGTGGTTTCTCTTTCTTCCCTAATCCGCTTATAAATGGATTGGCAGTTAACACATCAATCATAACTGTATCAGGTGCTTTGGAGAGCAATGACACAAGTTGTGTTTTGTTTGATGAAGGATTGCCTACGAGCATTAACCATATCGGGTTTGTGCGTTCAATTTCTTTACTGATATAAACAGCAAGGATAACTTCTACTATGTCGTTATCAAGAAGCCCTATTGATTTGGTATGCTCCAATAAATCTTCCAGGAGGAGGGGTGGCTTTTTGCCACCCCCCATAGGAGTTTTTGTCCGAACGTCAGCCACTGGCGGGCTGTGTTTTTCGGGATCTTTTATTTGTGATTCAGACATTTTCTAAGTTCGTTAAGAGATAAAGTCTTATAGCGCTTAAAACGCGGTTTGGTGTATCCGCAATACGAATCTGTCCATGTGAGCTCTTTGTCGAGCACTAAAATTTCAAATTTATTGTCATAAGAGTTATAATTAGACATGATTTAACAGGGGAATAAGTAAAATTGAGTGTCTAGCTCGGTTCGCTTGTTTCCCCTACGTTAAGGAGGTTTTTCTGGGTCTAAAACGAATTGCATTACATCAAGTAGGCTCTCTCCATATTCCCTGGCCTGTTCATTTGTGAGCTTTTGCCCGAACTCCTTTTCCCAAAGTTCACCAAATGTGCCGGCAGATTTATCTGTCAGTCTTATCTTTGATTCCATAATAGAGATTTAAGGTGCTTATAGGAGGAGAGCAATTGTGAAGGAACTATGAGAATTTCTCTTCCACTTGCAAATGACATCAGGAGCTCTTCTGTTCCGTCTGTCCTTTCAAAACAAAATGCTTTCCTGTTTTCATTAATCTTTTCGATCCCAACAAGAGGAACGCCTGAGGCATATAAAAATGTCGCCTGAGGGAGATCTGATATTTGTAGAGTTTCATAAGTATGCATAAATTAATTGGGAATGTTGGCACGCCCAATTTTATTTATAAAAAGCAGAAACAAGTCCTGACTCAGACCTGACTCAGACCTGACCTACGGTAATATTGGCCATCTCATTAAGATATTCCTCATTAACTCTGCAACCCCCGCTTGTGGTGGGCTCTAGGAACTCACGCCCCTTCGGGCTCTTTCCAACCTTATTGTTAATTGTTCGCAATGCTTGTTTAAATGGATCAGCCTTGCCTCCAATTTGTATCTTTTGCTCCTTTAATCTGATGATTAGCTCTTCTTTTAGAACTATTCCCTCACGGTCAGGCAAGCTTATTAAGTCAATTAAATGTATTCCAAAGTTTTTTCTACGTTGTTTGGGATCAGTTAGCTGAACCCATTTACCACACACATGAATTCCAGCATTTTGACCATCGGCATAATATGCCCATGCTGGTTTAATGTTTTTTTGACAGTTATTTGACGGTATAGGATTATTGAATCTACTTTGAATCCAGTCCCTTAGCAACAAGAGGCCATTTTTAAAATTATGTGACATTGCTTCCCATTCATAAATTCTTTTCTCTTCTTCATGCCCAATTATCATTTCGTATTTTCTTGTATATTCATCATTAATATATCCAGGAATTTTACCTAAATTTGCACAAATTAAGGATTCCATCTCAAGAAGTTTAGCCATCCATCTTCTCCACTCAATATCTTTGTCAGATGGCATAGGCATCTGTCCCTCCAGAGTTTCTATCATTTTAAGATAATCATTTTCATTCATGCTCATAATGCCTCGATTCTACACTCTTTTTGCGCGTTGAGGCATAAACTCCCCCTAAACATTTTCTACACGTGTATGGGGCAAAATTGACGCTATACAGGGCTTCGTACGGCTTACCACAGTAGCTACAGAGGAAATAGTACCTGTATCCGTTTTTGAGGTTGGTTAGCTTGCCTATAACTCGCAATATTTGTGATCCGGCTCCCAGAGTCACCTCCAGTGAATTCTTTGGAATTGCCACTTTTACATCACGAATATGCAATTTCTCACACTGTTCAATTAGAGGCTTTCTCATTTTTTTTAGATAGAATGGAATCCTGATTAATCTGCATGTTCTGAGCAACTATGGCATTCTTTGCTTTAACATGGATTGGTGGAGACGAGAGATTACGAAGTGCTTGTGAGAGACGGATTATTTGATCATTAGCCATCTCAATTCCTTTACGTGTTTCCTGCATCAACTTGATGGATTTTTCGTCGTGAGAGTAGGAGAGGTGCGTATCTTCACCGCTCATATCAATCTTGTATTTCGTAAATTGAAACATCCTTTCGTAGGATGCGACCATACTCCAAGCTGATACTAAGCGATCAATCAGTAAGCGTTTGATGGGTGTAGAATTACCAAACTCAGTAGTGAGATCGCCTTGCAATCGTATTGTTGCGAGTCGCAAATCAGCATCAGTGTTTATGGGAGCAAGACCCCACTTCTTCACAACGTAGAAAGCAACAAATTTGTCTTTGATTGAATGATATTCCTCCTCTTCCAGCTTCGTACGCTTCTTATCACGAAGTTTCCAATAAGCCTCCTCCACCATCCGATCCTGATAGTCCCCATCAGACTCTTTGAGTTTCTTTGGTTGTTCTTTTTTGATGATTTCGAGCATTTTAGTCATGCTCAAATTTTATCTAAATCCTTAGGAGTAGGTTGTCATGGACATAAAGTCCTAGTTAAAGATATGATTGTCCCTATGAAAGAAGAAGAACATTCTACCAAGGCTGGAATAGTATCCGAACTTCTCGATGGAATTATAGGGTGGATTCTAATTATTGCCATAATATGGGTAGAATTCGGTGGGATTTATCATTCTTTTAGTAAACACGGTATTACGAACGGGATAATTGCAACTGCTGTGCCTCCTGTGTCTTGGTATAGATCAATCGAATTTTTCTTTCATAAAGACAAATTACCTCTTCCAATTGAGTATACTGAAGATAGAGATAATTTCCTTGAATCACTCAAATTATTAAGGGAAGCAGCAGAACTATCTCAGCCACCCAACAAATCTGATATTGCCTTTGGTATTCCAATAGATCAAGAACAACAAATATTCTCAATGATTGAAGAGGGCATAGAGCTAAGCAATAATGTAGGCGATGATTTTCTTGTTTTTGCTCATCCTGAACTAAAGAGATATTACAAAGATATTTTAATACGTGGTAATGAATTGTACTTTGAAGGAGCCCAAAATTCTTACAAGGACACCGGAGTATTAAAACAGATCACAGGAAATAAACTTGTAATTGAGTGGATAGATTGGTGGAATGCAAACAATAGAAAAATCGGAAATAGAATTTTTGATTAATTTGCATTGCATTGGATTGGTTTACTGTCATGGACATAAAGTCCTAGGAGGAATAGGATTGTCTTATGAGCCTAGAAGGATTACCAGTTGTATTTGTATCTGCTTTTGTTGTCGTATCTTTTGTATATGCATTTTTATCTGCATTTACCACTGTATTTTATCGAAATAAATATCCCGAAAATTTAAGTAGAATAGAATCCGAAATACTGCAAGGAAGAGCAGGTATTGGAAAGAGGTTCGCATACTTCTTCTTCGGATTACTTTGTTCCTTCATGGCTCCACCAATTTATATTATTGCTGGATTGGTGACATTAATTGCATATCTAGCACATATAGTAATCGTATAATTTAGAAGCCACATTCCATCCAGTTTAAAATTCTCACACGTAGCATACGATAACGTTGTCATGGACATAAAGTTCTAGGTCAACCATCCCAGAATTCCCGAAAGAATTGCTCATTTCTTTCTTTTACCATTGGATTAAACTTCCTGTTATTTTCTCTTATTTTCCACAAATACGACTCTTTATAATTTGAAGCAATATAATCTGAAAGATCATCTATGTTTTGGCATTCAAACAATATTGATTCAATAATCTTTTCACTACAGTAATCAAAAGGTGGTTTAGTAATTAATATGAGTTTCAAGTAGTCAGCAGTCGGCTTATCTGGCCTTTGCTTTTTTGCTTTATTGTAAAGACTCATACATGTCTTCTTAGGATCGAAAATTTTGGAGAATAGTCCCATTCAATACAAGTATATCTACACATAGGAGTTCTTGTCTAATGGACACAAAGTCCTATAAGATAAATAATGTTTACCAAGATGTTGAAATTAGGGATTAGTAAACGGCTACTAACCTATGCTGGAAGCAATACAAGTCTGATTGTTGCCATTTGCACTATTGTAACTATGTTTGTTGTTACTGCACATATGAGAAGTAATTTTAATTCTAGGGATGGCGCGCTAAATACAGCATTAAGCAAAAATGGAGGTGTCCCTGTAGAAAATGCTGAGCTATATCATAAAATTGATGTGGATAGGGGGAATTCCTTATACAGAAAAATATGGACTTACGATGCATTGATTCTTGTGAGCGGAGTATTACTTATTAGTGTGGCAAGAAGGCGGGAGACAAAAATAGATTAATAATTGCAACAAGCCTATCTGTCTTAATACTCATAAATTCCACTACCACGTGTATTTCCTTCGTTATACATATCAATATAATCTTCTTCGGTATATTTAATGTTGCTTTTAGGTGGCACGACATAAGTATTTACACTTTTTTCTGGACGACCAACGAGGCCAAAAATATTTAAGAGCGTCCCAATAACTATCACAACAATAAGCCAAACCAATAAGCCTTTGCCTATACTTTTCTCCATGTGAGACAGTATATCAAAATAATATCTCATAGACAGAAAGCACTAGGAACGAATAGAATACATTGCATGAAAAAACTGGTAACAATCTTGAGCTTATTGATCTTAACTGCTTGCGGAAGCAGTGGCGGTTATTCTGATAATGAGTACGAGGAAGATGGCTACACTGGAAATCCTTATTCAGAAGGCACTGGGCATTATGCAGGATTTGAATGGGCAGAAAGAACCGGTGGTAACTGTAATGGAAATTCGCAATCCTTTAATGAAGGATGTGAGGAATATTATCAACAAATTGGAGAATGAAAAAAATGATCGCATGCCTGGCTTTGGTTGTTCTTCTAAGTGGTTGTTACAGCGAAGAAGATATTACTGATGCAGAAGATTCAATTTTAGATCAAGTTAGGGATCTTGTGTATAACTGCGAACAAGATCTTAGCTATGACGGCGTGTTAATGGATGAAGGATGCCTAGAAGACGAATTCTACTATGATGGCGATATTTCCAATTGTGAAACCACACCAAGCTTTATGATAGTAGATGGTGACTGCATTTTAGGTGGACTATAGGACACTCTATTTATGTGTAGAACGCTTTACGTGGCTAATACAAGGGAGTATAAATTATGCAATATGAGTAAGTTTTTCATTGCCACATTTGCAGTCGCTACAATTTTGGCAGGGAATATGGTACTTCCTAACAATTTGCAGCCAATTGAATTTGTTCAAAAAGTAGAAGCGGCAGTAAGAGTAAAAGGATATTACCGCAAGAATGGAACATATGTAGCTCCTCACTATCGTTCAAGTCCTGACAGTAGCCCGTACAACAACTATAATTATCCTGGTAATACAAATCCGTACACTGGTAAAACAGCCACAGGAAACCCTGACACTTATCTAAAGAATTACATAAAGAGTACTTATACTATTCCCTCTTACAATTATACTTTGCCATCTTCTAGGACTACTACATCCTCTTACAGCTTACCTTCATATTTATTATCTCCATCATCTACTAACAATACTAATGTTTCAGTCCCAGCAAATGCCCGTCTAAATATTTTTGGCGATGGTTATATCTGCAATCATGGTTACAAAAAAAACTACTCGAATGGTAAATGTGAGAAAGTATTTGTTCCTCTAAATGCTAGATTAAGTGTCTTTGGGGATGATTATATATGCAATAGTGGCTATAAGAAGAATTATTCGACAAGTGTTTGTGAAAAGGTATATATCCCAGCAAATGCTCATCTTAGTGTTTTCGGAGATGATTATTGGTGTGACAGCGGATTCAAAAAAAATTACTCGACTGGCAAATGTGAAAAAATCTATATACCACCTAATGCACATTTCAGTATATTTGGAGATGATTTCTTTTGTAACATTGGATATCAAAAGAATTACTCAACAAACACATGTTCGCCAATCAAATAGGAATATATAGGCCAATAGAAACTTTTGCACTTTTTGTGATATTGGTAAGCATTCCGTCAATAACTTTAGCCCACCCAGGACGTACAGATAGCTCCGGTTGCCATACTTGTAGAACCAATTGTGAGCAATGGGGTCTGAGTTATGGCGAATATCATTGTCACAGAGCAAAAAGTGTACCACAGCCTGAGCCTCCAATACGCAGTCACAGAGGTTTCCCAACAGGATACACAGAGCCTGCTCCTGATTATGCAAATTCTAAGCCACAATGCCCTGCAAATTCATCCTTGGTTGGTGCAACATGCTTTTGTAACACAGGATATGCCAAATTTAATAGTTCTTGTATTAAGATACCAACCAATGCTCACGCAGTCACAAGTGGGGCAGATGCATGGGAATGTGACGGTGGCTATACAGAAAAAGGCAATAACTGTGTACCAGAGCCCGTCCTAGTCGTAAGCCCATCAACATCATCAAGTTCCTCCTCACAGTCTTCATCTGCAAGTATTATGAAACAAACTTCTGTTTCAGAAGATAATGTAACCAGTCAATCACCTCTTCCGAATTCTATCCCATTATCCGAATCAAAAAGAGGTTTATGGAATCGTATTTGGTCATTTCTCTTCGGCTCATGAAGTATCTATATATTGCTATTATCGGTTTACTTACTAGCTTCTATATAAATAATATTCCACAAACTTTAGCATTTGGCGAATGTGATCAGTACGGAGTGATGGCTAAATATAATTACGATGGTACTTGTAGCTGTACATATGGTTGGAAATTTGACAATACACCTTTTGGCAAACGATGCGTAAGCACTTATGATTATTGCAGAAATAGAATGGGAGTAATGGCTACATATGATAGTTTATATGACAAATGTGAATGCTTGGCTGGATATGTTTTAAAAAGAGATATGTTTGGTGATTTGTCGTGTATGAGCGGCGAAGGCGCATGTCATGATCAATTGGGTATACATTCCAGTTATCAATCGTTCAATGACAAATGTGTCTGTGATTACGGTTATTCCATTGTAAATGGGAAATGCGTTGATCTCGATCAGCAATGTTGGAATCAATTGGGGTATGATTCAAGTTATAATGTGCTTTATGACACATGTGAGTGCAACTCTGGTTATATTATTGATGGAGGTCAATGTAAAAATGCGGATATAGTATGCAGAAATGAGCATGGATATTATTCATCTTATAATTCTTTAATCAAAAAATGTGAATGTGATGATGACTACACTCTAGATGAGTATGGGGAATGCGTTGAAAAACAACATAATGTTTATTTTCGAGTGATTGAACTGGATGATGATAACAACGAAGCAATTATAAAAAGTGACTATGATGGTTCTTATTATCACGTAAGTTATGGTTTAGGTTGCCTTTCATTCTGGAGATACGAGGACAAACAAATTGTTGTAAATCTGGGAACGGATTATTCATTGGATACCTGGGATAAGATTGTCCTTCAAGATAATAATCAGACGTGCAACATTGTCACAAAAGAAAGAGTGTACTCAGGCTTTTCTTTAAAAGAAGAAGATGAAGAATTGGCAGAAGAAGAGGAGGAAGAGGAAATCATAAACAATTATTATGTTCCGACTCCCACACAAAATTTTGAGGAAGTAACAGTCCCTGCTCCTATACCAAGTTGCCCACCAAATTCCACTCTCATTGGAGACACTTGTACATGCAATGAGGATTATACTTCCTTCAATGATGCTTGTTTCAAGATGCCGGCTAATGCCCACGCAGTCATAAGTACAACAGATGCTTGGGAATGTGATGATGGGTTCATCGAAGAGGAAAACGGTTGTATCCCCGAGCCAGTCAGTGCTCCAACTGTTACAAGCTCTTCCTCTAAATCAGAATCATCAATACACTCATTAGAAAATGAATCGGATTCATTGATTGTAAAAGCTAGTCCTAAACCTGAGAAAAAATGGGGCTGGGATCGTTTTTGGTCGTTGTTCTTTAAATAGACATAAACTCCTAGAAGATAGTAAACTAGACGCATGGCAACATTGCTTCTTAAAAGTTTGGTAACAGGCTACATATTGGTTTATGGCTTTTTATTTGTAGTATTTGCAAGAGATGTCGATAGTGGTAATTTTATCTTTTCCTTTTTAATGCCTATAGTTGTATGGCCAGCTACTCTAATTGTTTCGGCTCTAGCTCTTTTAGTTTTTTTGGCAATTAAAGAAAACAAATAGAACCATTGTTTCTCATGGACACAAACTCCTAGCATAGTTAAACTCACATGCTTTGAACATATGGACAATAGCTCCCAGAGAGACGATACTTGTCAGTGCATGCAAAAGAATCCATGGATTATTATTGGCTTAGTCGTAATTGGTTTTGTTTACATTATATTGACCTCAAGTAATAGTGGCTATAAATCAGGTCTTGATGAGGGATACGCAGATGGATATGACGATGGGTATAATGAATGCTATATAATGATTGATGATATTTGTGGTGGTGGTGCTACATGTGCTGATTACTACTAAGAAATATAAAAGCAACAATAACCATTGTGTTGCTCTTCTCTATTAATTTCTATGGACACAAACTCCTAGCAACACCCCGCCATCACAGTCCTAGCTTCCTCCAGTAGGGAGCTCCAACCTGCGCAGCAGGTTGGCTCTTTGGTCGAGTCCTGTTGCTTCGGTTGGCAGGCCACGTCACTTGCGAGCATCACTATTGAGTGATTGTGGCAGGTCACTTCAAAATAGATTAATTTATTACATTACCCAAACAAATTCTCATGATTATTCGTTGCATGAAATGTGATAGTTTCATTGTTATTGTTATCAACTCCAAGTTCATATAAAAGAATCCAGTCCCCTTCCACATGACAATCACGCAAATATTTCCATTTGCCATGTAATTGATGATCATTGAATTCAGATGGAAGAGTTTTCTTTTGGATTAGTCTCAGCATTATCGCTTTAAGCTTTTCAATATCTTTTCCGGATTTTTTAATTCTTTTGTAATCTCTTCTGAATCTTTTTGTACTCTTTGGGATTCTCATAATCAGAGTTTATCCAGATGATCGAAAAATTCATCCTTATTTTTAGAGATTTTTACACCTTTCCCCTTCGAGGCATCTTCCAAGTCCTTTTGAAGTTTAATATTCGGAACTTCATCCAACCTGACCGGAGAAGGAGAAAAAGGCAAACCGCGGGATCTTTTAATCTCCATATAAAACAGAATGATTGCCTGCGATGGTTTGATTCCTTGCGTCTTTAGGATTGTTTCAGCATCCTTTTGCAACTTTGGATCTATACGTTGCTGGATTCGACCTGATGACATAGCTAATATTGGGATAAGGCAAATGTACTACTATAGTACTATCTTTGTCATTTGAAATCAATAGTATTTTCACAGGGCTATTATATGTGTGATTTCCAATAAGCCATTCAAAGTAGTAAGTAAGGAGCTTAAATTCTATCGAAAAAAAGGCATTCCTATTCCTCATGTTCACGCGGATGATAGATTTACGGAAAGAGTTAAGATGAGCAATAAACAAAAACTTTTTATCGTAATTGTGACAAATGTGGTAAGGATATGGAGACAACATATGCTCCCAACCGCCCTGAAAAAGTTTACTGCGAAGACTGCTACCTCAAAGAGGTCTATTAAACTCATGTATACAAACTCCTAGCAGGACATAGTCATCCCAGTCCGATCCTGCTCACTGTAATCAGTTCTTGCTTCCCCCATAATGCAAAAATAAAGCTTTATAAAGCTTGCATATTTTGCTATACTATATAAAGTTACAATTATTCATGAATATCCCCCAAAAACTTCGGCTTCTTATGCAGATCACCGGGCTTACGCAAACTAAACTTGCTCAGGAGCTTGGGGTGTCATTCGTGTCTCTAAACAGATGGCTTAATAATAAAGCAGTCCCGCGTGCCGGGATGCAGAAGCGCATCGATGCCTTATGCTTAAAATATGCAGAAATCAAAGATATCCCCGATAAACCGCTTGATGCCAAGATGGCAATTCTTTGGTTGAAGAAAAAACAGAATAAAAATTTACTAAATATGATACTCAAATATCCGGATATTCATGATCAATTTGTTCTGGTTCTAACATATACTTCCAATACTATTGAGGGCAGCACTCTTACCAAAGAAGAAACCGCCGCAGTACTTTTTGATAACGTCACGCTTCCAAACAGAACACTTGTTGAACAAATGGAAGCAAAAAATCACCAGGCAGCGCTACGTTTTTTGTTTAAATATTTGCAGAACAACAGAAAGATTAATGAAGGTCTAATACTTAAATTACATAGTATCCTCATGAACGGGATTCGGGATGATGCAGGAATATATCGGTCTCATGCAGTGAGAATCGTAGGAGCCAATGTGCCGACTGCAAATTATTTAAAAGTACCGACTCTTATGAAGAAGTTTGTGAACGAAGCATGCCGCTCCAAGAAAAAGACCATGGAATATATTGCAAAAACACATGCCCAATTTGAACAGATCCATCCTTTTTCCGATGGCAACGGTCGCATTGGACGTCTGATAATGCATGCAATGCTTCTGTGTGCAGGGCTTCCTCCTGCTGTAATCGACCTTAAAAAGAAACGCAGATATTATGCCGCATTACAGAAAGCCCAGCTTGAAAGTGATATACCTCCTTTGGAGGAATTCCTATGTGATAGCGTACTGGAAGGGTTTAAGATTTTAGAAAGATCATAAAGCTTCAACTTCGCTCACCGCAGGCAGTCATAACTTCCTCCACGAGGGAGCTCCAACCTTCGCAGCAGGTTGCCGACCGAAGCTAGCTCGCAGGTGAGCTTAGGTTGGCTTTTCGACGAAGTCCTGCTGCTTCGGTTGGCAGGCCATTTTAAGATTCCAGAGGCCAGATTCGCAAACAGATTATAAGATTTTAAGATTCCAAATATCGCCATTTGTGGGAATTGGAACCTGAGATCTTGGAATCCCCCTGTGAATCTGGAATTTGTGAATCCGGAATCTTTTTGTGAATCTCTCTGTGAATCTGGCCCCTGGAATCTGGAATCTTTTATCTGTTTTCCCTAAGCAGTTCATCCATCTCCCCTCTTTTCCCCCTATACCCCTCATCCAACTCCAGCACCTTCGCATAAGTCTCCCGTGCCTTATCTTCATCACCTGATTGTAAATATGCTCTTGCCATCTGCCAAAGAGCCGGAACGTAATACGGATCAATATCAATCACATCTTGATACTTCTCTATTGCCTTTCCCATATCCCCTTTCATGAACAGAATTCCGGCAAGATTAAAATGTGCGTCCGGCAAATTGGGATTTGCTTCAATTGCCTTGGAAGAATATTCCCACGCCAGATCATAGTCTCCGGTTCTGCCATACACTGCCCCCAAGCTTGCAAGTGCGTCCGGGAAGTTGGGATCAATTTTAAGTGCTTGTTCAAAAAGATCACGAGCGAGGTCCAGTTCACCATTTC
>JAHISE010000124.1 GCA_018818235.1 Patescibacteria group bacterium
TCCCAAAACACAAATAACAAATCCCAAGAGTAAGGAATGATCGAAGTTTGGGATTTTGGATTTGGGATTTCGTTGGGTTTTGGGTTTTGTGATTTGTGATTTTCTATGTAAGGATATTTTTATACCAAATTATATTGATTTGGCTATAATTATTTCTACTCCTTCTTCTTTAATTCCTTAAGGAAGATTTCTAGTACATCACCCTCTTCAACAGTAATCGGCGTCTCTACCTTCATACCGCATTCGGTACCTTCCTTTGCTTCTTTAATGTCTTTGTCACCGTGTTTAAGAAATGTTATACGCCCTGTACCAACTTCCTGACCTTCCCTGATAATTCGGAACGGTAAGCGCTTAATTACGCCATCCGTCACCTTTCCACCTACGATCTGTTCTGATTTCTTTGTCATAAATATTGCACGAATTTCTATGTGTCCCAACACATTCTCTTCCTCTTCCGGAACAACCAGACCTTTAATAAGCGCTTCAACGTCATCTAACAGTGCGTACACAACGTCATATTCACGAATCCGTACGTCTTCGCGTTCGGCGGTCTTCATTACACTTGATGGAATAGAAACATTGAAAGCAATAACCACTCCTTCACTTGCACCTGCCATCATAACATCAGACTCGGAAACCGCTCCGACCGCACCATGAATTACTTTTACACTTACATTCTCTACTTTCTTTTTGGATAACGCTTCTTTGATGGCCTCCAAAGACCCCTGTGCATCGGCCTTTAGAACCACCTTAAGCTGCGTTAGCTTCCCTTCGGAGAGTCTGGTTACCAAATCAACGAAACTGCCCTTCTTGCGAAGGTTTCGCTGCTCTTTTACAGCCTGAACAAGTGTCTTTGCCTGCTGTTCGGAAGTTACAACCTGCAATATATCACCTACATGAGGAACATCCGTATAGCCGGAGATTCTGACTGCACCTGATGGCAACACTTCATCCAATCGCTTGCCATGTGCATCCATCATTGTGCGAACTTTGCCGGATGATTTTCCGCATACAAAAATATCTCCATTTTTTAGTGTTCCGGTATTTATTATCACTGTTGCCAGTGCGCCCAAAGAAGGATCCAGATGGCTTTCTATAACTGTTGCTACTGCGGATCTATTCGGATTTGCCTTGAATTCTCCAATTTCTGCAATTAGTACTATTGAATCCAGCAGATCCATAATCCCCATATTTGTTTTCGCACTACACAAAACAACAGGAGTTTTTCCTCCCCATTCTTCCGGTTGCAAATCATGCTGCGCAAGCTCTCCTTTAACACGATCCGGATCCGCACCTTCGCGATCCATTTTGTTTATTGCAACCAGTATGGGAACACCTGCTTCTTTTGCGTGATTAATGGCTTCTACAGTAGTTGGTTTGATCCCCTCTTCGGCAGCCACAACAATAACGGCAATATCCGTTACCTGTGCACCCCTTGCCCGCATTGCTGTGAAAGCTTCATGTCCGGGAGTGTCCAAAAATGTAATCTTGTGCGCTTCTTTGGATCCTTCCGGAGTGTGCTCAACCTGATATGCTCCAATGTGCTGTGTAATTCCTCCGGCTTCTCCTGAAGCTACTTCTGTTTTTCTTATGGCATCCAGAATTGATGTTTTTCCGTGATCCACATGCCCCATTACAACCACTACAGGTGGTCTTTGAACAAGGTTTTCCGGCTCATCTTTTAGAAGTTCCTTCAGATTTTTACTCATAAGATCTTCTACTGTAGCCACCTCCTGCTCCTTTTGAACCACAACTCCCAATTCGGATGCAACAATGGATGCTGTGTCGAAATCTATTGTCTGATTTATTGTTGCCATAATTCCATTCGACATAAGAACCTGAATAATCTTGGGTACCTGAACTCCCGCTTTTTCGGCGAACTCTTTTACCGTAACTTCAGAATGAATCAGCACCACACCTTCTTTTCGTTTGATTTGCTGCTGATGAGATTTTGATGCCTGTGTTCGTTTTTTAGACTCTGCTCCGGCTTTTTCGGCAATTCTTTCTTCCTCCTTCTCCTTTTTGAGCAAAGCAGGATCAGATTTTTGTTGCTCCTCTATTGCCTCTTTCGACACATCTTCCAGAGTAAGTTTCCTTAGTACATGCAAAGATTCTTTTTTTACTCCCTGAACTTTTTTTTCTCCTCCCTCCTGCTCTCCTACATTTTCCTGTCCGGACTGTGCCCCTCCTTCATCAGCCTCATTTGAATTTTCATTTGCTTCCTCAGATTCCCCCTGCTTTTTTTCTTCATCATCAAATCCCGCTAAACCAAGAGATTCCATATCTACTTCTATTCCCTTCTTTTGAGCCACAAACCTCAATATACCTTGTGCAAGATTGTCAGGAACTTCCCTGTCTGTGGGTTTTACTCCAAAATTAACATTATCAAGCTCATGTCTGAGCTCTTGTCCTGTCATACCCAATGCTTTCGCTACCCGTACGAGGCGCATGTGAAGTGGGGAATATAGCCATTATCAGCATATATTGTTTTTTATAGTATATAAAGCAATTAATAATGAAATAAGATTCCAGAATCCAGACTTAAGAAGATTCCAGATCTCAGAGGCCAGATTCACAAACAGATTACAAGATTCCTAAAACCAAGTCCCAAGTGTTTTTGGAATCTTCATATTTAGGAATCTCCCTGCGAATCTGGAAGTTGGAATCTGGAATCTTATTATAATGGAATCTCCCTGAAATCTGGTATCTGGAATCTGGAATCTTCCTATGCCATCTCTTCCATCACATCCACCTTCCCATTACTATCCGAATCACTCCCCCTAAGCTTCTCCACAATATCTATTTCTATTTTGTTTTTATCTTCTTTTACTTCCTGAATCTTGTCAGGCACTTTTGCTTCATTTTTA
The DNA here is from genome assembly GCA_018818235.1 of Patescibacteria group bacterium. GTDB lineage: Bacteria > Patescibacteriota > Gracilibacteria > Peribacterales > Peribacteraceae > UBA2144. The sequence goes on from JAHISE010000124.1 coordinate 2,868, forward strand.
ATAATTCCACCGGATCTGCCGTATGAAGTTTTAAAATCGCCCGAAGAAGATTGATTAAAATCTGCATCGTCTTTCTTTTGTTGCACAATTCCTTCTTTAAGTTTTTGCACACATTCCAGTACCTGCAACTGGAAGTTATCGAATGATTTTACTCTGAATCCCGCAGCCCTAGGATGACCACCGCCTCCAAACAACTTTGCGACAAGAGAACTGACATTTACCTCCATAGTTGATCGAATACTCGCCTTTAGTCCTCCTTCTTCAAGCTCCGTAAACATAACATATACTTTCGCATCCGGAACCGTAGATATCAGATCATCAAGTATGCCACTTGTTTCTTTGCTTTCGGCATCCATTTCTGCCAGATCTTCACGACTTACGGTAGACCATACTATCCCCGCCTCTTTATCAATCTGCATATTATTTAATGCTCTTCCCCAAATCTTTAGAGTGCTGAGCGGTTTGGATTTATAAACATTTTGAATAATTTCCTGTTGTCTGGCACCCATCTCCAGAAGCTCTGCGGCAATTTCCAGTGAACGCGGCGTGGTGTTGGGATTCTGAAAACTTCGCGTGTCTGTGATAATTCCGGTCAAAATAAGAGTGGCAATATCCGGTGTCATTTTTTCTTTATACGAAGGCATTTGCATTAGCCAATGATAAATAACCTCGGTTGCACTTGCGGCTGTGGTATCAATTAGCTTTACCTGACCGAACTCCGTATTACTTATGTGATGATCAATATTTAATATCGGAACCTGCGAAAACAAATCCATATGTTCCGTATATATGGATCCCAAAAGTGAAAGATCTGCTGTATCCACAACAACAATCAGATCATACATATTTAAGCCTTCGCTCAATGTAATGTGTTTTGAAGCAATTCTTCCACCCTTGGGCATAACAATAATATTTACTTTGTGATCTTCGACCGTATAGCGGAGCTTATCCACCTCCATTCCTTCTTCCAGATTTACAGTAACAATGAACTGTTGATCTTCCTGAATTTCCCGCTTAAACTTATCGTATCCCGGAAGAAAACTTAACGATTCCGGTGGTGATTCGGGGCATATTACAGTCACCTCCTTCCCCAAAGCCCGAAACAACTGATAACAAGAAAGAGCACTGCTAAGCCCATCAGGGTCTACATTGGCATGTGGGACCACAAGTATGCGCTGGGCACGCCCTAGAGCCTGGTTTGCTGCCGTAAATTCGAGATTTGAGATGGACATGGTTCTTACTAATTAACTTATTATTATAACATAATTGAGATATTATAGCAACTTTTATATATGTCCTTGTAATATTGAGGTTCGGAATCCGGAATCCGGAATCCGGCAAGGATATTTGGACTTATTCCGGATTCTGAGTTCCAAATTTCGAATGCCTGATATTTGGATAAATTCTGCAAAATCAATATTTTGAAATAAGAGGATATACAACCAGATTATTAACACCTTAACAAGGTATAAGAACAAAGAATTTGCTCTATTTTTGCCTACCATTTCTACGCTACTACACTTGATATAATTACGTCTTTTCAATTAGTGAATTGTATATATACAAAAATAGATTAGTATAGGATCGCAATCGGGGCGTAGTTCAGTTGGTAGAATGCACGGCTGGGGGCCGTGTGGTCGCTGGTTCGAGCCCAGTCGCCCCGACCATTATATGTAATGACATATAACCCATAAAAAAGTTATGCAAAATTTTATTGGAGTAATTATCGAAGAAAGTCTCACAAATAAAAAAATACTCAGTAAAGTAAAAATCAATGAAACAAAAGTTGTGCCAGTCAATGAAAAACATCAAACTCCTCACCTTAAACAATGGACATTACACACTATTGAAATTTTGGCAGATAATGCTGATGACATTGCATTAGAACTTAGCAAAACACTTGAAGGAAATGAGAATACTGGTTACTGGTATGCAGATTACAAAAATAATGAATTGGTATATATAGTTTTCCCAATTAGGATTTTCAAAATTGCTCAAAATGATCCTGAGGGATTTCAAAAGGCAAGAGATTACGGAATTTCCCTTGGGATTCCAGAATATCAACTAAGCTTTTATCCTGAATAGCATTGTGATCTACTAGCAATTTGCGAAGCATCTCACCACATAACTACTACTATAACGGAGACACATAACTCGCCTTAACACCAAGTTTCTCCTCTATCCTGAGCAACTGATTATATTTACAAACCCTATCCGTTCTACTCAAAGATCCTGTTTTAATCTGCCCGGTCCTCAAACCAACAGCTAGATGTGCAATGAAAGTATCCTCAGTTTCTCCACTTCTGTGACTCACCACTGCAGTCCATCCTTGATCATGAGCTAATTTGATTGCATCTACAGTCTCGGAGACGGTTCCGATTTGATTAAGTTTAATCAAAACAGAATTTACCGCCTTCTTCTCGATAGCTTGATTGATCCTCTCCACATTGGTTACCAACAGATCATCGCCAACCAATTGAATGTGATCCCCCACCGCTTCGTTCATTGCAGCAAATCCGTCCCAGTCATCTTCACTGTGACTGTCTTCGATAGAGACTATCGGATACTTTTTCAAGAGTTCCTGATAATAAGATGCAAGCTCGTCGGAAGACAGATTCTTCCCATCAATTGTATAAGATTCATCCTCACAAAACTCCGAGGCAGCGGCATCGATTGCGAGCTTAATCTTTCCTTCATATCCTGCAAACTCAATAGCCTCTAGAATCATCGTAAATGCTTCGTGTGAATCTTGGAGGTGCGGAGCAAAGCCTCCTTCATCACCTACCGCAGTAACCTGCCCGGAATCCTTAAGAAGTTTTTTTAATGCATGGAAAGTCTCCGCTCCTGCTCGCAACGCATCTGTAAAACTACCAAACTCAGTCGGCACAATCATGAATTCCTGAATGGCAAGACCACTATCCGCATGCTGTCCTCCATTCATTACATTCATCATTGGCGTTGGAAGAAGGTTGGCATCCTTAACTCCAAACTGATCCGCCAAAGACTCGCATAGTGATTTGTGTTCACTGCCGGCTCTTGCTCTGCAAACAGCCATGGATACTCCTAATATTGCGTTTGCTCCAAGCTTTGATTTATTAGGAGTTCCATCCAATTCAATCATTTTCTGATCAATTGAACGTTGATCTGATATGTCCTGATCTTTCAGCTCAGCTGCAATCACATCATTGACATTGTTTACTGCTTTTTGAACTGACTTCCCTCCAAAAACCTTCTTATCTCCATCACGTAATTCCAAAGCTTCATGAGTACCGGTCGAAGCGCCGGATGGCACAGCGCTGCGTCCGAATGTACCATCCTCCAGTTCGCAATCGACTTCGATAGTCGGGTTACCGCGGGAGTCGAGGATTTGGCGGGCTTTAAGCGATTTTATTGTAGGCATAATGTTTGGGGAACAATGCTAATATCTTATCACTAAGTTAACTAGTTTGCTGGTTTCTGGTTTCTAGTTATTTCAAACTATGATGATGCTTGAGCATTAAAACTAGATACTAGAAACTATTAACTAGCTAACTCTCTTCCTAGCCCTTTGATGCAAAACCCCAAAGTATCCCATAAGCATAGATAAACTCATTCCGGCAATCGGAGCTCCTGACGAAGGCAATGCAGTCGGTGACGTCTGAGCTTCCCGAAACTCACGGCCTGTTCCTGTATGTGGCGCTGTTTCTTCGTTAATGGGCACTGTGCCATCTTCTGTACCCTGTTGTTCCTCTGCGTCATCGGCGATCTGATCTGAGCCATCCTCATCCTGATCATTCTTTTGTGCAATCATCTGCCTACGGCGTTCAAATGCCCTCAAACGTTCTCGCCATGCTTCCTCCTCCGGATCTACTGATTCCTCCAAATTTTTTGTCTCTTTATCATCCATTGCTATTTGTGTCCCACCGGTACCACTCAAATTCTTGTTAATACCAGTCCACCAATCTCCTTCCCAAAGAACACTTGCAAGTTTGTTATCCAATTCCCAACTCTTTTCGCTCATTACAGCCAATACTGTAAATGGAACTAATACCGCCAGAAGTAAAATTGTTCTGGGTACTCTGCGCCTGATCACATGAAGACAAAATGCCAGAGTTGCTACAAAACCAAGTAGTACCAATGGCAAAGTCCATCCCCAACTGAACCAATCCCGAATATAGCTTAAGTTAGGTATGGCTTTTATCATCAACTCAACAACCATCCATATAATCAAAATCAAAACAGGAAACCAGTGCAACCAACGAAACGGATAATCGGCTCTGTTATTCCTGAATACGCGCAAAAGACCAATTGGATATAGTGATGCAATTATCATAAGAACAACCCATGGCAATCCTCCACTTGGTAAATGAGGCAGTGTAGCCGTAAGGAATCCTGTAATGGCAATTGCAAGCCCAAGAATGAATACTAGCAGTGTTTCGGTGGCGTGTTTGAGAGGCATAGGAGGAGCATTGTCCCTGTCGTTGGGAAGCATGTCAAGATTCCATTGTTGGAGTTTCACCATTTCTTAAGGGGGGAAAATAATCTGAGCTGGTTTTTCGGCTTTCTATAGCAGTTTCTATGGATTTCCATTGAGGTATACCGATAAGACACAGTGACAGGCATCTGGTTCCATACTTCCCTTATCCAA
>JAHISE010000125.1 GCA_018818235.1 Patescibacteria group bacterium
ACCCCACTTCGCTCGGAAGATGCAGTGACGCGCACATACATTTTTCTATTTTTAGAATCAACTTAAGCCGAGCTACGAGGGGCAAGATTTCCATTTTTTATGAGTATTAGAAATATCGCCATCATCGCACACGTCGACCACGGGAAAACAACTCTGGTTGATGCACTCCTTCAACAAGGCGGAGCATTTTCTGAACATGAAGCGATTGAGGAGCTGGTAATGGACAGTAATGATCAGGAGAAGGAGCGCGGTATTACGATATATGCAAAGAACACCTCTATTATGTACAAAGATTGCAAGATCAATATTGTCGATACCCCAGGGCATGCCGACTTTGGATCGGAAGTGGAACGTATTTTACGCACTGTTGATAGTGTACTTTTGGTTGTTGATGCACAGGAAGGACCCATGCCACAAACTAAATTCGTACTAAAAAAATCTTTGGAACTGGGGCTAAAACCCATAGTTATTATCAACAAGATAGATAAGCCGGCGGCACGACCCTCAAAAGTAATTGATATGGTTTTTGATCTTTTTGCGGCCCTTGGAGCAACAAATGAACAGCTCGACTTCCCACATCTGTTTACAATTGCCCGCAAAGGAATTGCAAAAAAAGAATTAGATGATGATTCAAAAGATCTTGGTCCTTTGTTTGATATGATCATGGAGAAAGTACCGGAAGCAGCACAAAATTTTGATGCGCCATTTAGAATGCAACCAAGCTCACTGGGATATGACAATTACTTGGGACGCATGGCCATAGGTCGTGTGTACGAAGGAAAAGCTAAAACCGGACAGTCGGTTTTTGTAAAGACTCCGGATGGGGAAACCCGCAAAGGAAAAATTAGTAAGATTCTGGAACATCTTGGATTACATCAAATCGAGGGACAGGAAGCGGTCGCCGGAGATATTGTAACAATTGCCGGTCTGCCGAATATTTACGTGGGTGAAACAATTACAACAGATGAAAATGCTCCGCCTCTTCCTGCAATAAAAATTGATCCGCCAACAATTTCTATGGTCTTTATGGTTAATAATTCTCCATTTACGGGCAAGGAAGGAAAATTGGTTACAACCAGACACATAAAGGCAAGACTGGATAAAGAAAAAGAAACAAATGTTGGTTTGCATATAGAGAATGTTCCCAACAGTGATTCATACAAAGTTTCCGGCCGTGGCGAACTTCATCTGTCTGTTCTGATAGAAAGTATGAGACGCGAAGGATTCGAACTGCAGGTATCGCGCCCCGAAGTAATAGTGCGCGAAGAAGATGGTAAAAAACTGGAACCGATGGAGCAGGCGATTATTGACGTACCTGAAGAATTCAACGGTACGGTAATAGATATGATGTCTAAAAGAAAAGGAGAGATGTTAGATATGAAAACAGAAGAAGGACACACCAGATTTGAATTTAAAATTCCAACACGAGGACTGCTTGGTATGCGCGGTGACTTTATTATCGAAACTCGGGGAGAAGGAATCCTTACTCATTCATTCATTGCGTACGAAAAACATAAAGGAGAAATCCCCGGCCGGACACACGGATCAATGATTTCCATGACAGATGGTGTGGCAATTGCTTTTGCTTTATGGAACCTACAAGAACGAGGGAGGATGTTTATTACTCCACAAACAAAAGTTTACTCGGGCATGATTGTTGGAGAGAGCGCAAAGAATGAAGATCTGGTTGTAAATCCTAGTAAAGAAAAGAAGTTGAGTAATGTTAGAGCATCAGGTAGTGATGAAGCGATTAATTTGGTGCCCGTGCAACCAATGACGTTGGAACAGGCATTGGAATATATAGATGACGATGAGCTAGTGGAAGTAACACCGATTTCTATTCGCTTAAGGAAAAAAGCGCTTAATGAGAATGAGCGTAGGAGGTCGTCAAAAAAATAGCCCTTGGCATTGTCTGATTCAATTGATAATTGATGTATAATTTTTTCATGCCCAACTCCATCTCGATGCAGGAATTCAAACGGCTACTCAAGGAAAGACCCAAAGGATCGGTATTTGTAGATGTACGAACACCGGAAGAATATGCACATTCACATATAGAAGGAATTATAAATATACCTGTTACTGAAATAAGTGAGCATCTGGAGGAACTTGGTAAATATGATGCAATTTATGTTCATTGCAGGGCAGGGGGCAGGGCTGGCAGAGCATGCATAGCGCTGGTTGATCAATACAATTTACAAAATGTTTATAAAGTTGATGGTGGTATTGATACGTGGGTTGAGGAGGGGCTTCCGACAATTTGATAACTATCGACAATCGACTTTGGAAATCATTAGAGAATCATATGTTTCTGTCATAACATCCACTGTCGATTGTCGAATGTCGAATGTCGATTGTCGAAAGATATCCATCCTC
>JAHISE010000126.1 GCA_018818235.1 Patescibacteria group bacterium
TCCCAAAACACAAATAACAAATCCCAAGAGTAAGGAATGATCGAAGTTTGGGATTTTGGATTTGGGATTTCGTTGGGTTTTGGGTTTTGTGATTTGTGATTTTCTATGTAAGGATATTTTTATACCAAATTATATTGATTTAGCTATAGTCACTAGTCGGTCAGTTATACCCCTTCGCTTTTATAATTCCGAATTGCTCGAATTGGACATTGGCTTATGTAAGGGATGAATTGGGTAAAAGCTTCGGGGTATTATAGTAATTTTATTTTGAAATGAGTATAATGAAAGACCAGTGACAAGCGACTAGTGACCAGTGACATGTCGGGCTACATTAATAAATAAAAAATGTTGTTTACTAATAAATATTTACTCACTCCTCCGTATAAGACCTAAACTCAGCTGTTTTCTCTATATACAGTTCTATTGCTCTGCTTATTAACTTAGAAATTTCAGCACGATTAATGCTCGCGTTTGGTCTAAACTCATTCATAGGATTGCCAAGAGAATCAGTGTAACCCGCTGCAAGGCCGTGTGCTACGGCTGTCTCTATGGAAGCCGCGTAAGGAGAATCCGGAGTAACGTCTGTGAACATTTCTCCCTTTGGCCAGTTGCGTGGCACATCATGAGCCTGAAGAATTGTGGCAACCACTTCTGCACGAGTTGCATCGCGTGCGGGGTCCAGTCTGTTGTCTTTGAACACCAACCAGCCTCTCTTTTCCGCCGATGCAAAGTATTGTGAGAACCATGTATTTCTGGCTCGTGAGTTTAATGGGCGGGTATGAACTGTGGTTTCATCAATTCCAGCAAGCTCGTGTGCAATCTTTGCGAGTTCAGCGATGCTTACAGTATTGGAAGGTCCGTATTCTCCGGTGAGTCTGCCTCTTGAATCCTTATAACCGGACATTATGCCTGTACGGATTGATGTGTTTACAAAAGGTGCAAACCAATCTGATAAAGGCACGTCGGTAAAGTTTATAGTTTCACCATTGATGGTTACAGATACATACATGAGTGTTTTCTGTCCTTCTATGCTCTGTTCAAGATACTCAATATTGTCACAGGATAAATTAATCGATAAAGATATGCGACTTTCTTTCTGAAGTCTGGCAGAACGTGATTGCGCTTCGATACATCCTTCTATCGCCTCAAATTTCGCTGTATAAAGTCCTTCGGGAAGATTCTGAAAATCAGAAGGTGTAGATCCGGTGGTTTTAAAATGATTGGGTCCTTCCAAAGTAAACATAAGACCTGCAGGGCTACTTTGAACAGAAACAGTACCGACTCGTGTAAAAATATTATTAATTGATATTTTAACATTTTGATCATGACCTAGAGAAAAATTAGCTCGTGGAAAATCATTATCCTGTATAACTTTATCATCAACGGTAACAGTTACATGTGCAGTTGCTCCTTCCAGAGGATCAATAATTATAGTGTAATTTCCAACCGGCAGACTATCAAAAATTTGATGCATGTGACGTCCGGATACGGTTTCGTTGTTTGTTTTGAACAATGTCCAGTCACTGTAAACTCCAACAGATGGGCTTTCCTGCCAGATTTCTATGTTACCAATTCCGCTTCCGGTGTCAGTCAAAACAGAACCTGAGTCTCCGTCAACTGTATCTCCTGTAGCTGCTGAGAGGGGAGATACATGCAACAGCATCAATAGTGCTAAAGATGGAGTAAATGTGATTAGAAAGCGATATTTGAGCATATATTGTTAGGAGTAAATAGTGGCGATATTGTGAAGGGTTTGCGGATATAAATCAATTAATTGATCGTGCTGTTTTTTATTGTTGTACATAGGGTCACTAGTCACTGGTCACTGGTCGCTGGTCTTAAGCATCGAGACTAGTGACTAGCGACAAGCGACTAGTGACCCCCATCCCCAAATATCACCTCCACCACCGTCAAAGCAGTATGCGCCATAGGCGTACACTGCAAGGACGGAACCCTTCCCCGTACAAATTATTGTTATACCGTCTTTATTACTACAAATTGTCTTCGGCGGATTGAGTATGCAAGTGGTAGGCTGACTGCAGTCAATAGAAGTATGAACAGTACATCTGCTCTCCATCCTGTTGCAGGAAGAATGGTAATCACTCCTACAGTGTGAGTAAGCTCACGTTCATACATTCCTGCTTCAACAAGATTTGATCCTTCTATGCGTGTTGTCATGGTAATTTTATGACCTGACGATAATCCATCGTTTATCTGCATATTGAATCTGGTTGTCCATGTTTGTCCTGCGTAAAGAGTGGGAACATTCCATACCAACAGGTCATCGTGGAAGATCCTTCCGCTATCACGAACTCCGGAAACATATCCTTTTCTTGGATCAAATTGTACTGATGCCAAAAGATTGCTGTGAGTTGTTCTGTCCAGATTTTTCACTGTCAGTGTATAACGTACAATTCCTCCGGGTAGTACTTCATTTTGATTTGACTGAAGCGAAACATTCATCAATTTTGGTGAGGGTAATCTTGGCTCCGGTTCAGGTTCTTCAAAAACCGCATCATCTCCGCAACGGTAAACTCCTATAAAATCAATACGTTCGTTGGGTGCCAAAACTCTGCTTTGCTTGCGCGGTGTAATGCATTCATCCAGAAGTCCGTACTCAGCCGAGTAGTACATAGGAGGCACATCTGTGAAAGTAACGGGAGTAACACCTTTAAGTTCATAAAGATTATTTCCTCTAAGTACTATGTCCTGTCCCGATGGCTCACTGTCTATGGTTATTGTTCCAAAGTATCTGTATGTAATTTCTATTCTTATTGCTTCTCCTCCTGCAACGGTGAAAGAAAGATGAGTTCCTTCCACTGATCTTATGATTTCGTTGTTTGATTTTCTTACAACAATACTTGTTTTTGCTTTTTGTGGTTCATTAACAACAATGGAGTAAGTTCCTCCTACCACCTGTTCAATCTTCTGAATGTATTCTCCTCTGTGATCCGCATAAGTCTTTCCATCAGGAGTTGTGAGTACCCATGTTCCCAGAACGGTAGTATTGGATATTTGTTGAACAGTAAGCATGCCTCCAACTGCAAAAGCATTTTGAGCAAAAGCAAACAGACATAGAGCTCCAATTGATACAAAGATGAATTTAATTGGCTGAAGTGTTCGGCTTAAAAACATAGCTCCAAGGGGTATATAAAAAGGAGAGTATTAAAGCACGCCAAAGGCTCAGGGTCAAGTGTTCTTATCGTTTAGTTTATGGCTTTCTCTAGCCCAAAAGTCCACGTCTCTCTCAGGTTATTCAACTTCTCACTTAAAAGAACTTTATTCCCATCATTTATCTTCAATTCCTGCGAGGGGAGTGTTTTACCTATTTGAGTAAGTTTTACTGAATTCTTTTCCGCAAGATCTTTAAGAGCATCTACATTCTTTTCATCTACTTCAATAATAAATCCTCCGGTCTCTGTAAATAAAAGAGTGTCGGGCCTAAGTGAACTTTCCAGTTCTTTAAGATCAACCTCTATTCCAATATTACCACCACTGTTCCTTTGAGGAAGAGTCATCTCGAATAGCGCGAGCATTAGTCCGCCGTTAGATATGTCATGGCTTGCATAGACCAATCTGTTATCGATAGCTTGAGTTATGAATGATATTTGTGATGAAACTTCAGCAATGTCAGGATCAGGAACACAGTTGCCAAGTAACGCATCGTGAGGCGAATCTGTCATCTGCTCAAGTATTTCGTAATATGCGGATCCACCACATTCGTTTTTACGTTCTCCTATCATAAATAAGATCGAATCAGGTTTCTTAATTTGCATTGTTATTGCTTTGCTGGCTTCCCTTATAACTCCTACACAACAAACTATTGCGGTTGGAGCAATTGCGCTTCCGTCAGGTTGAGCATTGTACAAACTTACATTCCCCGAAACTATTGGAACACACTCGCCATCGACTTTGATTTCTCCTGCCGCTTTTGCAATTCCTCTGATTCCTTCGGCAAGTTGCCATAGCTGATCGGGGATTTCCGGATTTCCGTAATTCAAACAATCTGTAAAAGCTCTTGGAGTAGCTCCAACAGTCGCTACGTTTCGCATTGATTCAACAGTTGCGTTAACTCCTTCCAGATACGGAGAAATTCTTCCATAGCGCCCGTTACCATCTCCTGCAAATGCCACTCCTATCTTCTTCATTTCATCAGAAAGATCCCCACCTTCGCCATCTGGGCTACGGCGGGCAAGCCAACTCGGATGAGTACCTGCCTGAACATGGCTTGCTAAGTCTTGCAGTGGAGTAATTACTCCGGCATCCGCTTCGCCTGCTTCGATTATAGTGTTGCCGATAACATTTTTATCGTAATGAATGGTTACAGGTGTAGTTGAAGCGTAGTTGGGGTGGGAGAGCATTGTCTTGAAGACTTCGGAGATTGTGGTTTTAAAAGTCGAAGGTCGAATGTCGAAGGTTTTGTCGGAGGGCAAAGGTCGAAGGTCTTTTGACTTTGGACTTTTGACCAATCCTTCGACTTTCGACTTTCGACTTTCAACTATGATTTCATTACTGTCACACTCAATCTCAGGCTCTTCAAATTCATTCACTACCTCTTCCATTTCTCTTTCATAGGAAAGTCCACAAGTTATATCCAATGCTTTTGCTTCGACCACAGTGTTTCCTTTGAATGATAATTTATAAATTCCGTCAGTTGTAACTTTTCCAATCAGACTTGCCCGTGCACCTTCTGCTATCGAGGGTAGATCCCAATCTGTGTTGTAATGGTTTAATATATGTTCTGTTAGATCCGGATGGCAGGTCCAGCAAAATCTTTCCTGAGTTTCTGCGAGTGCGATAACTTCCGGTGGAAGGTTTTCCATTGATACATGAACATTATCGAGATTAACTACTGCTCCGAATCCCTGATCAGCAACTTGTTCAACTGATGCACAAACCACTCCACCTGCTCCAAGATCTTTGAATGAGACTTTATTAAGTTTTTTATTTGCTGCAAGCCAGTCGAATAATGCATAAGTGGATGCGAGCAGATGACGTTCAAGAAACGGATTTGGTTCCTGTACTGCCCCTGTATTTTGATCTTTCTCTTCCTCGTCCATTGCGGCGCTTGCAAAAGAAGCTCCTCCAAATCCACTTCTGTCAGTTGGTTTTCCAACCAATATAATGTCGTATCCGACTTTGCCGGCTTCTTTTGGAACGTAACTGTGAATAAATTCATCTTCACGTACTATTCCTATCGCAATGGCATTTACCAGACAATTAGAGTTGTATGAACTGTCAAAAACCGTATCTCCTCCAAGGTTTGGGATTCCCAAAGGATTACCATATCCGGCGATTCCACGAGCAACTTCCGCTGCGATAGTTTTGGATTCCTCTGTCTTAAGATCACCGAGTCTAAGTAAGTCCATTGATCCTATAACTCTTGATCCCATACAAACAACATCACGTACAACTCCACCAATTCCTGTTGCGGCACCTTCATAGGGAACTATTTGCGAAGGATGATTGTGCGATTCGTGGCTTATTACAATTCCCCAACGTTTACCCTTTGGTTCATCCGTGATCGCGACTATCCCGCTATCTTCACCCGGGCCCAAAATCACATGAGAACTTTCCGTAGGCAGAGTCTTTAAAAACTTACTCGAGGATTTGTAACTGCAATGTTCAGATCCCTGTATTCCCCAAAGAACCGCTTCAACAACCGTGGGATCTCGTCCAAGCATTTCGGAAATCTTTCTGGCCTCGTCAACCGTAAGTGCTATTTGATATTTCTTAAGAAGCTTATTTGCTTCATCGTCGGAAATTGTTGAGAAAGGGAGTGTGGTGATTTGATCTGAATGTTGCGAGTTCATGTAATTGGATTATGCACAGAGAAATGGAAAGTGGAAAGTGGAAAGTGATTTTTAATAAATTATTGGTAACTAAAAAAACGGGTGAGGCGCCCGTTCTGAGAGTAATGAGTTGTGCATATGTGAGGTGAGCGATCGCATCGCCTCCAACGCAGCACTCGTCAGTACTCGGATCGATTCTGAATCCTCTCTTAGCCAGAGGAGCAGGCAATCGAGCTTACACGCCTCACCCGCGTCGCAGCTCCCAATCGTGAATTTGGGAACTATGTATGATAGTAAATGGATTAAGATGTATGTCAACAACAATCTTGGTGAGTGCTCACTGAGCATGCAATTCGTACGGGCTAAAGCCCTTATTCGGTATATTGGTAACCGCGGGCTTAAGCGCGGGGTTAACACCTAAAACATGAGGCTTTAGCCTCCCTTTTTTCACTTTCTACTTTCCACTCAAAAGAAACCCCCGGAAGCTACCGAGGAGCAACCATACTACGCTTGCAGTATTTCAGTTGCTTCCGGAAACGGTGGGGTAGACCGTATCACTTCCGGGGGCTGTGACGCGGAGAAGATGGAATGCAAGCTGCTATTTCATTCTTCGAATGAACTTGCAGTGTCCTGTCCCTTTGGATCGGTTGAATTGCTGTGGATGCACTCCATTGAGTGCCAGAAGCACCATCGCAATTCATATCACCAAAGTTGCTTTAGGGTGCTTGAGGTCCTCAAGCAGAGCTCTCCTCCTTATTCGTGGTAACATACAAAGATGTCACCTCGACAGTAACTTAGATTTAGCAGTGTATGATGTCAAGAATATGGCTATAATTCTTCTCACATGAGTGAATCCAAACTATCTGTATTCTCACAGAACCGAATTATAGGAGGGGCAATAGTGCTTGCCATACTCCAATTTGGGGCTTCTTTGATGGGGCTAATCAGGGATAGGGTACTTGCCAAGACATTTCCGGATCTGGATATTGTTGACGTATATATTGCCGCATTCAGGCCAAGTGATCTTTTGTTTCAGGTTGTAATAATGGCAGGATTCTCGGTAGCACTGGTTCCTTTGCTTGCGCAATACAGAGCAAATAATGATCGCAAGCAGATGTCGGATTTACTTAGTGGAGTGGTTTCCTTTGCTGCTATTATTTTTGGAGCCGTTGCGCTGCTCAGCTCTGTTTATTTTTGCAAAATAGCACCTGTATTATCACATTTTGAAGGTGAAAGCATGGAACTTTACATAAGTTTTGCGAGGATTGCGTTACTCACAAACTTTCTATTTGTATTCGGCAATGCATTCGGACAGTATTTAATCACTATTCAGAAGTATTGGATTTATGGAGTAACTCCGATTTTGTACACACTTGGAACGATTCTGGGGACAATATATTTGACTCCGATTTACGGGGCTTTCGGACCGATTTATGGAACTCTTTCAGGAGCAATCGTATATGTAATCCTTAGACTGATAGGAATTACAATTTCGGGATTCCGTCCGAGTTTTAGAATTTGGCATCCGGACATTCCGGAAATTGGCCGACTAATGTACCCAAGAATGATTGCACTTGGTGTTTTGCAACTTGAGTTATTGTTTTTTGATCGAATCGCATCTGGGTTGGATGCCGGATCTATAACAATAAATGCATATGCACGAAATTTTCAGGCGGTTGCAGTTGGTATTGCAGGGATTGCACTGGCTCAATCCGCATTCTCACTCCTTAGTCAGGCTGCAGCTAAGAAGGAAATAAATCGCTTTTATATTTATCTGCGAAAGGGGATTAAGATACTTCTGATTTTAACAATTCCGGGAGCAGTTGCACTCACATTCCTTGCACCCATCGCAGCATCGTTGGTACATCTTTCGCATGTTCTCCCGTTATTTACAGTTTGTCTGACTATATATGCTCTGAGCATTCCATTCGAAAGCATCAATCATTTAATGCTAAGAGCTTTTTACTCAATTAAAAACACAATCACTCCGGCAATTTTGAGTGTTGTTAATGGAGCTACTGCAATTGCGGTTGCTTGGTTTTTCTCATCACAACTTGGAGTGTATAGTCTGGCACTTGGATTCACGGTGGGTCAGATAGTGCAGATGGTAGGGTTGGGGATTTTGTTGCCGAGGAAGGTTGAGCAAATACGTTCCTAATATTAATAAAAAATCTAGAAGTACTATAGAAATTAATGCGAAACCCGACGTAGTCCCGCGTATGCGGGACGAAGGCGGGTGAGGGTTTTGGCTGAGGAGAGCTAAAAAGTGAATGTTATAGATCAGGATGGATTTGTGCAAATGCCTCCTGTGCTATTTATACCAATTTGCATTTTAAATAAAAAAACTAACCTTGTATCCCCCTCACACTTCGACATTACTCAGTGTGGCCAACAATCTTGTTGCAAGTAATATCTATGAGTGACCATGAGTCATATCGAATGGCCACCCATCCTCTCCCCCTTCTGAGGAGGAGAGGGGTTAAGGAAAAGTAAATAAAACAATTCTTTTCAATTGGAGCATCGAAATTAGTACCATTCTAAATGTTAATTGGTATTAGGTTCGTAAGGTAAGGAAGGTTCGGAAAGTTGGGAAGGTTGTGTAGATCTACCAAGAGTAGCGCACCTTCCAAACCTCCCCAACATTCCCAACTTTCCTAACCTAATTCAATCATACTTAATCTCAAACATACTCAAGTTCTCTTCTTGAGCATCCTCAACTTCAAAAAATTCAACAACAGCAGTTTCCGGTCCATGTTCACTCCACTCCACAAATTCCTTAACAGCAAAATCCAATCCCTCCACATGAATTTCTACGGAACCGTCCGAACAATTCTTTACCCATCCGTTCACACCCAACTCATTTGCTTTTTCCTGAGCATGCGCGCGGAAGAAGACGCCTTGGACCTTGCCCATTATTTTGATTAGTTTGGATGACATAACTGTCTGAACCATGATTCACATGATTACGAGATTAACATGATTATAAAATCAATGTAATCCTTTAATCAGGAAAATCAAGGTTCGGATAATTACTTTTTCTGAACCTGCGTAAAGTCCAACTCGACAGGCGTCTCCCTATCAAAGATAAGCACCATCACCGTCAATTTTCCTTTGTTGATATCAACCGAATTGATCGAACCTTCGTAGTTTTTAAACGGTCCGTCAATAATCACCACCAGATCACCAACCTGAAAGTCACTCTTGAATTTAGCTTCCTGTTCACCGACTCTAAGCTCAATTACACCAAACTCATCTGGAGTTACGGGGACAGGAATGTTCCCGGATCCTACAAATCCTGTTACGTTTGGAGTGTTCCTTACCAAATACCAACTTTCATCTGTTACGATCATGTCTACAAGTACGTATCCGGGGAATAGCTTCTTTTCTTCCTCTGTGGGTTTTCCTTTTTTGAATGTAAGTTGCTTCTCTTTGGGAACACGTACTCCAAAAATATAATCCTGCATTCCCATAGACTCGATTCTCTGCTCAAGCGCTTCTTTTACACTATCTTCGTAACCTGCGTATGTATGAATTACATACCAATTTCTGCCGGCGGTTGGATCTTGTTTTGCCATATCAAATAATTAAACGGTTATTACAAATAATGACAGACTCTAAGTTCGATATATTCACGAACATTCCGTTTCCCCTCTCCCAATCAGAATGGGGAGAGGCAGGGTGACCATTCGACATAAGACTCATGGTCACTCGTAGATATGACTTGAGTCGTGCCTTTGTGGTCACACTGAGTACACTCGAAGTGTGAGGGGTGGTGTTAATGTCAATTATATACATAATGTTTAAGTTCAGTATGTCACTGAAAGCATAATTTTAACCAACTGAGCCAGAAGGAAATCTACAACGCCAAATGCAATTGATGTGCAGGCAACAAATATAATTACTATTATCGACAGACGAACCGCCTGCTGGCGTGTCGGCCAGCGAACATGGTGTAATTCCTCTATTGCCTCGTGGAAGTAGTCGGTTATATGGGTCATAATAATCCTCTCTGAAAAACCCCTCAGGGGGGTATGTGTGTAGTTTAGCTTATATTGGGGGGGGTGCAAGTGTTTTCTTGATTAACAATCGACAATCAACCAATCTTCGCCTCTTGGCTACGGTTGGCAGGCACGCTTCGCTTTCAACAGTCGACAATGCTAATTATTAGAGAAGCATATGTTTCTCTAATTATTTCAAAAGTTGATTGTTGAGTGTCGATTGTCGATTGTTAGTTGTTGGACTATAGTTGATAGTCTGGTGACTCAAGAGAATGTATTTTCTTAACCGGCAACGCCACAAACCACACCTTTCCCGTAATATCTTTTTTCGGAACATAAGGCGGATCAAAACTTCTGGAGTCCAGACTGCCTTGTCTGTTATCACCCAATAGGAAGTAGTGTCCTTCCGGAACTTCGAAATGAACTTCTTCCGTATTGCCTGTGCTTGGTGGATGCTTGTAGGTATGGCCTGCACTGCGGTCATTCAGATACTCTTCATCCAAAGCAACCTCTTTGGTCTGACTTGCAGGTGTGATGAACACATTACCGTCGCGTATGGAAATGCTATCTCCGGGAATGCCAACTAATCGTTTTACGTAATGTTTTTTGTGGTCTGTTGGAGGACGAAAGACCACTACTTCTCCACGCACAGGCTCGCCTATGTGATACGCAAGTTTATTGATAATTATGTACTGATTGTTCTCCAGAGTATCTACCATGGAGCTCCCTTCAACCTGAAACGGGGAAACAAGAAAAGTTCTGATGAATCCTACTATTGCAACAATTATTACAATGTTCAGAAGAACATCGAATATGTGGAACCAGACTGTGCGTTTAGGAGATGACATCTTGGGTACTATAATGAGGTTTTTTGAAAATGGCTAGGGTTATGTGGAAAACATAGTAAACCAAAATAAAAATCCCAAATCCCAAAAAAACAAAACACAAAAAATCCGTACTAATTTTCTAATACTGATACCAACTTGCATAATAAATAATACTAATATTGAGCCCCCCCTCCCACTTCTGAGGGGGTTATCGACGGGGGAGAGGGTAGGGTGGCCATTCGATATGACTCATGGTCACTAATAGATATTACTTGCAACAAGATTGTTGGCCACACTGAGTAATGTCGAAGTGTGAGGGGGATTCAATATTAGTATCATTTAAAATGCAACTTGGTATTAAGACTAACACAATAAATCACATTTGGGATTTGTGTTTTGGGATTTTCCATATCCTCCATATAACGCTACACTAATCCCGATGCCAGACTTCAACACCCTTCTATTCACACGGCATGTGGATGATGACGAGGAGATAACAGAGATAGTGCACAAGCACTGGATACTTGGTATTAAACATTTATTCTGGCCTATATTTTCTTTTTTAGCTTCCTGGTTGTTTTTGTATCTGGCTCCTTTTCTGATTATCTTTTATATAGTTTCATTGTGGAGCGTTGTGTCGCTTGTTTGGTTACTCAGAAACTTTTTTGATTACTACCTTGATGCATGGATCATCACTGACAAAGGAATTATTGATGTGGAATGGCATGGCTGGTTCCATCGTGAGTCAACCAGAGTTCTTTATAGTGATATACAGGGAGTAAGTTACGAAATTCAGGGAGTCCTTGCCACAATGCTTAGATACGGAGTGGTAGGTGTGGAAAAAATTTCCACCGGCAGCATGGTAAAGCTGGATCATGTCAGAAATCCCAGGAGGATTGAATCATTGATTCTGGGCAATATGGAACTCTACCTTCATTCTAGAAATATGAAGGATTCAAAGCATGTGCAGGAGCTGTTGAGCGAATTGGTAACACAAAATATTCAATTGGATGGTTTTGAATATGATGATGACGAAGATGAAGACGATGATGAGGATTACGATACTTCGATTGAACTTGGTACAGATGATGACGAAGAATGACATTAGCCATCATCCTTGCAGGCGTTGCTATCATAAGTGTTATCTATGTGGGTTGGGCTGTTAAAAAGAAGAGGGTGTTAAAGGGAGTTCAGAAGAAAGAAATTCAAAAGCTTTGGGAGAATATGCTTAAAATAGAAGATCCGGTTCGCAAGATAATGGAGGCTGATGCAATACTGGATAAGGCATTAAGTAGGCTTGGATATTTGGGAACTATGGGGGAGAAGCTTAAAAAAGCAGGACCGCGATTTTCCAATCTTCAGGATATTTGGGATGCTCATAAGCTTAGGAATAGGTTGAGTCATGAGCCGGGGTCCGCAGTTAGTTTTAAAGACGCGGAGAGGGCAGTGAGGGTGATTGAGAGGGGGATTAAAGGGCTAATGTAACGACATAAATGAATATTGGAGTACTGGAATATTGGGGTGATGAAGAGCATGGATTTACATCAGTGTCACTTTAGACCAGTATTCCTATATTCCAGTATTCGATCATTTCCTTTATGATAGCTTTGCGCAATGAAACCCTCTCTCATCATAATCGGCCTCGGCAATCCCGGTGAGCAATATACAATGACTCGTCACAACGTTGGCTTTCGAGTTGCAGATAAACTTGCAGATGAGTTTGGAGAAGGGGATTGGCAGGACAAACAAAAGTTTAAATCATATATTTTGGAAGGCCGAATAGTAACTGTTCCAATTCTAATCGCAAAGCCAAATACATATATGAATCTCTCCGGTGTTGCTGCAAGGAAGCTGATTGATTTTTACGATCTGGATCCCCGAAAAAATCTTCTCGTAATTTGTGATGACATTGATCTTCCGATTGGCGAAGTCAGATTACGTGAAAAAGGAGGACCGGGAACTCATAACGGACTTAAATCACTAGTTGATATTTTTGGTGAAGAGTTCCCAAGACTCAGGATTGGAATTGGTGCTCAGCCAGCAGGAGAAGACTTGGCAGCTTGGGTTTTGAGTGTTCCGAGTACGGAGGAGACGAAGATAATCGATGAAGCGGTTGGGGGAGTTGGCGAAATAGTAAAGAAATATGTGATGGATGGTGGGGAGAATGTGGCTAGTTGAAGCGGTAAAGTCTGGTTTTGCTTATGGTACCTTTTGTGCGAAAGGTACTATATAAAAGAATCAGAAAAAGCAGAAGAAGCAGAGGATATATTGGTAGTCTGGTGCTTACTTCTCCACA
>JAHISE010000127.1 GCA_018818235.1 Patescibacteria group bacterium
CGGATGAGCAAGCGGATGATCTTTGCCATGGGCAGAATATTGTATTGGGTGTAGAAGAAGACACTATCGGATGGCACGAAGGTTTACCTATTGCAATCCTAATGCCTGTTGATGGGATGGCGCATGCGAGGAAGGTTTTTTAGTAGTATTAATCTGTCTTAAATCTTTCACAGAAGTATCTATCGACCAATTTTGCATAAGGCAATTCTTCCTCAACAATCACAGGATTTTTCTCCAGCATATCCTTTGATAAATCAAAATAAGTTAGTGTACGATCAACGGTTTTATATATGTATTTATCATCACCTTTCACTATTGCTATCTCTCCACCTCCATAAGGCTGAGAGATTACATGGCAACGTTCATATTTTTCATTTCCATTTTTTGATGCTGGTCTAAGTGCGAATGCAAAAGAGTTAGGGAAATTGTTGTTAGTAAGTAATTCAGCAATGGTTGGTAGAATATCTGTTTGTGCAAATATTTCAGATTCAACTTTTCCAATAAAGAATGAACTCTTCTTATTTGCCGGAGGAATATAAGTAAATGGAATTAGATTATTATCATTATATACTCCTCTGATATTCCAGGTGTTTTCATTAATGCCAATTGGCCACGAATTGTCAGGTAATATAAATAGATGCGTATTGCCGTCTGTGTACTCCTTGAATCTTTTATAAAATTCAGATAAACATTTGTCTTGTGTTTCGAGGGAATTGCTATAAATTTCAACAAAATCTTCAGGATCTTTGTAACTCATTGCATCTTTATATTCATCTTTATTAGAGAACGGAAAATGATGCGAACTTACTTCAAAATAAACAAACTTCTTTTTATTGCGATCGTAATTATTTTCTATGTAATCAAATGCGCGGTTGTAAAACGTGCAATCGTCATACCCCCATGGGTATTTTATATCGGAATCATGCATAAAATCTGCATGTCTTTGATCAAGAACACCTACATGAGACATAAAAGTAGATTTATTTTGAAAATTTGGATCATAGAAACTGCCTAAGAATAATGTGTCATATCCATCTTCGTTCAAAATTTTTGGCAGGCAATCAGTATTTAGCTTATCAATATCCAATGAGTATGCTGTTCTAATATTATTAGCAATGCCACATAGAATATTTACATGGGCACGATTAGTTTGCATTGAATTTGACCAGAAATAAGGAAAATAGATTCCATCTTTTGATATTGCTTCAAAAGTTTTTCCGATTTTTTTAGAATATTTTTTTCCATCGACAATTGCGTCTCCATTCTGAATGAATGCATTATTTGATTCGAGTTGTAAAATAAAGATACTTTCATCAGAATCAATTTGATAAATATCATTATTTGGTACTATAGGTTCAATGTCTTTTCTGGATGTATATGCATGAGCAATATCATCTGAAAGATCCAATACAGAGCCATCTATATTAGGAATAAAACTTGCAGTTATAAGTGCCAATAGGGTCAAAGCAATTTTACCTTTCAATTTTATGGAATCTTGCAAATCTTCAATCTGATTCAAAAGAGTGCGAGCACCAGTATAAACAATAATTGTAACAAAAAATAATACAATAAATAAAAGGATTACTCCATTCCTGCCAAATAGCAGTTTAGCGGTTGGCATTGTGTCCATTACAGCATCAACAAGCCATAGCGGGTCAAAAACAATTCCGGTTGATAAATACCAAGCTATAAGAAGAATTAGAATAGATGTATAAACACAAGCAATTAATAGAAAAATTAATTGTGGAATCACAATTCTTAGAGATAGATATAGACAAATAAATGTAATAGTTACAAAACTAAAGTGTATTAGTATCAACAATGTTGAATGAATATTGTGGAAATCCACAAAAGAAAAGATGAGGGTGGGGATTAGTGCAAAGAAAACAAAGATCAGAA
Source organism: Patescibacteria group bacterium (assembly GCA_018818235.1). GTDB lineage: Bacteria > Patescibacteriota > Gracilibacteria > Peribacterales > Peribacteraceae > UBA2144. The sequence continues at coordinate 1,900 of JAHISE010000127.1, forward strand.
AAAATATGTTTATGTGATTTGCATTAGGCCGATTCCATTTTTTTATGATGGTAAATGTCCTTTTTAATATAAGCATCGAAAATTATAATAGCTGTTTTGGTTTTATTTTTATATTAAATATATTTTCGGATCAGGAGATAATTTGCTGGAATAAATTCTTAGCTTTCAATCCGACATCACTCCTCGAAGATGCCACAGAAGGGTACTGCCCCTCTCCACACCGCTCCGCCAGCCACGTCAGTCATGACTGACGTGGCCAGCCACGTCTCACATGTGAGACGTGCCCTGCCCACTGTGGAGAGGGGAGCTCCGCTATTGGAGAATCCAAAGTTTGTTTTCTTCTTTTGCAGAGCTCCCCTCTCCTCCTCAGAGGAGAGGGGCCGGGGGTGAGGTCGGTTGGAGAAGAGCCATACCCAAATGGCATCTTCGAGGGGAGGTCGGAAAAGGATTTTACCAGCAAACACCGTTATTCATGTTTCATATAAATATTTTCTCCGGGGAATTATCTCTTGTTCCATATTTTCTTTCCTCATTCAATTAGAGTCTTTTCTCAACACAAGATGACCCTGAAATAGGCCTGTTATGAATCTTTAGAAGAGGTCATGAAGGAGGGTAATTTATGGGAAGGAAAATCAATAATCAATTGCTTAAGTTTGCGTAATGATTCCTGCATATCTTCCGCACATTTGTTCGGTGTTTTTTCTTTCGCCATGGCTTTTAATTTTCTGATAGTCATATCATGTCGAAGGTATTGGCTTGGTTTTTCAAGAGAAAGAAATTTCTGAAGCGGAGTCATACACACTTTGTACGTAATCTTCTTTTTTCCATCAGGCAGAACTTCAACATCGGGAAACAGACATGGCCTGTGAAAATTAAGATATGGAATGAAATGTTCACGATAGAAGGTATTGATTCTGGGTGCCCACTTTCCCGGAATGTGATGGTGCCCCATGTGTTTTCGGATCACACTTCCGTTCTTGGTTTCAGCGAGTCCGTTATCATTTGAACGTCTTGGTCTGCTCTTGGTTTGATCAATGAGTAATTTGTTTAGGAGCTTTGCCACAGTCTTGTTGATGTATTCACTTCCATTGTCACTGTGGAAGTTTTTGATTTTCCATGGGAATAATCTGAGAGCTTCTTTGAGGACGGGCTCAAGGAATGTTTCCGATATTCCTTCCACAGATAAAACTATTTCCCATTGTATTACCTCATCTGTCAGGTTGATATGATATACACCCTTTTGCCCATCCTGATCCCCCTGATGGACCGTATCGACTCTTATGAATCCAGGCTGTCCTTCAGGCTCCGGCTTCTTCCTCTCGCCGATATCAACTCCTGTTGGTTTTGTCTTTTCAATTTCCAGTACGTTCTCTATGTATTGTCTTGTACTTCTCATTCGATAAAGTTGAGCAGTCGAAATATCTTTTAATCTTTTGTAACGAAAATCTCCGAAATCGTACATTGATTTGCAGATGACAGAGGTGGCTTTGCCGTTCAGCCTCTTGTGAAGATTATCTGTTTCAGCAAGAAGCTCCTTGTCTTCGTTTGTGTATATCTTTGTAAAGCAATGACGCTTGTAATGGCGGCATAGCTTTTTTCCGTTTTTGTAGGCACCGACATATCGCTTAATCTGTTCTCTGCTGTAACCGGTGACTTTACGAAGATATCTAAAAAGTATCCCTTTTTCTCTCTTTCCGAGAGTTTGGTATTTGAATCGAACAAGGCGATCATAGATCCAATCAGCCCTCTCCTTCTTTGGGCATTTTGAGTCCATTTTAAAGATTTCTGTGGCATCCAGAAATGTCTCCAGTTGAGCGATAGTGGTGATGTGGGAATCGTCGAGCATGATAGTCATAGGGGGAAATTGTGTTCCTATGACCTTTTCTAAGCATCCATTTTCAGGGTCATCTTGCGTGAGAATCGCAGATGGCGTTCAGGGTCTTCTTGCGTGAGAGAAGACTCATACTTGCATAACAGGCATCAAGAATGGCAATCTGCACAGGAACATCATCGACGAAAGCAAATCTACCATCTTGTCCCACTAATGTATCAACATCGCATTCACGAGCTCCAAAGGAAA
>JAHISE010000128.1 GCA_018818235.1 Patescibacteria group bacterium
CTTGCTAATATCTGAACCGCAGATGGCGCAGATATTTTGTATCGAAGCTTTGTGTATGCAAAACAACTAAATATTTGAATCTGCGTAATCAGCGCCTGACGGCCATAGCCAAGAGGCGAAGGCTGTTAATCTGTGTAATCTGTGGTTCAGACAACGGAATTTCCTCTACAATACACATAATGAAGCTCCTCATTATCACCCAAAAGGTCGACCGAACTGATCCTATCCTTGGCTTTTTCCATCGTTGGATCGAGGAATTCGCTAAGAACTGTGAACAAGTGACTGTTATAGGACAATTGGTTGGAGAACACGATCTTCCCGAAAACGTCGAAATATTTTCGATGAGGAAGGAAAGAAAGTACTCACGAATTATGCAAATATTCGAATTCTGGAAAATGCAACGCAAACTAAAAAAGGAATATGACAGTGTTTTGGTTCACATGACTCCAGTATGGGTTGTTATTGGATGGCCGGTTTGGTTTTTGCTCAGAAAAAAGATTTACTTGTGGTACGAAGCTCGCGGAGGAGGATGGTCACTTCCGGTTGCATTAATAATGGTCAGAAAAGTCTTCTCAGCATCGCAGCATGGGCTTCCCAGAAAATCAAAAAAGCGAAGAATAGTTGGACATGGTATAGATACGGAATTGTTCAAGCCTTCGGGAGAACGCGAGAAGGGATTGGTAGTAACTGTTGGGAGAACTACAAAAGCCAAACGGATGAATATTGTTTTAAAAGCATTTTCTTCGTTGCCAGAACATTGCAGATTGGTTATTGCGGGTGGTCCGATTACAAAAGAGGATAATCAAACTATTGATGATCTAAGAAAGTTAATGAGTGAGCTTGGAATTACTGATCGGGTAGTGATTGAGCCAAAATCGCAACAGGAAATTGCATCTTTGTATGCTCGAGCTGAAATTTCTTTGCATGCATCCGATACGGGGCTGGATAAATGTGTATTGGAAGCAATGGCTTGCGGTTGCCCTGTAGTATCCTACGCTGAAGCTTCTAAATATGTTTTATCTGAAGATTTATTATGTACTGATGAGTCGATGGGAAAGGTGGCGATAGGAGTTTTGGGAATGTCAGATAAGGAGAGGGGGAGGTTGGGTGAGAAGTTAAGGCAGAAAGTTGTTGAGGAGCATAGCTTGGGGAGGTTGGTGGGGAAGTTGGTGGTGGAGATGGGGTGAACCAAACGTCGAAAGTCGAAGGTCGAAAGTTTGGTCCAAGGTCCAAAGTCGAAAGACTTGTGACATTCGACTTTCGACCAAACCTTTGACTTTCGACCTTCGACCTTCGACAGTAAGTTTCTACATTGCCCCCCTCAGCCTGTCACTAGTATTCTCAACCATCTCCAGACTCTGATCCGGTCTCAAAAATCCCTTATTCTCCTCATAAATCTTCATCAACTCATCTCTGCTCGGAAGTGATGGCAATGGATATGGATAACCTTTCAACTGAGTATAAAGTTCCTGAATTGTGCAGATGGAAAGCATTGCACTCAGGATCCCAAATAACATATTCCCGCTCCATTGCTCTTTGGGAGGGGAGAGGAGGTAGTCTAAGGTCTGCTCAGTTTTTTTAAAGTACCAAAGCAACATCACAGCTCCGGAAATTCCCGAATAACCTGCCCATAGTTTAGATCGCTCTTCCTTTGGAACTATATAACAGCGGTATCCTTTTTTAAGTAGTTCCTCATTTGCTTTATCAAACGTGTCATACCTTTTTGGTTGTTTAATAATTCCCGGATTAGTGTTTCCGTTTGCAGGACCCAAGTGCAAATTCTCTTTTTCAAACACAAGTTCACGATTGAATGCGATCGAGTAGCTAGAGCTTGGCTGAATCCTTTGTCCGTTAATATCAAACTCCCACCACTCGCGTGGTCGAAAGCTCACAGTCGCAGTATTGGGATCCTTAAACTCACGTTCAATAATATCAACACATTCTCCGCTCAAAATAAACATATCATCATCACATATCCATCCTATTTTTCTGTTCCTTGCAATGTGCCTAAGAAATTCCTCCGATTTAGTAGCGGCGTAGAAGTTTATAAACTTGTGGATACGGGCTTTGGGGAATTCTTTTGGATCCAGAGCTCCTGACGAATCGAATATTGTTAAATCAACACGATTACCAAGATACTTAGTCGCTAAGTGATACCACACCGTCATCATCGGTGGGAGAATGTTCATTGTAAATAGTGCGGGCTTATCACTTTCAGGAAGAGGTTTTCGGGTCAGATAGTATTTGAGTGTGGGTAGACCTGTTTTAAAGGCACGGGTTACTCCGAAGCGTTTGAAGGCACGGGGGAGGAGGCGGACATAATCGTAGACCATAGAGATATTAGAGTGAGTAGTTGGTAGTGAGTAGTATGACTCAGATATATATTATACAAAACCTCAACTCTTACTACTCACTACTCACTACAAACTAGATAAATGGATCTAAAACAAAATAATTAACTCAACGAAAGATAAAATCCACTCTGCCCGTCCGTCTCAACCCCATACTCATACTTATCAACTTTAAATCCATGATCAGAAATTAATTTATTAAAGCAATTCTTCTCATATCGAACACAATGCAGTGCCCCCTTCCATCCCGTTTTGTAATTCGGAGGATTCTCTTCCATGTCGGGTACAAATTCTTCCGTGAATGCGGTCAGGAATACTTTTCCGGTTGGCTTAAGAAGTCTTTTGAATTCGGAAAGATACGCTTTTATGTCCGGCGTCTTCATATGAGAGAAGACTGAGTACAGATAAATGATGTCGAAAGCCTGATCAGTGAAAGGTAATTTAATCTGCTCAGTTCCGGTTGGGTTGTACCTTTCATTCTTTGCGTTGATCTTCAGGAACTGAAAAGTGGGATACTTCTTTTCGATATATTTTTTGCACCATTCAATCGGTGCGTCACTCACATCAATTCCTCTGTAAGCTCGCAGTTCCCCGATCTTACTCAGGATTCCTATCGGAAGACGGCCGGGTCCACAGCCAATATCCAGAACTGCACTTCCTTTGTGTATTCCGAACTCGCGTTGCAATCTGATAGCCTCATCCTCTCCTGAACTTAAAAAGGATTCATCATGGGCAAAATTGGTTCCTCCAAAACGCAGGTACTTGGCAGGAATAACCATTCCACGATGCGTGATGCTTTCGGGGCGGACAATGTTTCTTAGCCGGCGGGCTGCTTTGATTAGTACTTTGGTCATTTGGTGGGTAATGATACCAGAAATTATCAAATTGGGAGTGAAAATTGGAAGAATAATCAGTTATATTGTTCTTTCTTTTGTAACCAAAAGAAAGAACCAAAGAAAAGTTCCGCTCCTGTGAAATTTGCAGATCAGCCTTACCAAAATGCTCCGCTGCAAAAATGAACCAGCTCCCTTAAATAAATATAGTCCTTTAAGCCTCTCCTACATTTTTGCGGGCGCTTCGCATTTTGGAGGCTGAAACTGCAAATTTCAATGTCGCGGTTCCCACCCGCCACGTCGCACATGTGCGACGTGGCCCGCGCATGCCACGGCACTCGTGAGTGCCGTGGCATGCCAAGAGTCTTGAACCTATCTTTAGGCAATAATTATCTGAGATATTAGTAATAAATATGTTTGAAAGCTGAGTTGCGAGGCCCCCCTCTCCCTGTAGGGAGAGGGCCGGGGAGAGGGGGTATACAACTCTATTTGCAGACTAAACTTCAAGGCAGGGCACACGATGCGTTTACCATTTTTATATATTCTTCCTCAGTGGAAAAGTCAGCGTAATTAATTTCCATGCATACCAGAATCTAGCGAATTCATGCTTTAGCGGTAATCTTTTGCCTTTCCTTGGGATTAGCCATATCCACAAAAGTCTGATTATTGCTATCAGTCTGGATCTGAGAGTGTGATAGAGCCTACGCTTTAGCCAAAATCCCCACCCCTTATTCTCCGAGATACTCACTTCCATCTTGATATACTCTAAATTCTTTTCTTTAAATTCCTTAACAGTTGGGAGTGGAGCCTTGGTGTAACCATTAAGATCACAGAGATGGACTCCATCATTCAGTTCAACTCGTTCGTGAATAGGTTTGATCCAACGATTAACAGCATCTTTATGAAAAAAGTAGATGCGTTTATTCGGATAGGTGCTTGCATGAGCAATAACTGTTCCATCATCACAAACATATCGTCTTGGAACCCAGTTGGCAGAAGGAGTAGTGCTCATGGATATTTCACCAATCTCTTCCATAAGTTCTACCGACGCAGTTTCATCACTATCAAGTGCAAGGATCCAAGGTTGGGTTGTAAATGAAAGAGCGCGGTTTCTTACTTCAGAAAAATTCGTTATCGGTTTTCCTTGGTTCTGCTCATCTCTTTGTGGAATTACAGTTGCTGAGTACTCGGATGCAATTCTAAGAGTGTCATCTGTACTTCCACCATCAATAATCAGAATTTCTTTGCATTGTTTTACACTCTCCAAAGTTGCGCGAAGGGTTTTACCCGAATTCCACGTAAGTACATGCACGCTGATGGGAAGTTTCTCATCCATTAGTCTTTTGTGAGAGAATAAGCTTAGCAAGCTCCTCTGCATTACCTGCTTCACAGAGTATCACATCAGGATTATTAGCAAATCGTTCCAGAATTGCAGGACTATTAGCTGTGATTACTTTCTTTCCACATGCCAAATAGTCCAAAACTTTATGTGGGATTACTCTTTGAGCCTTATCTGAAGTTCCAAAGATTCCTAAACAAAGATCAGAGCTATTTATATGACGAGGCAGCTCTTCAAGTGGAACAAAGTCGAGGAATTCTGTGTTATTCAGATTTAACTCTGTTTTAAGTTTAATCATTCCCGGTTTTGTTTGTCCTGCACCCAGAAGTTTGAATTTAATTGGAGAGTTTTTATCCTGAATAATTTTTGCTGATCTAAGAATGGTATCAATTCCTTGTAGTGGAATAAATGATCCATAAAAGAAAACAGTAAAATGATCATTGGAATCTGGCCTTTGGAATCTGGAATCTGGCACAAACAGATCTTTTCTGGTTTCCAGATATACAACAGAAATTCTCTTTGGATGGATCTTGAACTTTTGAATAAAGAAATCACGATGTGTTTTGGTATCAATAAGAATCTCGTCAGCTAAGTGACAGCTTACAAAGTCGATCAAATAATAAAACCATGCTGCAGGATTCCACTTGGAAACCTTCTTCCTGTCACCGACAAGTGTGTCGTAAACGGATATGAATACATCAAAGGTAAGCTTCTTCCTCGGGAACCGCGTAAGTATCCAGACAAGCGGCATTAGGTGATGTCCCGGAAATAGAACGCATACTTCACTAATTTGATTCTTATACTTCTTGTATTTCTTAATAAGATCAAAGCACTTCGGAAAGAACCCCTTTTTATCTGTTCTGCATTCCAATACTTCGAAACCGTCGTCCTCGTAGTCTTTTTTGAGGGTATGAGTTCGGGGGGAGGTGGGATCGTAGAAGCCGAGGAAGAGAACTGATTTATTGTCCATTTAGGAAGATTTTAGCTTAATTATTGAATATGGAATTGAGATTTTGGAGTTTATTGGGTTCTCCCCTTGTCCTCCCTCCGCGCATCTGGCGCGCCGGCCACTCTCCCGAGGGGAGAGGGGAGCTCTGCTATTGGAGAATTCAAAGTTTGTTCTCTTCCAACATTGGTGAAATCAGTGTTTGTTATCTTCTTTTGCGGCGTTCCCCCTCTCCCCTCGGGAGAGGGGGCCAGGGGGAGAGGGAGCTGGGAGGAGAGGGACTACAAGTGGAGAGGGGCAGGCGCGCCAATGCGCGGAGGTCGGTTAGGAAGATAAACAAACTCCCCAATCCACGTTACATAACCCTCAAAAATCATTAATCTATCCCCAATGAGAATCACCTATGCCGTCCATACTCGTTTTCCAGCCGAAAAAGCCTATGGGCTGCAAATTACAGCCGTTTGCAGAGCTTTGGCGGATATGGGACATGATGTGACGATAGTGGCTCCATTCACAAAGAATTATATTCACGAACCTGTTCATGAATATTACGGACTGCCCGGTTCAATCAAATTCATTAGACTCAAGAATTACGATGCGCTTGGGAAGAGGTGGATCCCGGGATTTTTGTGGATGGTTATTACAATGTATTTCTATAGAAAAGAACTCAAGAAGTTCCTGAGTACACATTCAGCTGATCTGATTTACGTACGTTCACCTCATATTCTTGCTCCTCTCTTGGAAAGCAAGATGCCGGTGGTACTAGAGTTACATACAATCCCTAACAGATTTAAAAAAAGATTTATTAGTTTGTGTAACAAATGCAAGCGTGTTGTTTGTCTTACAACTCCCATGCAGGACGAATTAATTAAACTCGGAGTGTATTCAAGTCGAGTAATAGTGGAAGGGGATGGTGTTGATTTTGATAAATATCAGAATGTATCTGAAGATAATTGGGATTTATCTTCGAAGCCTGTAATCGGATACGTCGGTTCTTTGATTACTCAGTATAAAATCGAAAAAGGAATACCGGAACTTATGCGCGCAGTTAAGGAGCTTAAGGATAAAGGCAAAAATGTATTTTGCTGGATTGTTGGAGGCCCTGATGATTGGAAGAAAGCTTACGAAGAGTTGGCGTCTTCGATCGGACTTACGGAAGGAGATATCAGATTCGAAGGTCGGGTGGATCAGGCAAAGGTTCCGTTATGTATTACAAAGTGTGATGTTTGTGTTTATCCTGCGCCGGCAAGTTCTCATCCATACTTTATGCGTGATACGTCACCTTTGAAGTTACTGGAATACTTAGCAGTAGGTAAACCGACGGTTTGCGCAGATATTCCTCCGGTCAGGGATTGTGTTGATGAAAATATTGTTGAGTTTTGTGATGCGGGGGACAGCTTGTCTCTTGCGGATGCAATTGGAAGAGCTTTGGATGATCGAGATGAAGTAAAAGTAGGTTTAAGGAAAGAGCAGGCAAGGTATTTTGATTGGAGGAGGAGGATGGAGAGAGTTTTGAGTGGGATTTAATTTTTGGGCAATGGGATTATTGCAAATTCGTTAATTCGTTACTCGTTGTTCGTTACTCGTTCAAATTTATTGATTCAACGATTATTTTGGCTGCTCCCTCAATAGCTTCAGGATTTGGATGAACAGTATCCCAGCCCAAAGTCGGGACTTTATTCTCAAAAGTCTCATACAAATCTATGGCTTTAAATCCTCTTTCTTCCGCAATTGCGATCAGCTTAGGCAAAGATGTGTGCATAAGATGATCCGGCCATATAACAAATATTCTTTTTTGATCTTCGGGCATTAAAGCTACGAATGAGTCCAATTGTGCGGAGTAATTAACAAGTTGTACATCCGTGACTTCATCCTCAAGTAGATTTGCATCGGATTCTTCTTTTAACTTTGCAATGTGCTTTTTACTATATCTAAGATTGATCACTTTTTTGAAAGCTTTGTAAAAAGCGCTGTGTTCATCCAGCCAACATTTACCGGGGATCATTCCAAGCAAGCCTTTGTCAATCGGTCTGCAGTCACGTTGGCTAGGATTCCAGTCATTTGAGCGCAGTATTCCCAGATCATCAATTACTCCTATTGTTCCTGTCAGATCGTTAAAGTAGAAAACCAGAACTATCACTGCAGGATCTAAGTGTCGTACCTTCTCGCGATAGGTTGCAGCTTCCATTTCCAAGTTATAGCCGGGAGCTGCTGTATTTAAAAAGTTATACTCAGAATTCAGGTTACTCATATAAGCACTTAATGTCTGATCGTCATTAATACCATAACCAAAAGTGATTGAGTCTCCTAATATTGCGACAATTGGTTTACCCGATTCAATTTCAGGACTTCTAAAACCCAAGCTGTTTGTGGAAACCAGTCCTCTGTAAGCTTTTTCATTTTTTAAATTTGGGATCAATTCATAACTTATGTCAGCAAAATTACTTTGTTGGAATATCTTTGGAGGATTGGGTTTGGCACTTTGGAGTCCTGTTATGCGTAGGACGAATTCTATGGCAAAGAAGAAGATGAGGAGGCTTCCTATTAGAAGGCCAAGGTTGATTATAAGCTCCTTTTTCATACTTTTTCTATTCTAATATAACAGTATTGCGTGTATAATGTAATCGTGGCAAAAGGATCATCACGTAAAACGAAGGCAAAGGAAGAGTTGGCAGTTTCATCGAGTCCGGAAAAGATTGTACCCAAACTTTGTAATGTAATGAATTTCGCAAAAGACAAAAGTGGAAATATTATTATGACACTTGTATTTAAGGATCCTATGGGTGACCAATCTGTTCTCTTAGAAAGAATAATTGTAGACTCTGGGCATGCCAAGGAAATTGTAAGTGTTCTTACAAAATTTATAAAGAAATGACAATTATAACCACCGACACTGGCAATTTATTTTTCGTCAAGCTTCATTTGGGTGGGGCAAAACAGACTGGCAGAAATGATGTTATTGCATTCGAAGAAACCTCATCCGATTTGTTGGGTGAAGATGGTTCATTAGTGCAATCAATACAGATGTCAAAAGAGTTTTTTAAAAGTAATTCACCAGAATATTTTGAGAATGTAGACGACTTTATGGCTACGTTGTAATGTAGTGGTGAATGAAAATTGCAAAGTCACCCTCGTTTAAAGATAGCTTTGAGAAACGTGGCAACGAAAAGCTAAAATCTGCATTGGAGCGGAGATTGAAGCTATTTGTTGATGACCCTTTTCATAAGTGGTTGCATAATCATCCTCTCAAAGGTGAATATGCCGGACACAGAAGTATAAATATAACCGGCGATTATAGAGCAATATATATCCCTGATGGCAGTGGTTGTGCAATATTTATTGAGTTTGGGACGCATGATCAACTCTATGGCAAATAAACTAATCCAATTCGAACTTCTCCAAATAATCCTTCCTATTTAACACACGCTCATCCGGCATTTCTCTTTTGATCAATAAATAATTTCCCATTACTAAATAATCCATGTGAGTATTCAAAAAACAATTAACCGCATCTTCAGGTGATCTGACAATCGGTTCTCCACGAACGTTAAATGAGGTGTTTATAATCACACCGCAGCCTGTTTTACACTCAAAAGCTTTTATAAGGTCATAATATCTTTCATTCTGATCACGATTAACAGTTTGAATCCTTGCAGAACCATCAACATGAGTCACTGCAGGAATTTTTTCACGTTGATCAGGATGAACATCTGCAACAAGAAGCATAAAAGGACTAGGAACATTCAGATCAAAATACTTGGAAGCACTTTCTTCGAGTGCAGTTGGAGCAAATGGACGGAATGACTCTCGGAATTTGATTTTCATATTAACTTTTTGCCAATTATCTTTGTTCCTCGCATCGGCAATGATAGATCTGTTACCAAGTGCGCGCGGACCGTACTCCATTCTGCCTTGGAACCATCCAATCACATTATCTCCTTCCAACAAGGTTGAAACACGATCAATCAATCCTTCGTCGGACATTTTATAGAAAGGTATATCTTCTTTTTTAAGGTATTTTTCGATTTCTTCATCGGAGAATTCATCTCCGAAAGATGAGTGTTCCATTCTCTGTAGCGGAAAGCCACGGCTTTCCGTTGTGGCGGGTGCAAATTTCTTATACCAAACTCCCAAAGCAGCTCCGAGTGCACCTCCCGCATCACCCGAAGCCGGTTGAATGTAAATATTTTCGAATAATCCACTCCTCAGTATTTTCCCATTAGCAACACAGTTAAGTGCAACGCCTCCTGCAAGGCAAAGATTCTGTGATGGTGCTATTTCTTTTGCATGCGACACAATCTTCATCATTATTTCCTCCGTCATGTCCTGAAGACTGCGTGCAATGTCTTTGTGGAACTGCTCAAGTTCACTTTCTGGTTTACGTTTAGGCTCACCAAGTAATTTCTCGAGTCTTCTATTAGTCATCCTAAGTCCATGCTCAAAGGAAAAGTACTTCATATTAAGCGCGAAGCTTCCGTCTTCCTTAACATCAATCAGGTGGCGCATCTGTTTCAGATACTTGGGTTCACCATACGGCGCAAGGCCCATTACTTTGTATTCTGCGGAGTTTACTTTGAAGCCGAGGTAGTAGGTTATGGCGGAATAAAGGAGTCCTAGTGAGTGGGGGTAGTGGATTTCCTTCAAAATCTTGACGGTTGGAATATTATTGAGCACGGATGCGTCACTGGTCACTGGTCGCTCTTCGAGCCTGAGCCTCAGAGTCGATGGCTGGTCGCTGGTCACACTTGCTTGCGACGAGTGACTAGTGACTAGTGACGAGTGACCTTCAAGGCTTGATTTAACATTCTCACATTGTCCACTTCCAATAGTGGCTGTCGCCCATTCTCCAACACCATCAACCGTAACAATAGTAGAATCCTCGAATCCCGAAACACCAAAACTCGACCATGCATGCGACTCATGATGGGGGATAAAGAAGATTTCTCCTTTATAGTTCAATTCCTTTTTGATGTTCTGAGGAATCCAAAGTTTTTTGGTCATCCAATCCTGCATTGCGTACTGGTATTGCATGAAACCAAGTGGCCAGACTTTGAATAAGGTCTTCAGGATTCGGTCAAAGAACTTTGTGAATGGTTTTTCGTAGAAAGCAACTGCGCTCAAATCTTCTACAGTGATTCCTGCAAATTCAAGTGCTGTGTTAATTGCATTTATCGGAAAATCATCATCATGCTTTTTCCTTGTGTACCTCTCTTCCTGTGCTGCGAAGATGATTTCGCCGTCCTTTAGAAGAACTGCTGCGGAGTCGTGGTAATAGCAGGAGATGCCGAGGATGTAGACGGGTGACATGGTGATATGTTAACAGAGAACTGAGCAAAAGAAGTAAAAGAAGCAGGGATAATAGTATCGTTGCTACGTTGCTAGGTTGCTACGTTAACTTTCAAGAACTTTTGATGTTTTCTAACAGATAACCGATTTTTATTACTAAATAATTGACTGATAATCGTTCGATTGTAACATCGAACTATGGCAAAAGCAGAAACATTATGGGATCATATCGAGGCTCGGATTCCTGATCTTCCACAAGATTTGGATACTCAAGATATCTTAGGGCAGAAATGTTAGTTTTAGATAGGAAGCGATCAAAAGCAGAAGAAGATAGAGATTACACACTTAAGTATCAGATTGCTTTGCAGCAATTACGATTGTTTCGTGCAGTGGCTGCAATTCTGCTCAAGAATCATCAGTCAGTAAACCGGATTGTTGTTCTTGCCGATTCGATGCCATCGCAAATTGCAAAAGCTGCTTTTGCAGGATCACATGAACGGGAATCATTAAGTCATCCTTCGATGGGGGATATTGAATTTATTTGCACAGAAGCCAAAAGGCTTATTAAAATCTCATCCGAAAGTCAGGTTAAAGAAGGAGTTTAAAACTGATACTGCATTCCAGCATCTTTTGGAGGATCCACCCAGTAAGTTTCGGGATCTTTTTTCCATAAATTCTTTATCGAAATTATTTTTAGAATTATTCCATAAACTGAAAAGAAGGTGAGCCAAAGAACGCTCAGGATCAGGAAACTCATGATTCGGCCGAGTATTTCGGCGAAGGAGCACCAGAGTTTGTAGAGCGGATTAAGAAATCGAGGGATTTTCATATGCTTGTAGGATAGGCAACCGAAGCAATCAAGGCAACCGAAGCAATCGAGGATAATTATATCGTTGCTAGGTTGCTACGTTGCTATGTTGGACAATGTTAAAGTATTGTCTAAATTTAACGTAGCAACTTAGCAACTAATCAACGTAGCAACGTATTTAGAATACAGTATATATAAACGGCGCCAGCGGTGACCCCTGTGCAAACACAAGAATCAATCCCAAAAGGGCGATCACGATGATTATTGGCAGCAGCCACCACTTCTTGCGAATTCGCATGAAGTTCCAGAGTTCGGTGAAGATAGAAAGCTTAGACATCGGTTTCCATTGTACTTGATTTTTCTAGTAATGGAATATTGGAATATTAGAATATTGGGTATGTCACCAGTAACAATGCCCAATATTCTAATATTCCAATCACGGTTCCAATAATCCAGTATTCCAATATTCCTTATATAATCCCTGCAATCGCCCCCATCAAATTAAGCACCACCGTCGATATTCCAAATACCCACGAACTTAAGATCGGAATATTCAAAAACATTCCTGCTACGATCAAGACGATAAGTATCATCGGACCGCGTTGCATGAATTCTGCGTATTCACGTTCATATTGATATGGAATAAAACCTTCCAGAATCTTTGATCCATCAAGAGGTGCAATTGGTAGTAAGTTAAATGCCATCAGTACCAGATTTACAAAAATACTTCTGCTCAAGATTCTTTGAACAAGAATAATCGTTGTAGATTCCCCACCGGAAATACTCATCAGTGACATAACACTGCCCCCATTTCCAAATTCAAAGAGTGTGATTAGAACAAAGAAGCAGATAAAAGCAGTTATCAGGTTTGCAGCAGGACCGGCAAGGGCTACCAGCATATTGTCCCTTTTAGGATTCTTGAAATATCTCGGATCCACAGGAACCGGCTTTGCCCAACCGAAACCTATTATAAAAAACATCAATGTTCCGATGGGGTCTAAGTGCGCAAGGGGATTTAAGCTGACTCGCTCGTTCATCTTGGCAGTCGGATCACCAAGCTTATAAGCCACGTACCCGTGTGCGGCTTCGTGGACGGAGAGACCTATTAGAACTGCGATTATAAAGGTGGGGTTGAGGAAGGTCATTGGTAGACTTACTTTAGTGGAATTAGATGATAGAACAAAGAAATTAGTGGAAAATGGAAAGTGGAAAGTGAAAAATGCTAAAGTGGCTCATAGCTCTGATTTACAATAAATAGAGACTTTATTTTCCGTTTTCCACTTTCCATTTTCCGTTTTAATAATTTGACCTCCAAACCCCTCACGAGTACAATCACTTGGCTCAAATGTCCCGCAAATGTATCAAGACCGGCAAAAGCACTGCCTTCGGTAACACCCGAAGTCATTCGCTTAGACATACCCGAAGGACTTTTCAGGCCAATATTCAAAAGAAGAGAGTGTGGGATCCGACAACCGGGGAATACAAAGTCATGAAGGTTTCTACTAATTATTTGAGGACATTGGCGAAGAGACTACAGGAAGGCAAAAAAATATAAGTTGCAGGTCTGCCCGCCGAAGTTCGACGGAGCTTTAGCTTAGTCGAACGTAGGTGGGAGGGGAAGGGGGTTTAGGTCGACATTCGACATTCGACCAGTGACCCACCTTCGCTCTCCGCTACGCTCCGAGCTACGGCGGGCAGACCAGTGACCTTTTGTTTATATACAAATAAAAAAGGCGCACGCACGTTGCGTATGCTTCATTGTGTAAATCGGTAGTGATGGGGTGCAACTTGGCGGTCGTGTTTATAATCAGTAGAAATATCTACAAATATGTAGACAAATATGTATACATTTGATATCATATTTGCATGGACTCAATTTTCCCCATTATTACAGTTACGCAGCTTCGTAAAGAAACCAAGGAGGTCATAGACTCACTGAAAGATTACGTTGTTGTCCAGAATCATGGAGAAGATGTTGCCGTGATTCTTAGCCCCGATCTTGGAAAAGTACTTTTGCAGTCAGGAGTGCTTAGAGATTTGATTGCAAAATGTTCTAACACGAAAGGCCACAAAAAAGCGGCCAGTAAGTCAGGCATAGATTTTGAAGAATTTGATCAATTGATCGGACAAGTTATTCGTGAATTAAGCAAAGAATAATTATGAAATATCCAAGCCTAACAATTTGCGAGCAATTAATATTCCCGTACATACGCGACAGGATGGCAACAGAGGAGCCTGCGCCGGATTATAAATATGAAACAAACGGGACTAAGCGTTTAGATGCAGTTTTTCAGTTAATGAAACGATCAGACTACAAAGGCGTTTTTGGTAAAGCTGCTTATATGTTTTGTTCCGTGATAGATAGTCATCATTTTAGCAATGGAAATAAACGTCTTGCTGTTACGTTACTGGTTTATGTTCTGCTGGTTAATGGATACCAAATACACGCGCCAAACATGGAAGTAATGCGTCAGGAATTAAATAATGCATTTCCAAAACTCAAATGGCAAAATATTCAGTCATTCAATCGACCACACGAATACTTTTTTTACCATCTTGCTTTGATAATTGCCGATAGGGCGCAGAAGGGGAAGATGACGTTTACGCAGGAGCAGGTGGCGGTGAAGAATTTGTTGGAGGTGGTGGCTGTTAATGAATCCTGAGTAATTGATAGCTATTTGTTATAAACAAGCCAAATAGTATCTATTTGAATATAATTTCATGAAGATAGCCCAAATGTTGCTTTTTGTGCTATAATAAGAGGAAATGTCCAAAATAGACACAAAAATTCTTGAAGACCTAATTGAGCGGTCCATCCTGCTAACACAGAGGCATAAAATGGAGCTTAAAACCATATTGCCAACGATGTCGGGTGTGCGTTTAACAAAACTAAAAGGTGTTCTTGATAGTGAGGGTGAAGTAATAGACAAAATGATGCGGGACGCTGTGGACAGAGCAGTTGAAGAGGATGATATTAAATTTCTGAGTCGACTTGAGCAGATGCTTTCGAAGTCTTTAAAGAGTTTACACAAAGAACAGGAAAAAATGGATGCAGAAGACGAAGAAGAAATAGATCTTGATAATTTTTTCGAAGATATTGATTATGAATAGATCATTCAATCATGAACGGCCGGATAAATCTCCTGAAAAACAGGAAGACCAAGCAAGCAAAGAAGCTCAGGAAAAATCAAGACGCTTGGATGTGTTACTAAGGCGCATTCAAACTGTAGAGCGTTGTGCTCGGCACGATGGGAGTCGCGGAGAAAAACTTCAATTCGAATTAGGCTCTCTTAAGCGCGAGTTTACAAACGAATCGATTAATCCGGATAATCCTCGTGCAGTTTTGTTCAACGAAAGAGTGGACAGAGTTGCAAGGGCAGCGGAGAACGGAGAAAAAGAAATTCAAAATCAGGAAAACATAAGCAGACAATTTAAATCTTTGGGGATGAGCACCGAAGTCTCACAAAGTCTTGCTAATAAGTATCTCGAAAATGAGCACAGTATTCCATTGGAACGATCCATTACACGTATTAATAGGATAATCAGTATTGCTAATGAAACCAGAGTTGGACTATCGAATACCGAAGTTGCCTCTTTGTTAAATCACATAGCATCGGGCAGAGATACAATTATAATTCCAATTGAAATCAGTTTGATGCGGATTCGTCATGAGCGCCTATTGGAAAATATTAAAAGTGACGGAGAGAAATTGGAATCAAAACAAAGAACTCTAAAAAGACTTCATGATTTTATAGCAGAGATGGTTCAGGAGCCCGAGAAAGTCTGGGGACTATTTAAAACAAATCGCAGTACAATTATTGCCAGTAGAGCAAAGGAAGTTCGAGTAGTAGCAGAAGAAGCAGATCGTTTGGCAAGCAGAGTCAGCTTAAGGAGAGAGATATTGGACAATCAGGGAATGAATCTTGCGTTGGCAAATTACGAGTTATTGCGGGCAAATGATCCTGACAAAGCAGATCAGGTTTTGTTAAGTACATTACTTTCTGTTCCAAACAATGTTTGGCAAAAAGATCCTTACGCGAAAGAATGCGCGGGTAAAGCAATTAAAAATTTAAGAGGCAAAGGATTATTGGAATCTTCCTTCTCTTCGGTGCAGATTGCAGTATTGGAAGGGCGGGATAAAGATGCATTATCATCTGCAATGGATGGAATGCAGGAAGTAGCGCTGATAAGAGAAACCAGATTGCAGGTTGAACAGGGAGGAACAATTTCATTGGTTGAGCGCAGTGCTCAGTCGTTGGCAGGCGTCAAAAAAAGCGGTAATACGGAATTTCGTGCAACCGGTTGGGGGGCTGCTCAACCAAAAGGAGATATAAGGATGTCGGATGGAACGGTTCATCAGGGAGTATATTTTGAAGAAGGAGTAAAGGAGCTTATCGCGAATGCGCCTGAAGGAATGACTCCGGTTCTCAGGCGTGTACCAAGTACAATTGAACCCGTCAGGGACAATGCAAGGACTGCGATGAGTAATCTAGGCAGCAGTGGGTTCGGCTATGGTCCGGTGAGCGATACTGATGTACAAATATACATGTTCCCCAGACAGGAAGAATGTATTCTGAAAAAAGAAGACATAGATTTTGCAAAACCTGAAGAGGGTGAAGAAGAAGGTATTGTTTTGGCATCAGGGGAACATATTGAATCTGAAGAATTGGCGAAGTCAAAAAGCGCAGAGCAGGATTTGCGTCTTGCACTTTTGCATCATCCGTCTGCAGTTGGATTGGAAAAGTCCGGCCAAAGTATTATGCAAAAGTTCCAGCCGTTTAATAATCTGTTCGAAAGCGGAATGCGTGGAGAAAAAACCGCTGGCTTCTCTTCCATGGCGCGGGGATTTGCACGCGATCTTCTTTCAACTTACAAAAGAGAGAAAAGTGATTTAAGTAAGTATTACACAGCGATGAAGCATGCAGTTAGTGAGCTTAAGAAGTTCCCAAGAGGTGCAATGCCTGACGATCTGGAAGTCACAGTACGCTCACTGGAAGTTCAACTTGATGCGATTGCGGTTCTTGTGAATGGTAATCAGGTCGAAGAACTGTGTTCGTATGTTCTGTCTCCTGATTTTGATGAAGATGACTGGGAAAAATGGTTTAAAACAAACGGAATAGTACTCGCGTCCGCGATTTCAGCGGCAGTACTTGCGGCAATGGCTGTTCCAACCGGAGGACTTAGTGCACCTGCTGCGATTCTTGCAATGAGTGCGGTTACTTCCGTTGGCTCTTACGTTGGCTCGGAACTTGGAAAATCGTATGTTGGAATGACATACAGAAGCATGCGTTCAGATACACAAAAACTTTATAATGAAGAAATTGATGTAACTGAATATTTTTCTTCCATGGGGATACAAGTTGGGACAAGTTTCATTACATCTGCTTTATTAATTGGAACAGGATCATATCTTGGAAATTTATCCCGGCAAATTGCAAGCAAAGGAGTATCCAGATGGAGCCCAAAGGAGGTAATGGCTCGTGCAATTACAAAAACTGCCAAAACACTTGGAAAAGTAGATGATCTACTGGAAAAGCTTCCCGGAGGGCAATCTCAAGCTGCAAAATTTTCCAAAGAAGTATTACAAGAGTTTTATGAAGAAGGAGGTGAAGGTGGGTTTGAATGGGCAGCTGCGAGCGCAGATCAGGCCGATAACGAAGTTGCTTCTAGAATCCTGAAAGGTTGCGCATTTGTTTTTGCTGCTCTTAATTGTGCAAAAGGCCATCCCCTTGTTACAGGATCACGGTCACAAACAACACTTGAGGGCAGAGCGGTGCTCAAGAGCGAAGATGGAAGTGCGGTCGAAGGCCTAAAGCTTGGATATGAATACAGCGGAACACTGGATGACTTAAGAGCAGACTTAGCATCCGAAGGTATTACAGATATTACAGTGGATGGTGACACAGTCAGAGTCGAGGCAACGGAAAAAGTCAAAATTCCAGAGGAAGGTGGAACACAAGATGTCAAAGTAGTACGTGAATACAAAAGAACAAATGAATCGCAATTAATCAGAAATCTGCGCAATCAATCCAGAAATAAGGAAGGCGAAAGTGTTCTGGAGAGGGAATACGGACTTACGGTGCAGGAGGATGGTTCTTGTAAGGTCAGAAATCTAAATCCTAAAGGAAAACTTTCACTTTCGGAATACCTGAGAGCGCAGGGGGTTAAGGTTAAGGTTAATGAGGATGGGAGTGTAACTGCGACAGTCAAAAATGAGGAAGTTGTTATTAGTGAAATGACAAAGGAGGCGGCGAAAAATTCAGAAACAAGTCGAGTATCAAAACTTGCGAAAGCAAATGCAGTTTTCTATCAAAAAGTCATTGATATTTCTTTGGATAGCGGTGATACAACTGCGAAAAAAGCTCTTTTAGAAGCTACAATAAACGATTTACCGGAACCCGTGAGACCACTTTATCGTAGGGGAACTGAAAAGTTTTTAGCAGAATTGGAAAATAATAATCAACACATGGAGGCTCACCAAGGAGAGGAAATACAACATTTGATTCGTTGTGTGATGGAGGGGGAGCCAGCGGATAAAATCCAAACTGTTATTGATCGTCTGCTCCCGCATGCCACCTACTCTTCTCCCACTTCCGGTATTCCAATAATTGTAGTGGATTCTGAAGGTCTAAGTATTCTAAAAGAATTTGATGTAGTACGGCAGGAAGCTGCAGCAATCAATTTTGGTTCTACTGACAGAGATAATCCCAGTTTTATGGTTATGCGAAAAGGCGATGCACGAACCACAGAAGAATTTATTGATGCTCTCAAAGTAAATAATTCAACTAAGCATGAATATCATCATTTTATCTGGAACTTTCTTCAGCGTAGCGGCTTCCCAAGAGAGGTAAATGAATCTTCAGCAGATTTTAATGATGGTTTCGGAAGCTTCCGTGATGAATTTGCTGCATATCTTGTTGAAGGGCGACGATTTGGGGAGATTGAATCGGAAGTAACTACATACTCTGAAAACAGAGATGTACTTAACAGGGCAAACAAAGCTCGTGATATTGCCGATGTATGTGTGCAATATGGTAAAGCAAAAGGAGTTACTGAGGATACATTTTTATATGCTGCCATGTTCTCGAGAAATTTTGATGAGTTTGAAAAAAATTGCATTAACTTACTTCAACTTTCTGATAATCCTAAAGATTTAAAAATTCTGTTTAATCTTAGGTATAGAAATACTACTGCATGCAAAAGCATTTTAGAACAGAAAGGAATTTCTGTAGATAGAAATACTTTCCTACAATTTAGTAGTTCGACAATGTCAGCAGATAATATAGAAACGTTTGGTCAATTAACTCGAAAGGTAGATGAGGTACTTGAATTTGGAAAGGAGATAGGAGCAGATGTATGTGAACGCAAGACGCTAATCACTCACTCATCCGCCCGCTCCCGATTACCAGTATCAGATGAAACATTTCAAGCGGCATTGAATCTACCCAGAGAATTACAATACAATGTTCCACTTGGCGTATCTCTGGAAGCACTTATTGATGAATTCTTCAGATTTAGAACAAATGACACTGAACCTGAAATTTATGCAAATTTCATAAATTCTTCTTCAGAGTTGCAATCGATATTTAAAGCAAATGCAAATAAGTATCGGCTGATAAGCCTTGCAGCTGTACAGCGCTTTTCATCACCTTCTTCTGTGGATAAACATATGTCAGAGCAGCTACAGTGGTGGGACAAATTAGGTAATTTGGTTCCAGGAACTACTTATACTGAAGATGATGATGTGTCAGCTCAATTGCCGAGTGCGATAACTTCAAAAATTCCTCCCCCTCCTCCACCCAAATTAATACCAAAGCCCCCTCCTCCGCCCTCACAAATTGACATTGAACCAAAGAAAGCAAATGGAGGTATTTTGCCAGGGAAAGAAATGCCGAAGGCTCCGCTTCCACCTGCTCAAGAGACGGACCAATCTTTGGATGAAATGAAATTGTTAGCACGGTCCAATCCAAAATCTTTAAAGGACAAATTGAAGCAAGTAAATATTGATGATGATACAAGAACGGAGCTTGCTGAGGTATTCCTTAGAAACAACCCAATTTCAAGTGGATTGAGTCCCGAGCAAATAACCGCAATCGCGCAAACTGTAACAGCAGCTCATCACAAGCATCCTACAAAGATCGATGATAAATCGGAGAAAGCGACAATGAGAAATGCTGCTAAGCTTAAGATGATTTTAACGGCATGCAAAGCGGCAGGCATTTCTCGTGCAGATGATTCGTATTTAGTTGCAATGGAGCAGATGGACGCTGGGTTGGTGGGTTGGAAAGATTATTTTCCTGGAGGTGCAAAAAGAAAAGAGACAAGGGCAGAGCGAAGGAATGCTGAGATAGTGGCAGAGGCAGTACAGCAAATAGACGGAGATAGACAAAATGAATTTGCTTCCTTTACTGAAACGCTTGAGCAAAATGTTCCAGATCGCAGAGAAATACAAGTTCCATCACAGGAGAGAGATCGTGTTATAGGTGAACATGAACAAATGGGCTTCAGGCTTATAGAAGAAAGAACCTCTTTGCTTGATGACAATTCTATTAATCTTTCCTTTGAAAGACAATTTGCTATTTCCTCAGAGAATGCAGTCGATATTGTTCGACTATTCGAAAGCATAAATGATCCTCAGGAAACCTTGCAGAAGCTACTTGCACTTGGGATTGAATTCAAAGCCTCTGATCTCACGGCAGAATCATCTGTTTATAGAACAATTGTACAGAATCCCGATCTTATTTCGTTCCTGCGCAAATTTGATGGCGTTGAAGTAACACTTTCGGTTGGTGAGTACGCATCTAATAGGGAAGAAGCGATAGAAAACCTATGTGCTCTTTCGCGCAGAAATGAATTAAGTCCAGAAATAATTGGGGAAATACAAGAGCTTGTTACAAGCATCGGTGCAACATTTAATCTCTCGTTTGTAAATGAATATCTAACAGTTGTAAGAAGTGATAGGTGCAAGGCAGTTCTTAGCATGCTCGAAAATACGCAGGGTAACTCAACTATCGAAAGAATTGCTTATGCTGAATCACAAGGTACATTAGCAAGCATACATGATGCTTTGGTTATGAACTCTTCCCTTCGCAGATTGGGAATGAGAGAAATTACTCGAGAATTAGAACAGGGTGAATGGGGAGACTTTATGCAGAATCAAGGGTTTCGCACATTTGTTGGAAGGACATCGGCACTATTGGGATTATCTGTCGAAAGGAATAGTATTGCACAATTCCGTGAGTTATATGCTCATGAGGCTGAGGTATTATCTTTTCTCGAACTTTGTGTTCCTTTCGAAGAGTCAAATCGAAATGTCCAGCGTGAGTGGGCAAAAAATCCAGAAGTACTCATTGGACTTGTAAGTGATCCACAGAGAATGGAAATAGTGGCAAACAAAAAGTTCCAATCATTTGTGAATACTCTTTACACAGAATACGGATGTTACCTTACTCTTGATGATTTTGCCTCAATAAATGGAGGTGTCTTTTCTTTGTGGAATGATACTGAGTATCAGCAGAGACTGTCTTCTGCGGATGTGTCAGTTGTGTTGGCCTCTTTTGGTCATTCTACGGAAGACGCACCTGTGCACTTGGGACTCCGTCGCCAAGATTGGGATGATTCGATACGAATTGCAGAAGAGCACCCTGAATATGTGTCAGTTGCCTCTGAATTGCATGAATCATTCGGATATGTCGCCCCTGCGATGGTCGTTCATTGTATCGATGACGGTGCTAATTTCGAAGGCATTCCAGATGTCTCACAAGAATATCAGACCTCTTTGCAAGCTTTGAATAGAGTAATGAGCGGTGATACAATAATTAGATCTGAACTTTTTGCGGTTAAAGATACAGTTCAGGAATTACGCGATCGCTGCGGATACAAATTCAGAATGTCAGATGTAGAAGCGATAGCGGAACTGGATACTCAGAAAGAAAGAAAGAGTGTGATTATTGATACTGCAAGCAGGCTTCATGAAGCAGGTATAGATGTTTTTCATCCTATTGACAATCGAAACATGCTCTATACGATTGGATCAGAAGATTTGGTAGATCTTATCGTAACTTGTGATCCCAAAGGGAGAACATTTGTTTTAGAGAATTTTAGTGCAGTTGTTACAGTCCCGAAGCAGCACAGGGAAAGCTATGTGCAAGTACTCTTGCGCATAGATCACTCTCCGTCGCAAGAAATGCAGAGAGTGAAAGATTCATTGGCACGTTCTCTTGCTACAACACAAGACCCACTTGCTTCCTATGAGGCTGTTGAGGCAGTTTTTGTTAAAAATAACTTACCGCTTGCCGGAAAGCTGTATAGAGTTTTCGCAATTCTATATGATCCAGAAACTTTGAAGCTAACTGTTGATGTGGGATCGAGTCCATTTTTACAAAAAACAGGAGGAAAAAAACGTTATCACCAAATATACAAAGACATTCTGAGGGTTCACGTTGAATCTGATAATCTTTCTCTCCGTTCATTTCTTACTGTGCTTCAAGATGGAGAGGCATTGTTGCAAGTACTGGAAACAGAAGTGGGTGTAACACCGGACACTGAACAACAAGGAGAGATTGCACACTGTCTCGCAAAATTTGAGGCGCTATTCCAGAATTCACAATTGGGGCAAGGCAGACAATTACCTGCACATCCAAATAGCATGTTATCTGTTTCAGATCTGAGCAGTCGCTATAAGATGCTTAAGCAAATGTCTGGTGCAAAAGAAGGACAATCTCTTAGTGATAGGGTTGCTGAAATGTTTGCCAAACCGATTGGATACGAAACAGTAACAGAAGTTTTGGAAGCAATGCGTAGTGTCAAAAAAGATGCGCATGAAAGAGGGCTTCAAATTGCAGAAATGGCACGAGATGGCACACTAGAGATCAGGGCAGGTGATTTGCTGAAGGGTGTGCAACAGGAATATTTACCAAGAAGCCTGCAGGATGGATTCACATGCCCGGAAATGTTAGGAGCACAAATACATGAGGATTTGACACCATATGACACAGATCTCGCCATGGTACTCCCTGAAAATGCTAAAAATGGATTTAATTACACAGTTAACACATCGGTAGCTAGTGGATATGGAGATTTTATATTAGTTGTAAAAGATAGAGATCAATTTCAAGTGACAACAACTGATACGCAGAAGTTTGACACAGGAAAGCTGGAGTTATTTAAAACAGGTAGTGCTGAACCTCAATATTTTGGAATACGTACAGGATTTGGATCGACACAGGTCGATTTCATCATTGCTCATGAACTTGTTATAAAGGATGAAAAAACAATGAATAATCTCTTCATTGAAATAGCACAGAATGGCTTCTATATACCTATCGTAGATACTCATGGCAATCTTATCTTCACTCCGGAACAATATTCCAAGCTTAGGTCGAACTTTAATGGTATCAGTCGTTTTGGTGGAGACCACTATGTTGTAGTTGAGAGTGTAGAAGGTGTGTCTGGAACCGTTCAGTCTAGATACAGAGAAGACATTGAAGAGATCACACGTCATGTTGCTGAAGGTAACCAAGAGACAACACAAATATCACGTGAGGTGCAGGCGGTAATTTCAAATGTATTGGGAGAAGAAGGAGTAGAGCTCAAAGCGTCGTACGATAGCAGCTTGGGTGGTGCAAGGCTCTACGATATTGGTTCTACGGGGAGAGGGACGAATGTGCCGGGTGATTTTGACTTCGATTACACGCTCAAGGTTGATGATAGTGGCGAAAGTTCATCGTTTAAACGTGCTGAACAAATAGCCCAAAAAATAATTCAGCGCCTTGGGGGGACGAATAATTCGCACACACTGAACAATGGGGGATATCAAATCAGATTAGAAAAGGCAGAAACAGAGACAGGCATATCTGATGTTGATATAGCAATTCTTCCCAATTCACAAATCGACTATTTCATAACGCACCAAGCAGTAGAAGTGAAGCTGGGGTACATACGGGAACATTATGGAGAGCAAGCATATCAACATACAGTGGCAAATGTTTTGTTGGCAAAGAAGGTGCTCAAGTTGGGTAACGCGTACAAGAAAGTGGAGCATGGTGGGTGGGGGGGTGTGGGTGTAGAGAATTGGATACTCATGAACGGCGGAAACTTTTTAGAAGCGTGTCGTACGTTTAGTGATGCTGCGCATGATACCAATGGAAATGTGATTCCTCTGGATGAGTTTAAGAAACAGTATGTTGTTCTCAATCCAGGAGTAAACTTTCGAGATCTACAGCATGATAATTACACGCGATATCTGACACCTGAGGGCTATAGAGCTATGTTACAGGCTATTGATGGAT
Source organism: Patescibacteria group bacterium (assembly GCA_018818235.1). Classification (GTDB taxonomy): domain Bacteria; phylum Patescibacteriota; class Gracilibacteria; order Peribacterales; family Peribacteraceae; genus UBA2144. The sequence continues at coordinate 23,854 of JAHISE010000128.1, forward strand.
ATTTGAGAATAGAACCGTCATAAACTCTTTCAGGCAGTAATCAATTAACAAAAGATCTTTCGGGTAATTTGATATCTGAAATTGCTCTTATTGTTAACGAAGCACATTATAAATATCCAATAGTTATCAATGATAAATCTCTAGGAGCAACAAGGTGCAATGTGGTGAAGCTTAAGATGATATCTGATGCGGTGATGAAAGTAGACCCGAGCATGTCACGGAAGGATGCTCTTGCAGTCGCGAAAGAGCAGATGGATGCGGGGTTGATTTAATGAATGTATTCAATGTTTGTTTATGTCTACAAATCCACTCTCTTCCTCATCTCCTTAATCTCAGCTCTTTTCTTTTTATCCCCCAGCATCTTCTCCTTCGATCTTCTGGAGCGGCGTTGTTTTTGTTTTTCTATTTTATGGTGCTTTTGGGCGAGTTCAGATTCCACTCCACGTACTTCCTCATCGATCTTGAGTATCATCAATTCATATGCTTCTTTACGGTTTTGATGTAGTCCTCTGTGATGTTGATATCTGACGGTGATTCCGGTTGGTTCATGAGTCAATTCCACACAATTTGTGGATTTATTGATCTTTTGTCCGCCGTGACCTCCGCCTTTTGTGTGTTGTTCTTCTATATCTGCAGGATCAATCCCCAGCTTTGCAGCAAGTTTGAGGATGTGGTCGGCGATTTCGACTGGAAAATGCATGACAATATATTAGCGGAAGATTACGATCTTCCGCTACGATCTTTGTACAGTAGTACATATTGTGTGTGCTGCGAAAGTCCGATCCTTACAATGGAGGAATTGACCAATGGGTTTTTACGACGGTTGGCGTTCTTACTACAGGAGGAGACTTGCGATCGGTTTTGTGATTACAATTTGCCTTCTGTCACTCACGGTTTGTGGGGCAATGTGTCCGTTTCCGTTGAATCTGATTCTCGGGATTTCTCTAGGGGTTGGTACCATTATCTGCGGGTGCTGTGGGATATACATGCCCCTAGACGATTTGAGGACTGTCAGAGAAATGGAACGGACGTAGGTATGAGGCGAGCGATACGATCGGACGGGCTCTGCAGGGATGCAGAGCCACTTTTAAATATTTTTTGTAAGAGTTCACTCACTCATCCGTCTACTAACATGTAACACAATTATTTTTTACCCCAAACAATTATGCCACGCGCAGATCAGATATTTTCCCTCACTATTATGGGAGGACTTTTATTCGCTCTTGTACCTCTTGTAAGTGCACAGGGGGTTGGAGTATCTGAAGAAGTTAAAGCAGCCTTGGAAGATTGCAGATTAAAAGAAACAAAGGAAGAAAGTAAAACATGCATGCAGTCACTCAAAGAAGAGAATGGTTTGCCGGGATTCAGAATGGGAATGAGATTCAAGCACATGCCTCGTCCAGAAATTTCTGATGAAGCACGTACCGCCTTGGAGGCTTGTAAAGATAAAGAAGACAAAACCGAAAAGATGGAGTGTGTTAAGTCAGTTTCTGAGGGATTCGAAATTAAGCCTCCAATGATGATGGGAAGATTTATGGGAAGGATGGGCAGAGGTAATGGAGTTGGAGAATGTATGAAGATGGAGGATCGCGGAGAGGCATCAACATGCTTCCTGAAGATATATGATCGACACAGATCGGGGAGGTAATACGGCTTCGCGATTGAGTACTATTGATCTTTTATACCATTGAATTCGATATGACGGCGAAGCGACTCGTCTCGGCAAAGCCAAGCCGTAGCCGGATATCGCTACGCCGCTATTAGATTCGTTAAGTATAAAATGTGAATATATCTTTATTCGCGTAGCCGCATAAGAAAACAAGAGAGCCAGCTGTTTGAAGTGCGGTTGGCTCTCTACATTGCAGGACTGCCACGATCTGAGAGGGTGTGGCAGTTTCTTGATGTCTGAACCTTGATTTGCTTGATTAAAGGATTTACATGATGATTAGAACTGAGGGTAATATTTTAAATCAAGGTAATCTTTTAATCATGAAAATCATGGTTCAGACAAATATTCTATGTAAGAATACCCCTCTCCAACCGTCTACATATAAGGAAATGTCTCACTCCAAACTTGAGCGGCAGTTTACAAAGGCATACGACCAGTATGCCGATGCAATATTTCGGCATTGCTACTTCCGTATTGGAGATCGTGAAAGAGGAATGGAAATGATGCAGGAGACGTTTATGAAGTCGTGGGAATATGCCGGCAATGGCAAGGAGATTAAAGATATGAGAGCGTTTTTGTATCGCATTGCGAATAATCTGATAGTCGATCAGCTCAGACGAAAGAGCAGGAGAACAGAGGAGTCACTCGAAACTTTGCAGGAAAAGGGGTTCGATATTGCGGGGGAAGATAATTCTGCGCGTGCAACAGAGAAGGTATTCAACGAAAAACAAGTTGTGGAAGTTCTTGGGAAGATCAAAGAACCATACAGATCTGCAGTTATTATGAGGTACATAGATGAACTATCTCCAAAGCAAATTGCAGAAGCTATGGATGAATCTGTAAATGTCGTCTCGGTTCGAATTAACAGAGGAATGAATACATTGCGTTCATTATTGCCTGATTATGCGTAATCCGATTGATCAGTTTATGGCAGATGCAAAAAGTATAGCTCTCAACAAAGAGGAGCGTGCACTGTCGCATGACAGGATCTTTTCGCAGGATTTCTCTTCATCGGCAGTCGGTGTTGAATTAACGCAGAAGGAGTTCTATCTTGGCAGGAAAGCTTTTATGTCATACATGCGATCGTTCAAAGCAGATTCTGATTCGATATTTGATTCAATTCAATCATTAATTACAATCAGGTTTGTATCAATGTCACTTGTTGTATTGATACTTGTTACTTCGGTTGGTGGAGGAGTTGCTTTTGCGGCCGAAGATACATTGCCGGGAGATTTTCTTTATCCTTTGAAGGTAAATGTCACGGAACCAATGCGTGAGCGAATGCGTTTGGATCCTGATATCCGTGCACGCTGGGCGGAGAAAAGAATTAAGCGTCGTCTGGAGGAAACAGAACAGTTATTTAAAGGTGGTCAGATAACAGAAGAAAGACTTGGTATGATTCAGAACAGAATAGAAAGGCAACAGGTGAACTTTGAGAGGAGAATGCAAAACTTACCCGAAGGGGTTCCCGACGAGATACGTCTTCATTTGAATATGCGAATGCAGGAGCATCAGAAGTTTTTGGAAGCCTTGGAAACTGGAGATGTACAAATACGTATTAAATTGCAGGGAAATCCTGAAATGCAGAGAAAGATTAAAATGCAGAAAGCTCATTTAATGCAGGTAATTGCAGGAGCTCCTCCTATTGGCAGCGGGAGAATAATAATGAAGATGCCTCCGGGTCCTATTATGAAAGGTAAGATAAAAGTAAAAGAGATTCATTCGTCAGATTTGATGGATATTAAAGAGAAATTTTCTTCTTCGCCTATGCGTTTTAAAGAGGGGTGAAAGGGGAAGAAGGGGGAGTGTAAAAAAATGAAAAATGGAAAGTGGAAAGTGGAAAATGACTCTTAATTGTAAGAGGATTAAATAACATACATCCTGTAGAGCGCCCCTTCGTGGGCGCGGTTGAGGATTTAACTGTGGCTGGTTCAATGGTTAGTACCCCTACGCTTCGCTACGGGGCACACAATATCTTCGGCTTCACGCTGCGCCTCTGGGCTTGCGTTCAGCTCGAATTCAATTGTGGCGGAGGGAGAGGGATTCGAACCCTCGTGACCCATATGGGTCAACACGATTTCGAGTCGTGCGCTTTCGACCACTCAGCCATCCCTCCACACGCATAATACACTAAAAAACTACATCAAAATTTGCTATAATATACTTGTGTTAAACAGAATCACACAAATATTTAATCCAGACTCAGAAGTATCAGAAGCTGAAAAGGCTGCCTGCCTTAAGCGAGTTAGTTGTGTAATTGATACCGAACAAGTAGGTGAGTTTATTGGAAATGGTTTTGAGC
>JAHISE010000129.1 GCA_018818235.1 Patescibacteria group bacterium
CAAAAGGATATTTTACAAGGCATTCTTATACCGCAGACAGGGATGTGTATGTTGGAAAAGAGTTAATGGAGGAATTTAGAACTTTGGATTTAACACCGTATTTCAAAAATATAAACGTTCCAACTTTAATGCTTTATCCAAGTAAGAATTTTCCTAAATATGATCAAAGGCATATTATGAGTTATTTAGAATATATTTCCGCACCAACAGATTTTAGACTAATAAATGGAAATCATGATTTCGAGGACAGTAAATCGAAAAAGGAACTTTTTGATAATACACTGGAGTGGTTCATAAAATATTTGAAGGATGCCTAGCATGTTTATCTTTGATTTATGGCTAGGAGTCATGATCTCTAGAAAACCCTTGGCATAGTATTTCTAAAATTTTGCTTGTCTCACGCGAAATCTCGGAGAGAAGACTGTACCATATGGGTGAACTCTATAAAGAATTGACGAATTAGATGATAGTTGCTAACTTGAAAGACCGAAATAATAGGCCTCATGTTTAATACTCTTCCTTGATTCATGAGAAGTATTATAAATAAAAAAAGCCCCGTATACGTACAAGGCTTAGGAATGCTCAATGAAACGAATCTAACCCTCGACGAGCAATTCGTAATCGGACATGCCGGTGAGCCATTCTATTAGCTGGCCAATTTCTGTATCGCTTGTTTCCTGAGAAACGATTCTAATGTGGTCGAAACGCTCATCAGGAACCAGAAAAGTACGTACCGCCTCTAACTGATTTTCAGGCCAATCACTGAAAACCAGTTTCACAAACCTTGGATCCAAATTCCTCCTCTCTTCAATCGCTAGCCAAGCAAGAATAAGCTTGGCTTGTTGGCTCAGCGGCCAGGAAAACAGAAATCCTTCAATATACTTTTCCTCCCTCCTATTCGTCCTGCTTGTACTAGGACCATGAAGACCGTAAAGAGGATAAGATCTCGAAGAATCTTCGTCATCAAGTTCTGAGTAAAGACCAAATTCGATATCTCTTACATCAACCCCCTTCCCGCGTAGGAACTCACCAATTGGTAATACTGAAGAGTCGTCGACACTTCTAGTGTTGTCATCCCAAATGCAGAACCGGCCACAGGATTTTGGGAGACGTTCTGCGATTCTGAAAGGTGCTGAATTAGCATAAAAACCACCGATCACACTACTGTCCCCCAAGAATAACAAGTTCATGTAACTACCTTTCGATTTAGATTCAAAGGTTTGAAAAGAACTCTCTAACCTGTTTATACTTCTACTATAATCCAATGATTATGTCAAACTAATTTTCTTAAATTTTCCCCATATACTGCCATGTCTACCCATGGTTCTGGTAACGAAAAATATCTTGTCCCGTGTTCATTATTCAGAGCAACAAGGACAAAGCAGTATCAATGTCTCATAATAAGAAATTCTATAGCAACCAAAAACCAAGAAAAAGTTTACTGTTGTTCAAAATGGTGATCATTAATTTAGAGAGATCCAGTACTAAATAAATCAAAAATAGAAGCTACAAAATGGTTTAAGTGTTACCTGTAGAATTGACGAATTAGATGATAGTTGCTAACTTGAAAGACCAAACAGAAATTGGTCGCTTGTGTTCTTTTGGTCTTGGCACTTAAAGGGAGGGTGAAGTGGAGCGATTCAGAAACTTGAGAGCATTGATTCGTGCTTATAGTACAGGGCAGTATCAGCTGGTTGAAGTTTTAACTTCTGAAGTGCGGAAGGGGGATTTTTTCATGTACGGTGGCATCTGTAAGGTTGTTGCCGTGGAAGATGATCAAATCAGATACCGTACTGTGAATTTGAAACGTCGTTGCTTGGGACCAGCAGAAGGACAAACCACGAAGCGTGGTACGTTCAATCTGTTCTACAAGCCGTACAAAGCTCGAGACGATAAGAGTGTGGTTTATGATCTTTAGTCGATGGTTGCTTTCCCAGCATTGCGGCCATTTTTTTATTTGACAAATAGTTTTTAGAATGTTAATTTGATAAACTAAATTTGCACGTTAAATACACCATTCACACTTTCGGAAGGTGATTTCAAATGAGAGCCTTAATCAGTGTTTCGGACAAGCACGGCCTAACGCCGTTTGCCCGCAGCCTATGCGAATTAGGCTGGGAAATCGTTTCAACTGGAGGCACTGCAACTCATCTGACTGAAGCAGGAATCGATGTGATGACTGTTGAGCAGATAACCGGCTTCCCGGAGATTCTGGACGGCAGAGTCAAGACTCTGCATCCGGCAATTCACGGCGGTATTCTGGCCGTTCCGGAGAACGAGAGGCATCTTGCCCAGCTGAACGA
>JAHISE010000130.1 GCA_018818235.1 Patescibacteria group bacterium
GGAAGTTCTTCTTTAATATGGATGTTGCCATGGTAAAGGTGGGGAAAGGATTAGGTATCTCCTATTGTAACCCCACGATCATGTACACTGTGTAATCTGCGGTTCAGACAAATGCAGTTAAGACAATTTAAATTTTCCTTCGGATTTCGGGTTTCGAGTTTCGAATTTTCCAGTACTATGTCTTCAATCATGAAGATATTAGTAACAGGCTCCTCCGGCACAATAGGAACTCGTCTCTGCGAAAAGCTGATAGAGAAGGGATTTGACGTAATTGGAGTGGATTGGAAACCAAACAAGTGGAAAGAAGATATAAATAAGATAACAACCATTGCCGACCTAAGGGATAAGGAGAATTTGAAAAATATCCCGACCAATGTTGATGCAATTGTTCACCTTGCTGCCAATGCACGTGTTTATGATCTGGTTAAGGAGCCTGATATGGCACGGGATAACTTCTTAAGTACTTATAATATTCTTGAATTCGCACGCGAGAACAATATCAAACGATTCCTGTTCACATCCTCACGTGAAACATACGGTAATGATACCAACGAAGCTCACACGGAAGATATGGTTCGGATTGATAACTGCGAAAGTGCATACACCGCAAGCAAGATAGGAGGTGAAGCATTGGTTAAAGCATATTGGAGGTGTTATGGAATAGATGGAATAGTACTCAGGCTCTCCAATGTATATGGAATGTATGATGACTCCGATCGTGTTGTTCCCCTCTTTATAGGACAAGCAAAAAACAATGAACCGATGACCGTGTTTGGAAAAGAAAAGTGCTTAGACTTTACATATATTGATGACACTGTGAATGGACTGATTCTTGCGCTGGAGAAATTTGATAATGCAAAGAACGAAACTATTAATCTTGCTTTCGGAGAAGCGGCAACCATTGTTCATCTGGCAGAAGCTGTAAAAGAATTGCTTGGTAGTAGCTCAGAAATCAAACTGGAAGATAACCGCACAGGCGAAGTGGTCAGATATGTTGCTGATATTACTAAAGCACGAGAGAAGCTGGGCTATGAACCGGAAACTTCTTTTGAGGATGGGATAAGGCAAACGGTTGATTGGTATTCAAATAACTAGGAATAATCGACCTTATTAATTGACGTACCATTAATTACGTCACATCATAGTTTTGTGAAACTTCAAGAACTACAATGGCAAAATCCTCAGGCAAAAGAGCAAATTGAATGGGGCGGTAGCAAAGCTGGTTCCTATGAATTTGCACGGCAACACTGTCCCGACCTAAGCAAATATTTACCTGACCATTTCTTCTGTCTGGAACCAGGATTCGATGTGAATGTTTGCACGAATATGATGAATTTAGACAATCCTAAGATTGTTCGTGGATGCGACCGACGTGATTTTGCCGGAATGGTGGATGTGCTTAAGTCCATCCCAAATGTAACCGGTAAAGATGCAGTGCGTGCAGCAATTCATGAAGTACTCGCACACGCTAAGGATCCAGGAGTTAAATCATACGTTGAATGGGAGACTGGTAAGCCCTTTGATGGAAACATAATGGTACAAATTGAAGACTATCACGGACAAGAGCGTGGTTCTATTATTGAACATCCACACGAAAGAGGGGTGTATAGAATTGGAAATGTTATCGGTAATCCTGTCGCTTATTACGATGAAGATATTTGTGACGAAACGGGACGGGGCCTACTAACATCTTCAATGGAACAACCGGATTTTGAACATGTACACAAAGATCCTCTTGTAAAAGAGTCACCGGAAATTATTGATCTATACCAATGTGTACGTGAATCAGGACTTATACCAAATGATTATTCATTTCAAATGGAATATGTAATTGAAGACTTTTCCAGAAGAATACGTTTTACACAGGCTCGCCTATTCAAACAATTCGATCCAGCAGATAATTTCAAAATTGATGTACCTAGTACTCATATGAGGACATTAGTGCGACTTTATGAATGCTTTGGGAAAACACCAAAAGAAGGAGTTGAGCTTCCACTTGCTACATTATATACAAGATCTATTCATGCACATAAAGACGATCAAGGGGTTGCATATGTATATGGACAAGAAGAAGTACATGAAAGCGCACCTCTTCATATACAACCAGATAATATGGCAGCATATCTTCCGGCTGCAGGACGTGGAGCTTTGTTAGAGCATGGACATTACAGGTGGATGCAAAAAGCTTCACTCACTCTCTGTTCTTCCTGTAATCTTGACTTCATGATGCCTAACATGGCAGATAAAATTAAAAATGTCCGTCTTTATGCAAATGGACTTATCGGTGCAATAGCTTGGGAACGTACAGATTAAGCACTGCAAATAAAAACAACAAATCAACAACTGCAACAGATGCAAAAAACATATTCGTCAGCATCAACCTCTCACTAAACGCCAAATAAAAGTAAAACCACTGAAAATGCAAAGTCGCGAGTGCAATAGGAATCCATATTGGATGTTTTTTGAGTGCATTTAATGAAGCAATAATCAAAAGCAATACTCCCGCCTGCATATA
>JAHISE010000015.1 GCA_018818235.1 Patescibacteria group bacterium
CCTCCTCCCGCCCACCACGAAGCTTTGCCACGATTCTTTTTGTAATTCTTAGAAACCAAATAATCCAGAACCAATCCAATTACTGCAAGAATCGGAATCGAAATCCACCAAGCAAACAGGATTACCAAGACTATTCCCGCAATTACTCCAAAAATACCTCCCAACCACCATGACTTTGTTCGAGCCAATATCGCAAACAACCATTGAATCAACATAAATATAATAAATACTAACCATCCCCAATCCATATTCTTGCCACTCGAATTTTCATATCGGTCAGCAGTAAATTCTCCTCCAATATGTTTCTTTAGTGATTCGATTCCCGATTGAATCCCGGCAGCATAATTACCATTTTTAAATTCAGGTGTTATATCTTTATCAATAATTCCTCTGGCTACAATATCCGGAACAGCTCCTTCCAAACCGTAACCTGTTGCCAAAAATAATTTTCGATCTTCATATGCAACTAAAATTAAAATCCCATTGTTGTTTTCGCTAGTTCCCACACCCCATTCACGACCAACCTCGAAAGCAACATCTCCGATTTCATCTCCATCCATTGTATTAACAATAAGCACCGCTATTTCGTTAGAAGTTTCCTTTTGATAATCCTTAAGTGTTTGCTCGATTAATTGCTCTTCATCCAAACTTAAAATTCCCGCGGCATCAGTTACAAATCCATCGTTTGGAGGAATTGTGAATGCAGACACTTGGGCGGCAATCAGTAAACCGCAAGCTGCAACCAAGAACCGTGCTGAGTAATGCATTTTCATAAGAGACAAGAAACCAAAAACAGGAAACCAAAAAACTCTAAAACTCGACGGTCGGTGCATTCTCGGACCCTTCATCAGCTTCAAAGAAATCCTGAGGACCGAATCCAAACATGCCCGCAAGCATATTTGACGGGAAACGCTTAACCATTACATTGAATGATTGCACTGCTTCGTTGAAATCTTTACGAGCAACAGCAACACGATTCTCGGTTCCTTCCAGTTGCGCCATCAAATCCTGATAAGCCTGCGTTGCCTTTAGTTCCGGATAACTCTCGAATGTAACAAGAAGGCGAGCCAGTGCACTGTCCATTCCTTTTGCAGCTTCAATCTGCTCTCCTCTTCCACCGGCACCCAGCCATTTTGTTCTTGCCTCTGTTACTCCAATAAATGTCCCCTGCTCAAATTCAGCTGCTCCTTTGACAGTGTTTACAAGATTAGGAATCAAATCTGCTCTGCGTTGGTATTGTGTTTCTACCTGAGCCCACTTGCCCACAACATTCTCGTTTGAGGTAACAAATCGATTATATCCGGACCAGGCCCAGAGACCGGCGATCACGAGTAAACCAAGGATTACGAATAGTATTCTTTTTTCAGATGTCATAGTAATTTGTGGGAAAATAACATGCAGAGAATACAGTTAAAAGTGAATAGTGAATAGTGAAAAGTGCCCTAATCATTCCAAAAACAGAGCACTATTCACTTTAAACTATTCACTAATCCTTTTGTACAAACCAACCAACTCCGCCTCCCCTATAATATGATCTCTCATCCCCTCCTCAACCTCAGCCTTTGTTGACCCCTCAGGCAAATCAAGCTCTGAGTCCAATGCATACAGCTTAAAGAAATACCTGTGTTCACGATCCGGAGGACAAGGGCCACCGTAAGATAAATCCCCCCTTGTATTACTACCAGCTACCCCATCGGGTTGCCCATTTTCATTTACCCCCTGAGTGTGCGGTGGAATGTTGAATACTACCCAGTGATCCCACATACCATCTTCTCTAATTGATTTTGGAACATCAGGATCATCCATTATCAAAACCAAACTCTGAGCCTGAGCAGGCACATCATCAAAGGATAAAGCAGGATTGATGTTCTCCCCATCACAGGTAAATTTGGATGGAATCTTGCCATTGTTTGCAAAAGCTGGGGCTGTAAGTTCCATGGGGCGTTGTGGGAGTTGCTTGAAGTCGGGATCGGAATCGGAGTCGGGTTTAACCTGCGAACAAGCAACAAGAAATAGAAGAGTTGATATTGGTAAAAGGATTTGTAAGAGCTTCATACAAACATATTATCATAGTATATTTAACTGTATTATGTACTAAATATTTATACAGACTTATTATCTATATATAAACATAAAGTGCAAATATCATATCAAGATTATTCCCCTGTACCCTCAGCCACAACTCTCTTTATATCATCTCTATCTGTGCCAATTGGAAAACCCATTTCCCCAACAGGGATTATTTCTAGCCTTTTAGGTTTTTGATCTGCAACAGGAGCCAAGAATCTTGGATCATCAGGAACACCTAAGCCGTTATTTGAAGATTTATTGCCCATATTTCCAATATCACACACATTAATTTCACTGTCAATTATTCCCAGATCTTTTTTAGTCCCACAGATCACATTCGAACGAATGAGCGAATATTATTCTTTAACAAAAAACTTCCCGACCGTATGGTGGCGACCGTGGAGGTGAGAGCGATGGCTCTCAGATAATCGGACATTCAAACGTTCGACAGTTTGTCATGCAACCCAGGAAGGGCTTAACAATATCGGACAAACTGTCCGTGGCTGCCAGAGCCTTCGCCAACCAACTTGAGGACACCCCCCAAGTCCTGCGATGCCATGTTAGAGGCATCGGTATTTGGCGCGGCCTGATAGACGGCATTCGAGATGGTGGGTTTCGCGACGTTGACCGCATCCGCTACCTGGGATGTCATCTTGGCCGTAATCGCGCTTAGGGGACCATTCTGGCTCTGGACAAGGATATAGTCTGATTCACATGATTAAAAGATTTCCATGATTCTTGTAATCATGATAATCAAAAAATCCTTTTAATCATGGTTCAGACAATAATTGGTCGGGGTGAGCCGTCTGCGGCACCACTCGTAGATTCTTGATACTTCCAAATATTTATATTTGTTATTCCTCTGGTCGTGGTGGACCGTTCCGGCACCATTTGCAAATAATTGTTCTTATTAAGTTTTTTTGAAGGATATTTCTTGTGGTCGGGATGAGGCGCACCAACTCGCACGGCTCTTGGAATACCATAAAGAACATGGTCATCTAGGCAATAGGTACGTTAAGGTCATACATGAGTTTGACCCAGACTATGTGCCTAAGCCGATCAGGAGAAATCTCTATGTGAAGCCAATCTCTTTGATTTACACATAAATGTGACCATTACTTACACTATTATTGCTATATGTTTTATCAGTAGCGAGTGGCTGAACATTATTACAACTGGTGTGAATATGATAGAATGACGACTATGAAGATCATATTGGTCATCAGCGACACACAAAGAAGAAATCTTGTATTTGTGACAGATACCATGAAAGTGTATTCGTTACCCGAAGCGGTTAAGGCCATAAAGAACAACCAAATTCAGTTTGTGCATACCGTAAAAACTGGTGTGGGAACTTATCTTCGTACGAACCCCAATGTTACCGAAAAAGACAATCTTGATTTCATTGCTCATTCATCATATCAACTATACAACGCAATTAAGGATGCAACGTTTATATCTGGTCCAGGATTGCGTAGTTACTGGAACACATACTCAAAATCTTTGGAGCAATTGGGCTTAAAGAAAGATGTATTTATTTGGATAGAGGGGGAGCGAATGACTACGAAGGAACATGTGATCTCAATACTCCACAAACATCAGGCTATAATTCACAAGGCCGCAAATCATTTTGATATTGATTCATATCTCCTTGGAGGAATAATGATTGATGAGATTTCCCGTATGGCTCCTTTTGAAGAAATTCGGGATGTTGTTGCCTCGCTTATGCTGAATTGGAACGTATCTGTTGGTGTTGCTCAAATAAAACTGCAGACAGCGAAAGGGCTTATTAGGGATGGATACTACAATCCCAATCCAAAGGATTCAAAACTCTCAAAAGGGCGCATCGAAAAAGTCTCTCGAAAGTATTTGTACAAATATGTCATGCAGCCAAAACACAGTATTTTCTTTTCTGCTGCTAAAATTCGATCTTTCATTGACGAATGGGAATCTGAAGTGGATCTGAATAAACGACCAGAAATTATAGCCACGCTCTATCATTTGAAATACAGAAAGCCACATGACACGCCAGGTTCAGATGATCGGGGGGTGCAGATACTAAAGGAGTTTTACCCACTTGCCAAAGCTATCCTTAGCAAATAATGAAAAATAAATTTCCAATAAAGGAGCGACTGTTACTTCTATTCAGATTTTTTGGTATAGCCTTTGGTATTGTCACAGTATTTTTGTTAATCCTTCTTTTTCCTGTTCTTTCAAGAGGAATAGCTCCACCATGCATTGTACCAACCAGTTACCACATAGCACGCATGCACTGGATAGAAAAACGAGGAGATATGGGATGGAATGGAGAAATAGAAGATGCGGTGACACATTTACATCAGTGTAGATCAGATACGGAAAACCTTGTGAAGCAATTGTTATCAAATGATAGCGGCACCGTTGTTTCGTTGGGAATGGATATTATCGTTCGTGAGGCTTTGGATAATGGTGACACGTTGTTACGTCAGTACCATGATGATAAGCGATGGAATCATAATCTTGCTTTCAATAACGATTATTCCCGACTAATGCTTGCTATGTGGAAGCTTAAGAGGAATCTCCCTCTTACTTCTAGAGATATGGAAGCCATGAGTGACTGGCCGATCGAATACTTTGAGGATTTTAGTGTTAAGCCTCCTGAAGGGTCTTATTGGATTCCATGAGCGGTACATAGGTAGAAAAAGTAGTAGATTCAGGTGCAGATCACTGGCGCAAAGTAGAGCGTTTTCTGATACATTACTGCCATGGATACCAAGCCCAATCTTGCGTTCATCGACGGACAAAACCTCCATCTTGGCACAACACAGGATGGATGGAAGATTAATTACAAACGATTTCGCAGGTATCTGCTAGATAAATATAAAGTTGAGGAAGCCAATTATTTCCTGGGATTTACAAATGAGGATGAGCAGGATTTATATTCCAATCTACAGAAGGCAGGATTCATCGTGTGTTTTCGGGAGCATAGCTCTGCATTAAAAGCCACCAAAAAGGGAAATGTTGATACGGATATTGTTTTCGAGGTAATGAGAACGCTGATTGAGCGTGATGATTTCGGCAAAATAATTCTCGTATCAGGGGATGGTGACTACAAGAAACTCGTGGACTATCTCATCAAAAAAGGACGGCTTGAGAAAATCCTGTTTCCAAACAGACAGTATGCGTCTTCCCTGTATAGAAATCTCACAACAGAATACTGTGACTATTTGGAAAACATAAAAGAAAAGGTGCAACACACATAAATAAAAAGAGGGTTCCCCTTAGGCAATTAACCGTTCGGATTCCCCTCGTCTTGATACAAGTTTACTGTAGAGTAACTGGAGATTGATTTCAAGGGAAAATTTTAATAAATGGCCCGCCGTAGCCAAATTTTACGGAGTAAATTTTGCGAAGGCTGGTCGGGATGGCCGGACTTGAACCGGCGACCTCGTGAACCCGAGTCACGCACTCTACCAACTGAGCTACACCCCGTAGAATAGATTATATCCTAAAACCCAAGTACTTCTAAAACAGTTAAGTAGCGAAGTTGGAAACTGCCTCCACCGTAGCCAAGCCTGCCGGCCATAGCCAAGAGACGACGGCTGGAGGCGAAGGTGGGAGCTACACCCCGACGAAAAGAAATAATGTTAAGAATTAAGGAAATTATACCCGCTTAATTCTTAATCTTAATCTTAATTCTTAATCTAATTTTACTCCAGTAAAATTGTTAAGCAGCCCTCTTCCACTCCCCTTCCTTATCGTCTTCACTATCATCAATATCTGCATTGTTTTCACCCAAACCATAAACTCCATAATCATCATATTGACCTGCTTCATCCTCCTCATCTAAATCAGTATCCTCTACATCAACACTTAGACCTTCCTCCACAGAAGAACATACTTGGTCCTGCATTTCTTCGACATCTGCAAGACATAGTCTCTCCACAGGCTTTTGGAAACCAAATTCCCCATAATCACCTCTTTCTTCACCAATCAAGACTGCCCGTGCTTGTTCAATTTCTCTTGCATCGTCATTAGACATAGGATTTTTCAAAGTGCCGTATTCATCCTCTTGTGCTTCCATGTTTATATATTACAATATTTTTTCTATAATGTAAACTCTACAAATTCTTGACTCTAAACTAAACAACACTAAACTGCCCTCCAGAAATGACTCACAGATCTATCATTATCAGCATTATTATTGCTTCACGCCCAAGGCGCTGAGGAGGTAGCTGATCTGATAATTCCTTTCCCGCGCTAGAGGCGGGATTTTTTTATAAGTATTCCCCTAAAACAATGCCAGAAAAAGAGAAGATAATATTATATGATGCGACCCCACGTGATGGGGATCAGGGCGGAGGAATAAAGCTTGGTAAAAAGGGTAAAATCGCAATTGCCCGCCTTAGTGATGATTTTGGTATTGATATAGTTGAGGCAGGATACCCTGCAGCTAATGCAGACGACGTAGAAGTCTTTGAAGAACTGGCAGAAGATCCACTCAGAAACGCAAAAGTTGCAGCCTTCGGAATGACTATTCGAAAAGATATGACTGCCGAAAAAGATGGTTTTATGCAAGGTGTTATTCGGGTACCAACAGACATTGCTACAATTGTTGGGAAATCATCACGTTTTCAGGTAGAAGAAATAGTAAAAGCAAAACCTGATGAGAACTTAAGAATGATAGGAGATACTTTTCGTTATCTAAAACAAGATATAAGTGTTGATGATTTAATATTTGATGCAGAACATTTTTTCGACGGATATAAACAAGATTCAGATTATTCACTAAGTGCACTTCAGGCGGCCTACGAAGAAGGAATAAAAAGTATTACGCTTTGTGACACTAACGGAGGTGCTATGCCATGGGAAGTTGAGGAAGCAACAGAAGAAGTAAGGAGGAGATTTGCCGATTTATTAATCGGTATTCATGTACATAATTGCGGAGATCTTGGAACTGCCAATACATTATATGCCGTAAGAGCAGGAGCAAGACTGGTTCAAGGGACATGGAATGGTTATGGTGAAAGAACCGGTAATGCTGACCTTTGCCAAATAATTGCTAACCTGAGGAAAATGGATAAATTTGATTTACCAGCAACCGAAGAACTGACCGAAGCATCCAAGAAGGCTGCAAGTATTGCAAAACAAAGTCGTAATCCACGCCAACCTCATGTTGGTAAACATGCATACTGGCACAAAGGAGGTATGCATGCATCCGGAATGAACCGACACTCAGAAGCTTATGAATCATCGCCTCCCGAGTGGTGGGGCAACGAAAGACGTATAGTGGGATCCATACAGTCAGGTCGTTCCAATTTAGTTTCTATCGTTAAACGATTACCCGTTCTTAACAAAGAAGTTCGAGATAGAATTCTGCATGATTCTGAATTACAAGACAGACTTGTCAGATCACTTAAGAAACGTGAAGCAGAAGGCTATGCTTACGAAGAAGCAGATGCATCTATGACTCTTTTAATTCTCAAGGAACTTGAAATGTTTGAACCTGTAATAAACGAATTAGATAATCCTAAAATACTTGATGAAGTTGGCGGACCCACAATTGCATTTGTAAAAGTTTCAATTAATGGCGATGATACCCCTCTTCATGAAGTTGGAGAAGGAGGAGGACCGCTTGGTTGTTTAAATAGCGCATTAAGAAAAGCATTAAAAGATAGTCATCCGGAGTTAAAAGATCTCAAACTCGTTCTCTACAGAGCAGGAGTACCTGAAGATATACTTAATGGAACTTCGTCAATCATTCAGGTTATTATGGAAGTAACAGATGGAACAAATACATGGACAACGACGGGTGCCGATGAAGACTCTACGAAAGCCGGTTGGGATGCCTTTAAAGATGCAATTGAATATAAAATTCTCATGGATAAGACAAATCAATCCTCAGAATCAGATGATGAGGAATAACTGATAAATCAACCATCTGAACAAATAATTTATACAGATATTATGGCTAACCATAAGTATTCTTTACATACAAATTTCACATTATTAATCAATATTTTAAGTCCTCTATTTCCCAAAATTCAACACTAAAAGCACAACTTCATGGCTGTTCACAATTTTTATACATATATAGCTATAGAACCCTAGTTCAAGCTGTAAAGTCCAATTCCTACTCTTATGCTTTACAATAATATACGTGAAGCCCACTTCACTCCATGATCTGCAAAAAGTCATCGTGACTCACGCAGTACTTATCACAGGAATGATCTTAGTCCTGATGATGAGCTTCCCCTCCATAGGTTAAACGGGCGGGAATTCGGCACTTTGGAAAATATCGTTCAAAACCCCTTAAGTGGGGATAGGGTCTTTGAAGTTTTTTTAGAATACTGGAGTACTGGAATATTGGAATACTGAAATACTGGGTATGTCTCAATTTTAGAGA